>QHRA01000142.1 GCA_003221295.1 Verrucomicrobiota bacterium | reverse complement strand
TTGCTCCGCCGTGTCGATAAAAGGCGTGTTCTTTGGCACCGCCGGTGGAGTCGGAATCGGGGCGAGATCCATAATTGTCAGCTCCACTGGTTTCTCCTCCTCGGGAAGCGAGGGTTGAAGTTTGTCCCCGAAAGAAGCGATGGAAACGCCGACTACAAGATGCAGCAGGAGCGAAACGAATACCGCCCACAGGATTTTCTGTCGTTCGCTTCTAGGCTGCATCAGTCAAGGACCTCGTTATCGGGCTCACATTAGAACTAGCATCGCGCGCGCCCGTTCACTTCGCTCTGAGCCAAAATAAAGCAGCCTCCCGTCTATGTCATCCTTGGGTTGCCCTGTAGTGGCGGCCGTGTCGGCCGCAAGCGGATGCCAGCAACCCGTCTTCGCTCAGCTCCGGCGCGGGACGCACACTCCCTCTGGGAGCTATCCGATCGTGAAATTACGAAATCCGGATGACGAAAAAAGCTCAAGTGGTCAAATGATGAAAAGCTTTCATGCTTTGTCATTCCCTCGTCATGCTATGCCAGTCCGGCTCGGACCATTCGTGCTTCGTCATTATTTTTAATGAAACTGATCAATCGAGTGACTTTGCGATTTTCGCTTCCCTGTCATCCTCGCGTGATGAAACAGATATTGCTGCGCGTAGCCACCATGTGCGCCGAAATAATTTGCAACGAAATCCGCCAGCATCTGTCCAGTCACTTTGCGTTTCCTGGCAAAATATCTTTCACGCAAGACTCGTTCTATCCAAACATCAATGGGGAATGCTGCGATGCGTTCGTAGGCGAAGAGCATCACACAATTCGCCACTTTCATCCCCACGCCCGGGAGCTCGCACAGTTGCTCCCGCAGTTGTCGGTCAGAGAGCGCGCTCCACGAATCCAGATCCGCATCCCCGGATGCGACGCGCTTCGCCGTTTCCAGCAGGTTTCTCGCGCGATAGCCCAGCCCGCATTTTCGTAATTCACTCTCGCTCGTTCGCGCCAGGCGACTGGGCGATGGAAATGAAAAAACTTCGTGTCCGCGGATTTCTTTCTTTTCCCCAAATCGCTGACGCAACGCCCGCACAATTTGCCGGATATGCGCCACCTGTTTCATCGAAGAGCAGATAAACGTGGCCAGGCATTCCCATTTTGGCTGGCGAATGATTCGAAGGCCGCGACAAAAATCGCGTGCCGCGTTCATGATCGGATCCCGCGGGAACGACGCGCAAATCTCCTCGAGAGGATGATCGAGCGCGAAATAACGCGCCACAATCCTGGGTAGCGCGCGCGTCCCGGGTGCTGGTTTTGGCGTCTCGCCAAAACGAACTTTCAAGATGCCGCCACGCTGCTCCAGAAAAAGCGCGTTTTCTCCAATCGCGCCAACAAATCCATTCCCATATTTTTCCCAATGGAAGACCTGACCGGAGCCAAGCGTCTTCTCTAAGTCGAAGTCCAGAGCGCGAATCTCAATCATGTTCCTTAAGATAATGACGAAGCACGAATGGTCCGAGCCGGACTGGCATTGAATGAGGATGGAATGTCGAGGCCGGAATGACAAATGGGTTTGCGACAGAGGCCGCGATTTTGATCTTCCTCATTCGGATTTCCTTCGTCATTCGACATTCGTCATTCGTCATTTGATAAGTAGGATCGCATGGACGCTCGGCTCGGGATCGATTGCCTCGTTCTTTTCCTCTATTTCTTCATCATCGTCGCCATCGGCCTGCGCATGGGCCGGAAGGAACGCGATCTGGAAGACTTCGCGCTCGGCCGCCGCCAGATTCCATGGTGGGCTGTGCTCGCTTCCCTCATCGCCGCGGAAACCAGCGCCGGGACTTTTTTTGGCACTCCGGGCGAAGGTTACACCCAACGCAACTATACTTATTTACAGCTCGCGCTTGGCACCATCATTGCCCGCATTCTCGTTAGCTTCATTTTCATTAAACCGTATTACGATTACAAAGTCTTCTCGATCTACGAATATCTAACCGCGCGATTCGGCGCCGGAACGAAAAACGCCGCTTCTGCCGTATTTCTTTTCACCCGATTGCTCGCTTCTGGTGCCCGTTTGTATGTGGCGGCCATCGCGTTGGCGCTTGCTTATGAAATGATTCGCGGGGTGCGTCCGAGCCAGGCGGAAACACTTTGGATTTACGTCGGCGCAACGATTGCGATCGTTGTTCTGACCGCGATTTATACAACGCTCGGCGGGATTAAGGCCGTCATCTGGACCGATTTGATCCAGGCTTCAATCATGATCGGGAGCGCCCTGATCGCGCTCGGGTTGCTTTACGCTGCCATTCCCGGCGGTTGGCATGAAATCGTGCAGCGTCGCGGCCCGTTCCATCTTTCCGATCTGATCACTACCGGCCTCGACCCAGCGAAACATGGCTGGCAAAAAATCGCGGGCATGTTCGCCATCGAGTACACCATTTTCGCCGGTCTCATTGGTTCGACCTTCATGACCATGTCCACTCACGGAACCGATCAGGACATGGTGCAACGCATGTTAACTGCGGTCGATATTCGCCGCAGCCGCCGCTCGCTTATTCTCTCCGGACTCGCTGATATTCCGATTGCGTTCACCTTTGTCAGCATCGGTGTGCTGCTTTGGGTATTTTATCAGACGCATCAAGATCTCGTCGTTCCCAAAACACCGAACGAAATTTTTTGTCACTACATTCTTTACGAAATGCCTATAGGCCTGCGCGGATTACTGCTCGCGGGAATTTTCGCGACCGCGATGGGTTCGCTCAGCACCGCCCTCAACGCGCTGGCCACAAGTTTCACCCGCGATTGGTACGTCACCTACATTCGCCCGGGTGCGGACGGTGAAGAAAGCCTGCGCGCGGTGCGCTGGGCTACTGTCGGGTTTTCAATTCTCATGATCCTTGTCGCATCGACCACTTCTTATTTTGTGATTGTACGGCCCAATGTGCGCATCATCCCGATCGTCCTCGGCATTTACGGTTACACTTACGGCTCTGTCCTCGGAATCTTTCTCGCCGGCATGCTGACAAAAACGCGCGGAAACGATCGCGGCAATTTCATTGCGATGATCGCCGGCTTTATCGTTGTCACAATTCTGAGCGGATTGCCCAACAACATCGCGGGCATCTTCGGCACGAAAATCTATCATCAACCGGACTGGCTGCCGGTGATGGAATTCCCGTGGTGGATCTGCTTCGGGAGTATCGTTACCTTTTGCGTGGCGATTTTGTTCCGGACCGGCCGCGAACATCACCCGCCACGGGCTTAGTCTGATATTGAGACAGGAATTGACCAAGCGCCTACCACTGCATTAGTTGGGGTTAATACCAGGCCCTTCACGCAACCCTCAACGACATTATTCCATGCCTCACGTCGTCACTGACAAATGTAGCGGATGCAAATTCACCGACTGTGTAGAGGTGTGTCCCGTTGCCTGCTTCTATGAACTGGAGAACCAGGTGGTCATTCACCCGGAGGATTGCATTGATTGCATGGCGTGTGTGGACGTATGCCCGGTGCACGCCATCTATGCGGAGGCGGACCTTCCGCCGGAATTCACGAAAGATGTGGAGTTTAACGCGGTTCAGTCCAGGCAGCTGAAGGACTCGGGCGCGGAAGCAATCACAATCCGCAAGGATCCCCTGCCCACTGCCATAGACCGAAAAAAGGCCTTGGGGTATTAAACGACCAGTCCGCGCGCATTATTCCGATCGCGCTCGGAATTTTGGGTTACGATCACCCACCAGGTGAATTGTAGGGCGGCGATCTTCGCCGCCGTTTCTTTTATTGGGGGCCAAGATGGCCGCCCTACAATCGAAGGAATGGCGCGTCCACCGCGAATCCCGATCTGGCTTAAACATGACCAGGTCGTCACTTACTTCGTTACGCTGTGCGTCGAAGATCGCCGCTCCGTTCTTGCAAATCCGGCAGCGCTTCGGGCAATCCAAACATTCTGTCGCGCAAACGCAAATTGGCGCACAATTGCTGCGGTTGCGATGCCCGGTCACTTTCATCCATTGGTTTGTCCGCTAAAGGATCGTGAGGCCAAGATCACTCAATTTTCCGCTGGGCTGAAGCGCTTTGTCCGAAGTCAGACCCAGGCAACATGGAAATGGCAGGATGGTGTGTTTGATCGTCTCCTACGAAAGGATGAATTCGCAGAATCCAAATGGTTTTACATTCGGGAGAATCCTGTTCGTGCGGGACTGGTAGAGCGATGGGAAGGTTGGCCGTACCTCATCGATTACGGAGAATTGTAGGGCGGCGATCTTCGCCGCTGATTCTTTTCATTGGCGGCCAAAATGGCCGCGCTACAATTTTTGCTTTGCCAGCGTGATGCTTAGTTCTCGCAACTGCTTGGCATCGACCTCGGCAGGCGATTGCGTCATCAATTCCTGGCCGCGATTGTTTTTGGGAAAAGCCATGACGTCGCGAATAGTTTGTTCGCCGCAGATGAGCATGACGAGGCGATCGAGTCCGAGCGCAATTCCCCCATGCGGTGGCGCGCCCAGGCGAAAGGCGCGCAACAAATGGCCAAACTTCGCCTGCTGCTCTTCTGCGCTTACGCCGAGGGCTTCGAACATTTTCGCCTGCAACTCCGGCTCATGAATGCGGATGCTGCCGCCGCCGATTTCGACTCCGTTTAAGACGATGTCGTAGGCATCGGCGCGCATTTCGCCGAATTTTTTTTGCTCAAGCAACGGAAGATCTTCGGCTTTCGGTCGGGTGAAGGGATGATGGACCGCGTTCCATTT
>QHRA01000141.1 GCA_003221295.1 Verrucomicrobiota bacterium | reverse complement strand
GAGTGAGCCGTGCTCAAAACGCTTCTTCCGCAGCAACGCCGCCAATTTCCACGCGGTTTGCAAACGCTCGCCCAGTTCATCGCGGGCCGGATTTTTTAAAATCGCGAACGCTTTCTCATAAGTAAGGCGGTGCGCGCTGCGGATCACGGTTCGGGCAAAACGGCTCTGCCGCATTCGCCCGTTGCGATCGAATTGCAGGAAAACCGAGTGCGTCAGCCGATCCACGTGCGGATTCAAGCTGCAAACGCCGTTGCTCAACCGTTCGGGCAACATCGGAATGACACGGTCCGGCAGATAAACGCTGTTGCCACGACGCTGCGCTTCGCGATCGAGCCCGCTGCCGGGCCGCACATACGCGCTTACGTCCGCAATGTGCACCCCAAGTTGCCAGCCGCCTTTGATCTTTTCGACGTGAATGGCGTCGTCAAAATCGCGCGCGTCGTCTGGATCAATGGTGACAATAAATTGGCCGCGTAAATCCTCGCGACCATCGATGGCATTAGCGGTTACTGTTTCGGGAATTGCGGATGCTTCCTCGAGAACGGCGTCCGGGAACTCGACCGGCAAATGGTACTTCCGGACGATGGAGAGGATGTCCACCCCCGGTGCAGCGCGCGGCCCCAGTAGCTCGATGATTTTTCCTTCCGGATTGACGTGACGCGATTCCCAGGCCTCGAGCCGGACCACAACTTTGTCGCTGAGCCGTGGCTGACGGCCATTAATTGACGATGGCTGCACATAAATGTTGTGAACGAGCCGTGGATCGTCCGGCACGACGTAGAAGAAATTGCGCGTCTGCTGCAGCGTTCCGACGATCGTCTCGTTCGCGCGTGTCAGAATCCGGATGACGCGGCCCTCCGCGCGCGGCGTGCGTGCCCGCGAAAATTGCGCGCCGCGAATAATGCGCGCGACAACGCGATCGCCGTGCATGGCGGTGCCAGTGTTTTCAGCCGCGATAAAAAGATCGGACTGTCCTGGTTTTTCGTTGGTCAAAAAGGCATAACCGGCCTCATGCACGCTCAACGTTCCGGTAACGAGATCGGCTGCGTCCGGTAGGACGTACCGATTTTTTCGAATGCGCGCGATTTCGCCTTCCTGTTCGAGATCACGGAGAGCGCGGCGCACTTCGTTCCGTCGCGCTACGCCGTAACCAAGCGCGGAGGCGATTTCGATTTTATCCAGTGGCCGATACTTCGGCTCCTGAACGAGTCGCAAAATCTCCGCGCGCAAATCGTGATCCGTTGTTTTCTTTTTGCCTGCCATGGCGACGCAACGTTGCGTTGTTCCCCGTTAGTCTTCCAGTGCGATCTTTGACGGAAGTTAGCCTTCCGGCCTGACTTGGCCGACATGCTTCCAGCTTGTCGAATGGGTTGCCCCGGAGGGACGCGCTTCTGGGCGTCCGGAGTCGCCGCGGCGAGGCTTGTGTTTGCTTGCTTGACGGCATCCGGGCGCGGCCAAAATTGCCTGAATGAAACCGATATGGTTCGCCGTCGCGATTTTCGCCGTTGGAATTTTTAATATGAATGCCGCTTCTTCGATTTCGATCACCAGCCCGGCTTTTCCAGCCGGCAGCGATATTCCGGCCAAATTTACCTGTAACGGAACGAACGTAAGTCCGGAATTGCAGATTAGCGGCGTCCCGAACGAAGCGAAATCGCTGGTCTTGATTGTCGATGATCCCGATGCACCGCGCGGTTTGTTCACGCATTGGATCGTCTGGAACATCGATCCGAAAACGACACAAATGGCCGAGAACAGTGCGCCCGCTGGCGCCGTCCAAGGCACGAGCGATTTTGGTAAGCGCAATTACGGTGGGCCCTGTCCGCCTTCCGGAACGCATCGCTATTTTTTCAAAATCTTCGCGCTCGATACTAAACTGGACTTGAAACTCAGTGCGCGCCGCGCGGAACTCGATGCTGCCATGCGCGGTCATATTTTGGCGCAGGGCGAATTGATGGCCCGGTATTCACACAAGTAGTTTCGGCGTCGAGGCAGTGGGCTGCGGCCACGTCTCCGATTACCATCAGCGCCTCGAATAATTCGCTGCGCGTGGTAGTCTCATCCATATGGGTGTGACGCCATGGAAAATCGTGGGCGAGATTTTCGAGCTCTCTGCGCGCGGCTGGATCATGGGTGTCCTGAACGTCACACCGGATTCATTTTCCGATGGCGGCAGGTTTTTTCAGACGCCACAGGCGCTTGCCCAGGCCCGAAAAATGATTGCGAACGGTGCCAACATTATCGATATCGGCGGCGAATCGACGCGCCCCGGCGCCGAACCAGTCAATGCTGCGGAAGAAAAGCGCCGCGTCGTTCCCGTAATTAAAGAGCTTGCCGGTGAAACATTGATTTCGATCGATACCTCGAAGGCGGAAGTTGCCGCTGCGGCTTTGGATGCGGGTGCGAAAATCGTGAACGATGTGACGGGCGGTCGCGGGGACGACGCGATGTGGCCGCTGTTGGCCAAACGCGGCGCCGCTTTCATCATCATGCACATGCAAGGAACTCCGCCGACCATGCAACGCGCGCCTTTTTATCATGATGTCGTTGTCGAAGTGGCCGATTTTTTTCGACAACAATATGCCTGCGCCCTAAAGTTCGGTATCGATCCAATGACGCTCGCGTTCGATCCGGGAATCGGATTCGGAAAGACGCTCGAGCACAATCTCTCGTTGCTGAAAAATTTGCCCCGCTTGCGTGTCAACAATCGTCCGCTCGTCGTCGGAGTGTCACGTAAATCGTTTCTTGGCAAAATTTCCGGGCACAATGGCTCGATCCACAATCGCCTTTTGCCAACGGTCGCGTTCACGTCGCTGCTGCGAATGAACGGCGCCGATGTTTTACGCGTGCATGATGTGGAAGAAAACGTGGAGGCGCTCCGTGTCGCCGACGCGCTTCGGAGTGCGCCATGATTGATCGCATCGTCCATCTTTTTGTGGTCGGCTGGCGCAGCGCCTTCGAGATCGTGCTGCTGACCGTGGTGATTTACTACGGTTATCTCTACTTCCGCGGCACGCGCGGCGCGAAAGTGTTGACCGGTCTGGCCATCGTTTTTCTGGCCCTGACCTTGATCTCAACCTTGCTGAAACTCGCCGTCATCGGCTGGATCATTCGCAGCTTCTCAGTCTTCCTCGCCATCGCCTTGGTCGTTATTTTCCAGCCGGAACTGCGGCGCGCTTTGGCGGAACTGGGCGGGCATCCCATTTTTTCGCTCAGCAGCGAAAAACGCGAGATGGTTCACGACCTCGCGGAAGCGGTCACTCAACTCGCCAGCAAACAATTCGGCGCATTAATCGCGATCGAACGTGACACTTCCATTCGCGTTTATGAAGAGACCGGCGTTCAACTCGAAGCCGATTTCTCCGTTGAGTTGTTGCTCACCATTTTTCATCCCAAAACCGCTTTGCATGATGGTGGCGTAATTGTGCGTAACGGCCGAGTTGCAGCGGCGGCGTGCATTTTCCCGGTGAGCCAGCGCGAGACTCTCGATCGCAGTCTGGGTTTGCGGCATCGCGCCGGTTTGGGATTAACCGAGGAATCTGATGCCGTCGCGGTTGTGGTCTCGGAGGAGACAGGCGGAATTTCAATTTGTCATCGCCGCCGGATCGAGCGTGATTTCACTCCGGAAACATTTCGTAAACGGATCGGCGAGATTTTGCTGCAGAGCTCTTATGATGAAGAAACTGATTCTGAAAAACTGGCAGGCGAAGATCATCTCGCTCCTCCTCGCGACCACGCTTTGGTATCTGATCAAAAAGAACGTGGCAACGACCCCATCGCCGTCTGAGGCCGCTTCAACGCCCGCAGAACAGGCGCACTAATTCTCGGAGGGACTCGTTTCTCCATTATGCGTGTTTAACGCCAAAGGCGTTTTTCATACCAGCCTGGGGGCGACGCCCCAGGGAAATCTAAATTCAGCGCTGAAAGCGCGATTCAATCTGAACGGGATTCATTGCGGCTCCGCAGAGCGTCGCCCTACCAATGAAATTTTCGCGAGCCCGCATTGGTAGGGCAGATTCTGTCGAGCCGCTCCCAGTCAAGCGCGCGTGATTAAGACAGATGGGTCAATTGCCCTCACCCTAATCCTCTCACTGAGGGAGAGGAAGGCGCGAAGCGCCCGGTGAGGGGTCGTCCTTCGTTCGTCCATTGCCCAAGCTGCTATCAAATACGCGCACAAGCGCGTTCCTTCGCACAATCCGGACGTATCCCCGCTGCGCCTACCGCAGAAAACGCGCGAGGTGTTCGTCTTCCCAACGTCGGGCGCGCTTGTAGAAGCGGAACTCGCGTTCGCGGCGATTGAATTCGTCGGTGTGCACCCAACGCCGCCCATTACTGCGCGCCTTGTCCGGCACGACGGCATGTAACATTTCGTGATAGAGGATGTACTGGAGGAACCAGAGCGGTACGAATTTCTGATCGAGCCAGGGATTGATGCGAATGACGCGATCTTCTTCCTGGATGGTGCCGAAAATAAAATACTCTTTTGGACGTTCCCGGCGTTTGCGGCCCCAAACCACTTTGTAGCCGCGAAGGCGGTTGCCGAAATGACGCGCGTTTAGTTTGTCGAATAGACCACGCAAATCGAAATAACGGCCTTCGGTTTCAAGCCCGAGCTGCCTCTGCAGCGGCAATCGCGATCGCGCGATTTTTCGTTTCGTTCGTTTAGCCGAATTCCCTTTTGAACCCCTCTTCATGCGTGCGAGACGCCTCAATTGTACGCGAGCGGAAATCAGGAAACAACAAGGTCGATATTATTTTTTCTAGACATTCAAGCTACTGAATTTCAGATATTTAGGATTCACATCTCAAAAGCGCGAATCCATCAAAATTGCGAAAAACCCGTCATTTGTTCGTGTTATTTCGCGCAAGGTTCAGCGCCGCAAGACCTTCGTCTAACGACTGCGTTTTTTGAGGAACACAGAGCTAAGGTCTCTTCGCCACACAGGTCGGTGACCTGTGTTCCCTGGTCCCTTCGGTGGGCGACAGGCGTGTTGCGGCATCCCCCAGCATCACGCTCGGGCAGCAAAAATTGTAGGCGGCCATTCCTGGCCGCCAAGCAAAAAGAAACGGCGGCGAAGATCGCCGCCCTACAATTCTTCGGAATAAAGCCGAGCTGTAGCACAGCCATCTTGGCTGTGGGGCCGGTGGGCATCTTGCCCGCCGAATCAGGCTCGCATGCGGCTCCGCCCCAGCGTCGCCCTACCAGTTGAAATTTTCGTGGGACGCATTGGTAGGGCGAGACTCCGTCGAGCCGCATGCTTGCAAATAGGCTCAGCTTTTCCAACGCCCGCAGGTTTACCTCCTGCTTCTCCTATATATATTCCGCAAACCGGCGGATCGAAACAACGTGACTCCGTTTCTCAGAAAAATTCTTGGGCTCAACTGGCTGCTAATGGCGGTCATGCTCGCGCTGGCAATCTTTGGAGTGATCGCAATTTATAGCGCGACTTATATGCGGGAAGATCCAGTGGCCGCGGAATTCTGGCGCAAGCAG
>QHRA01000140.1 GCA_003221295.1 Verrucomicrobiota bacterium | reverse complement strand
CCCTGGTATGGGCCCTAGTTCAGCCAGTGCTCTACCTCCGCCGGTCAGCACACGAGGCTAGCCCTCAAGCTATTTCGGGGAGAACCAGCTATCACGGGGTTTGATTAGTCTTTCGCTCCTACCCACAAGTCATCCCAGACGTTTTCAACCGTCACGGGTTCGGACCTTCAGTTGCGGTTAAGCAACTTTCATCCTGCTCATGGGTAGATCACCTCCGCTTCGGGTCTACTACCAGCGACTAAGACGCCCATTTCGGACTCGCTTTCGCTTCGCCTCCATCGCAGAACGACTTAGGCTCGCCACTGATAGTAACTCGCAGACTCATTAAGCAAAAGGCACGCCATCATCCGCCGAGGCGGACTTTGACACCTTGTAAGCACATCATTTCAGGTACTATTTCACTCCGCTCACAGCGGTTCTTTTCACCTTTCCCTCGCGGTACTTGTTCACTATCGGTCGCCAATGAGTATTTAGGCTTACGCCGTGGTCGGCGCAGATTCATACGAAGTTTCACGTGCATCGTATTACTCAGGAAATCCCTAGGCGTGCTCCGGTTTTCGGTTACGGGCCTTTCACCCTCTATGGCGCAGCTTTCCAGAAGCTTCACCTAACCTTTGCACTACCACATCGGGCTCCTCCAACCCCCCTGTCACTTCAACACCCAAATTTCGGACAGAATAAACAAAATGAACCGAATCTAGACTCAGAAAATGTCGTCTTCTGATTCTGCATAATTCTGTCCATTCTGTCTCGTCTTCCAGTTTGGATCCTGAAATGACAGGGGTTTAGCCTCTTCCGCTTTCGCTCGCCACTACTGACGGAATCGCTTTCGCTTTCTTTTCCTCCGGTTACTGAGATGTTTCACTTCACCGGGTGTCGCGATGCCTGTGCTATGGATTCACACAAGCTCGAGCAGGTATTACCCCGCTCAGGTTACCCCATTCGGAAATCTACGGGTCAAAGCGTGTTTGCCGCTGTCCGTAGCTTATCGCAGCTTACCACGTCCTTCATCGCCTATTGGCACCAAGGCATCCATGATGCGCTCTTTGTAGCTTGATCAATCTGTAGGTTCGCTCCCCAGAACGATGGTCGTAGACCGCCGCTATGATGGAGGAACCAGATTCTTTGATAACTGAAACTCTCCTGTGCGCCGCGGTCAGCGACCAACGGCTACAGATATTTCAGACTCAGCTCTTAAAGTTGTACTTTCTTACTACCCTGTATGTAGATGTCAAAGAACCAGCATCCATACAATTGTGACACAAAAAAACTCAATTTTTGTGTCCGACTCGAATGACAGCTTACCCGCCTAAGGCGGGCTTCCGTTTATCTTGCCGGGACAAAATTGAGTTCCAATTTGAAGTCCCAAAATGTACGAGAACAAACCCCCTCCACCACTTGACTTCAGGAGTTCCGCCGTCTGGCGGAATAAAGAAAATAATTCAATTTCGCGGTGCGTCAACTGTGTTTAACAACTTTTTGAGAAAATCTTCAGGCGCGCAAGCCGCTGAACATCAACCCCATCGGGACATAATCGTGGGCGAGCCGATCTCCGCGTCGAAAAGCTTCACACGTCTGTTCGCCGGCCCGGAAGCGAATCCGTCCCGACCGGAGAGGAGCCAAGACAGATGCCAGCTAAAGGGAAAAAGCAGCCTAAGCAGACACAGTCGCAACAGCCTGGGCGCGAGTATAAAATGAAACCGCGGCCTAAAGCCGAAGACGAGCGGCACCGTGGCAGCGGGAAACTTACGGGAAAGGTGGCATTAATCAGCGGTGGCGACAGCGGGATCGGGCGCGCCGTAGCCATCGCTTTTGCAAAGGAAGGCGCCGATATTTCGATCGTCTACCTAAATGAAGATAAGGACGCCAAAGAAACTCAACGGCTCGTTCAGGACCGGGGCGCAAAGTGTATTTTGTTCGCTGGTGATGTTGGCGATGAGAAGTTCTGCCAGCAAGCGGTAAAGGAAACTGTGCAGGAACTCGCCGGACTCGACATTCTGGTAAACAATGCCGCTGAACAACACCCGCAGGAATCGATCGAAAAGATTTCCGAGGAGCAGTTGGAGCGGACGTTTCGCACCAACATTTTCTCCATGTTTTTTCTAACAAAGGCAGCGATACCGCACCTGCCAAAAGGCAGCGCGATCGTGAATACGACGTCGGTGACCGCGTACAAGGGAAACCCGCAGCTGCTCGATTATTCTGCAACCAAAGGCGCCATCGTCGCCTTCACCCGATCCCTTTCGCAAGGGCTCGCAGAAAAGAACATTCGGGTCAATGGAGTTGCCCCAGGTCCGATTTGGACACCGTTGATTCCCTCGACGTTTCCTGGCGAGAAAGTCGAAACGTTTGGCAGCGACACACCGATGAAACGCGCCGGTCAGCCGGAAGAAGTGGCGCCATGTTATGTTTTTTTAGCATCAGATGACTCGTCCTATATGACTGGACAGGTGCTGCATCCGAATGGCGGCACGATCGTGAACGGCTAAAATCGAATCAGGAAATAGGAAAGCAGGAAGATGAAACGAAATCTTCTCTTGATTTCATGGGTTCCCTATTCATTTCAAAAAATGAAAATTTAGGTAATCTGCGGACGATTGAACCCGCTTTTTCAACGCGGTGATGGTCGCGCGCCCAATCAGGTTCGGCCTGTCGCATTCGATCTCGGAATCGCGCCGCATGCAAGCGGTTCCGTCCTAGTCTCGACCGGAAAGACACGTGTCATTTGCGCGGTAATGATCGAGGAAATCGTTCCGCGGTGGATGAAAGAACAGAATGTCAGTGGCGGCTGGCTGACGGCGGAGTATTCGATGTTGCCGTACTCGACCCAGGCCCGAAAGGCGCGCGATATCTCGCGAGGCAAACTCGACGGTCGCAGCACCGAGATTCAACGTTTAATTGGCCGATCCCTTCGGGCAGTGACCGACTTGGAAAAGTTGGGTGGGCGAACCCTATGGATCGATTGCGATGTTTTGCAGGCCGATGGCGGAACACGAACCGCAGCGATCACGGGCGCGAGCTTGGCCGTCACGATAGCATGCCGAAAATTGGTGGAGGAGAAAAAGATTGCTTCGTCTCCCGTTCGAAAGCTATTGGCCGCGGTGAGTGCCGGAATTCTCGATGGCATACCGATCGTGGACCTCAATTACGAAGAGGACAAAGCGGTGACGGTCGATTTCAACTTAGTTGCAACGGAAGATGGTGAGTTGGTCGAGGTTCAGGCCTCGGGTGAGGAAGCTGTTTTCACCCAAACGCAGCTCGATGAAATGCTCGGGCTCGGCCAGGCCGCCATCGCGCAATTAATCCAAGAGCAACGCGATGTGCTCGCGCGAGTGTCGGCATCGGCGACTGGTTAGTTGATGCTCGATCGACCGGGGAAATCTGATGGCTTCTGGCACCGCTCTCATTGTAGCCAGGGCGCTCTGTCGCCGTGCTTCCCGAAGGTGACACCCCGCCAGAGCCGGGCGGCTACAGTCGCGTTGAATGTTTGCCCGGTAGCAGTCTGTGAGCTAAAGCGGAGGCGGCAACAATGAAGCGAGCATTGATTACCGGCATAACGGGACAGGATGGCAGTTATCTGGCGGATCTCCTGCTTGAGAAAGGCTATGAAGTGCATGGGATCATCCGTCGCGCGAGTACCTTCAATACCTCCCGCATCGATCATCTTTACGCCGACCCGCACATTAATGGCGTTAGACTTTTCCTGCACTACGGTGATCTGGCCGACTCGGTGAACCTGGTGAAATTGCTCTACAATTTGAAGCCGGACGAGATTTATCATCTCGGTGCCCAAAGCCATGTCCGGGTCAGTTTCGATATCCCCGAATACACGGCGGATGTTACTGGTGTCGGGACAATTCGGATTCTGGAAGCGATTCGTGAAACCGGAATCCGATCTCGTTTTTATCAGGCGTCGAGCAGTGAAATGTTCGGCAAAGCACAAGAAATTCCGCAAACCGAACGCACGCCCTTCTGGCCGCGCAGTCCCTACGGAGTGGCCAAGGTTTTTTCCTATTGGGCGACGGTGAACTATCGCGAAAGCTATGGTCTCAATGCTTGCAATGGCATCCTGTTCAATCACGAAAGTCCTCGCCGCGGCGAAACATTCGTCACCCGAAAGATCACTCGCGCGGCGGCGGCGATCAAACATGAGCTGCAAAAGGAATTATTCCTCGGCAATCTCGAGGCAAAGCGGGACTGGGGTTACGCTCCGGAGTACGTCGAGGGAATGTGGCGAATGCTCCAACAGGATCAGGGAGATGATTTTGTCCTGGCCACAAACGAGACGCATACGGTGCGCGAAGTTTGCGAGACGGCATTTGGTCGCGTCGATCTCGATTGGCGAGATTATGTCCAGCACGATGATCGCTATGAGCGGCCCGCGGAAGTCGACCTGCTAATTGGAGATGGCTCCAAAGCGAAAAAGATTTTGGAGTGGGAGCCGAAAGTACGGTTCCACGAACTTATCCAAATCATGGTCGATGCGGATATGGAATTGCTGTCGCTGGAAACGCCGCGAAAACACTTGGGCAAGTTGCCCTAGTTGTAGCCGCTGCCGTGCGTCGTCGCGCCGGGGCGAAAATTTCGCCTCGACAGGGCGAGGCAGCTAGAGGCTAACGAATGACCATGGTCGCGGTATTCGTTTTCGCCATTTGCGTGCCTGAGCTGAGTCCCGGCACAATTGCGGCCAACGGGGCATCGACGATCGTCACCTGGGCGCCTTTGCCAATGAGATTGTAGAGATTGATTACGTCGTCGGAGCGCATCCGCACGCATCCATAACTCACCGGAAGTCCGATATTTCGCTCTTCCGGCGTTCCGTGAATATAGATGTCGCGGCGAAATGCGTTTGCATTTTGGAGCTCGCGTCCCCGCAGCCACAGGATGCGGGTCACGATGGGATCGCGGCCGGGCGCATCAGGCTGCACAATTTCACCGGTGCGCCGACGATCTTTAAAAACCGTGCCTGGCGGAACATCATCTCCAAATTTTTGGGCCACTTCCAATTCACCGAGAGGGGTGCGACAGCTCCCCAGCCAATCGCCCAGACCATACTTTGAAGTCGAGACCGGATAAGTGGCCACGAGCGTTCCACGATCAAGCAGGGCGAGCCGCTGATCTTTTACGCTGACGACGAGGTGATGCTGCAAATCTACTCTGGTCGCGCAGGAGGCAAGAACGCTTGCGATTATCGCGGTCAGGCAACGGCGAAGAAGCTTTATCATTCCTAGGTTTAACCGAATCGAAAGAACTCGGTTGCGGTCTGCGTTGTCGCTTCCGCCACTTCTTCCAGACGAAGACCGCGTGCGGCTGCAATTGATTCGGCCACAATTCGGGTGTGGGCTGGCTCGGACCG
>QHRA01000201.1 GCA_003221295.1 Verrucomicrobiota bacterium | reverse complement strand
ATCGCGGGCAATCAGAACTGCCACTGAAAGAGCTTGCGGAAATGGAAAAGAAGGCGGTGAACCGGCCGGTGTCCGATCTGCCGCGCACGGCGGAAAAGGAATTAATCGATGTGATTACGAGCCATTCGCCGAACGAGGGAAATCCGAAGATGTTGAGCAAAGGCTACACCCACGCTGATCGGGTGAAGGTAGCCTTGGGCAACATGTTCATGGGCATAGTTTGCTCGGTCTGCGGCAGCGACAAAGTTATTCGCGCCGGGGCATGCGGTGTTTGCATGCAGTGCGGCACAAGCCAGGGATGTAGTTAGATATGACCAGTTAGGAAGGGAAATTAGAATGCCTAAGAAAACAATCGCACAAAGTTCGATAAGCGGACAATTTGTGAGAAAGAACTACGCTCGACCACACAAACGAACGACAGAATTTCAGCGCATCAGAAGAGGCCGTCGATAAGCAGTCATTCTGGCGGGTGTGACACGAGTCAGGGAGGTAACTGATGCAGCACAGGAGGTTCAAATGAACAGTGTCTATGACGATAAGGTTCTCCACGAAGCTATTCGAAGCTTCATGGACGCAGGGCGGATTGCCACTTCAGCGGAAATGAGGCTGGTTTGTCATGGTCTCGCCAGTCTTGCGTTTTCCATCAACGAACTGCAGAAGCGCGTACATCTTGTTGAAGAGAAAGTCGGCGTGTCTCCAATGGGAGATATTCAGGAATTGCTTGGCGCTGCGACGTGCGAGTGAGGCGAAAGTCAATTGTAGACAACGGGCGAAGGCTCAGTTCTAAATGCGAAGCCGCTTGGAAGAGAAATAGGCGGTCTTTTTCTCGCACTGGTCCGGACTGGATGGTACGAGCCGCAAACCTTTCAGTTGCCGGACTAGCCAGGAATGCAGTTAAGCTGGTGGTGGATTGCAGGGCCGAGAGGGATGCGGCCGTGCGGGCAAAGCTTGTCTTCCAGTTAACGCCGGAAGGAGAGATACGCCCTGCCCGCTTTATACAACTCGAGTCGCCTTGTGATTTCGCAGGCGAACGTTGCTTGGCCGAGCCGGACAGCGTGATCAACAGCTTTTGACGCTGTTTCTGCCGCCCGATCGAACTCATTTTGATTGGCATAGGCTGCGGCCAGCGTGTCGAGAAACCGCGGATTACCGTATCCGGTGGCCTCGCAGCATCTGCGGGCCAGCTCTTCGGCGCCACGTGGTTTGCGCACATGTTCGTCTGGAGAGGTGGCGAGCAACCAGGCGAAAGCATTGACCCCAGCGAGATAGATCGGCCGCTGTTGCAAGCCCTGATCGACAATCTCATATGCTTCATCGCATTTAGCTTGTTGAGCCAGGATCAGCGCCTTGTTCCAATGCGAGCGGGCATAGGTGGGTTTTATCTCGATCGATCGGTCGATGTGTCGCGCAGCTCCTTCGACCTGATTCCGAGCGAGCAAGACCTCTCCAAGATTGTTCTCCGCTTGGTAAAAGCTCGAATTGAGCCGGACAGCCGCACGAAAGTGTTCTTCCGCCCCGCCTGAAGAGCCGCCTTCCATCAGATTGACCCCGAGATTGTTGTGCGCCAGCCAGCAATTCGGATTTTTGAGCAACGTGTCGCGCCAGACTGTGTCCTCGCTCTTATAAATGAAACATTGTCGTGCAGTCAGCAGGGCCAACACAAAGAGGACGAAACCCAGTGCCGCGTTTCGGACATGGCGGCTCACGCCAGAAAGAACATTAGGAAATGCACTCGCCAAAGCGATCACTCCCAGGCTCGACAGATACTGCCAGTGATCGGCGACGAAGGAGAATTGGAAGGCATAGCCGTCGAAGAAGCCAAGGATTGGTCCCAGGGTGACGATGAAGAACGCAGCGGCGGCGAAGGGTCCTTT
Organism: Verrucomicrobiota bacterium; assembly: GCA_003221295.1. Lineage (GTDB taxonomy): Bacteria > Verrucomicrobiota > Verrucomicrobiia > Chthoniobacterales > UBA10450 > AV69. The sequence goes on along the minus strand of QHRA01000201.1, from coordinate 15,763 downwards.
GCCGATGGTTTTGCGCAGGAACCAGAGAGCAAGGAGGCAGAGTGCGACAAAAGCAGGAACGAGCAATAGCCAAAGCGAGGTCACTTCCCACCGGGGATAGATGAAAGTGAGATCGTTAGGCCAGACCAGCTTGAAGAAGTAGAAAAGAATGGCCCGGCCTGCGATGATACAACGTTGATAAAACTCCAGGTTGAAAAAAGCCCCGGCTGCTCCGACGTGATGGACTTCGAGCCACGCGGTCAGCAGCCCCATCGGCAAACCGACTAGAAAATAGGGAAGCAACGGGCGAAAATCCACCGGGCGAATTTGTTCGCGTTTCCACCAAATAAGAATAGCAAGCACGACCGGAAGCGAACAGGTCACGCTCTTGGAAAGCAGAGCACAGATAAAGAAGAGCAAAGAAAGAACAAACCAGTTCCCTTGACGCGGCAGGTCGCGTCTTTCCAAGTTTTCAAAGTTGAGGTAGGCGAGAACGCTTCCAAGGAAAAATGCGGTCGAAAGAAGATTTTTGATTTCAGTGACCCACGCGACCGATTCCACCATAACCGGGTGCACTGCGAAAACAGCGGCGGCGAACCAGGCGCCCCGCAGGCCGAGCTTTCGCAGCACGAACCAAAACAGGACTGCGTTCAGTGCGTGCAACGCGACATTCACCGCGTGATAGCCGAATGGATGAAATCCCCAGAGTTGATATTGAATCCAGAAGGCGGTGCCGGTGATTGGGTAATATTGTTGCAAGGCGAGGAGATCGAACCAGAGACGATAGAGACCGGTTACGCCTTCAAGCGTGCGATTGTGCATCAACCACGCGTCGTCGTCCCAGATGAAACCATTGCGGAGCGCTGGCAGATAGGCCAGCACGGTAAGCGCCACGGGAAAGGCTGCTTTGATGGAGGTTCGCAAGGATGTGGGAATGAGTTTGGACATGTGGCGCTGCGGCATGGAATAGCACAATGGATGCTCGGGCGTCCGCTGAGGATTGGATCTTAAACGTCCGGCGCTTGCGACATCTGCGCCGAGTGCGACACGCGCCAAGAATGCAGCTGGATTTTAGCCTGTGGCCAGCTGCGCTCGCTCAAGGACGCGGTGGAGTTGATCAAAATTGATCGGCTTCACCAGATGCGCCAAGAAACCAGCCCGCTGTGTTTTGACCAGATCTTCGGCCATTCCGTACCCCGTCAGCGCGATCCCTCGAAGGCCGTAATCATTACTCAACCGCATCATCAGATCGATGCCGCTGCCGTCCGGCAACCCGAGGTCGCTGATGACAAAATCGAAGGTGTGCTCGGCGGCTAAAGTGAGAGCGTCATGCACAGTGGAGGCAGGCATTACGTCATGGCCCTGATCGCGAAGAAGCCTCGTGAGGACCGTGAGCGTCGGCTCGTGATCTTCAACCACCAGGAGGTGATGTGATTTGCCCCTAAAACGCCGTGGCTGTGATGCCTGAATTTGAGCCTCGGGAAATGGTAATACCGTGCCCAGTTGGACAGTAAATACTGCGCCCAGACCTCGTCCAGCGCTTTCTGCACGAATCGCTCCACCGTGGAGCTCGACAATTGCTTTCGAAATCGCCAAGCCAAGCCCCAAGCCGCTGCAAGGCTGCATTCCCCGGATATCGCCCTGCTCGAAGGCTCGGAAAACGAACGGGAGCGTTTCCTGACCGATCCCAATGCCATTGTCGCTTACCGTTATAACAAGTTGTCCTGGGCTGGGATTCGCCGTGCGCACGGTGATTTGGCCGCCAGCGGGCGTGAACTTGATTGCGTTCTTGATCAAATTCCAGAATACCTGATTAATTCGGGCGTCGTCACCAGCGACATGATGCTCGTTGGCCGTCAATTCGAGGCGGAGCACTAATGACTTGTTTCGCGCGTCACTGCGTACGATCTGCTCGGAGTGAGCGAGCAACGAATGGACATCGACGGGGCGGGAAAAGAGCAGTTGAAGTTTGCCGTGGGAGACCCGCGTCAGGTCGAGCAAGTCGTCGATGAGTCGAGCTTCGAGTTCGACATTGCGTCGCATCATGCCGAATTGACGACGCAGCTCCGGCTCGATGCCGGGCTCTTGCTCGAGAGCAGCGGCAGACATGAGCACGGGAGTAAGGGGGGTGCGCAACTCGTGCGAAAGAGCAGCCAGGAATTTGTCTTTCGCGCGATTGGCGCGCTCCGCTTCATTTTTCGCTTCCTCAAGTGCAACAGCATCTTTCTTGCGCTGCGTGATGTCCTCTACCATAGCCAGGTAGTGGCGCGGCTTACCGCTTTCGTCGCGCATTAAGCAGGCAGTTCGTGTGGCCCAGATTATCTCGCCGTCCTTCCGAACGTAACGTTTTTCCACGCAGGTGCGCGCCGTCTCGCTCAATAAGCGCTGGGTGAGTTGCTTATCTTTATCGATATCCTCGCGATGAGTGATTTCCGAGGGCGTTCGGCTGGTGAGCTCCTCTTCCGCGTAGCCGACCATGTTACAGAAACTGGTATTTGCCTGGGCATAGCGGCTATCGAGCCCTACCACGGCCATGCCGATCGGCGCTTCCTCGAATATCTGCCGGAAATTCTGCTCGCTCGACTCGAGCGCAGCGGTGCGGTTGGCAACGAAACGCATTTCACGGATACTGCGCAGACACGAGATCACCAGGAAGATGTCTTCGAAAATGACCCAGCCGGCATGCTCGACTGATCGCCACGGACTGGCACTGAGCACGCCATAGACCGAGTAGGGCCAGTAAATTCCGCGGAGAAAATGATCCAGGTAAACGACAATTGTCGCCGAAATTAAGACACGCCAATCGCGGTAGAAGGAGAGGATGACAAGCGATCCAAAGACATGAAAATGAGTTTCAATCCGGCCGCCGGTCAAATCGATGAGCAGAACTGACATTAGCATTTGCGCCACCGCAATGATGTGGCGAGTCAGTGCTGTGCCCGGCCAGGCTCGCGTCATCCAAATTGGGAAAACTGTGATTGCGCCTCCCATAAAGATTGCGGCCCAGATGTGAATGTGAACGTAGCTTGATTGGCCGACCCAAGTCCGCGGCGAAATGATCATCGCGATCATGATCGCAGCCACCCACTGGAAGAGCATCAGCCGGGCAAATAACTGATCCGTACTTCGATAAATCTTCTGTCGATGCTGCTGAAAGAGCTCATCGGCCCGATCGGTCCAAACATTGGACTGGAGGGATTGTTGAGCTATTTCCGACATAGTGCCTTGTCTTCTTTCTGCGACCGGTTGGCTAAGGCGCAACCGAACACGGAAGTGGCAGTTCGCGCAGGCGCCCGGCCATCGATCAGCGACTCAATCGCACGCACGCCAGTGTTGTCACCGACATGCCCCCGAAATTCCGTGATGCCTCCACTGAAGAGGAGACGCCCATCGCGATCGAATAGAAGTGTGTGGCCTGATGTTTCGGCACCGAATTGGCGCGCCTCAACTCCATCAATGTCCGACAGGACCGTTACGCTGGGGATTCCAGCAGCACTGCGTCGAAGCTCGGTATCCTCCCACTCAACGCCACTTTGTCTTGGTTTCAGAAAAAGCACGTATGCGTCGACCTTGCCCTCTATACGCGCCATCAACTGCCCCAACTCGGCGACGCTTGCTCGCGTACAGGGACAACGTGGGTGAACCAACATGACTAATGTCGGGCGATCCGTAAGCCGCCCAATTTGCGACGTTGACGGCCACTGGCCTGGCACCGCCCCTATTGTGCCGGGCGTGCTCTCATATGCTAGTAAGGTACGTAAGCCGAAGGAAATGGCCACTGTCCAGGCGACGCCTAACAGGGCGGTCACTAATAAGGTTTTTGTTCGTCGCGGTTGCAAAGAGAATGACCTTAGACGGGGGCTGATTTGCAGCAGAGAGTATTCCACTTCGCGGCAGAATGGGTCAACCGCAGGAAAATGGGCCGATTTCTTTCCTTACACGGCGTTTGGAATTTACTAATAGTCGCAAAAAAGAGAGTCTCGCTAGCAAATTGCTGAAGATCATTTCTGGCGGACAAACTGGAGTTGATCGCGGGGCGCTCGATGCCGCGCTTGCATTTGAAGTTGAGTGCGGCGGGTGGTGCCCGGCGGAACGGTTGGCCGAAGATGGGACAATTCCGGAACACTATCCAGTGGTGGAATTGGCGAATGCCGGATACGCCGCACGCACCGCGAGGAACGTGGCGGATTCGGATGGCACGTTGATCATTTCAAACGGAGAGCCTGTCGGCGGGACACGTGAAACGGTTGATCGCTGTATCGAAATGGGGAAGCCGTATTTCGTTATTGATTGCGTGAGTATGAGCGTCCAAGAGACGATCGACGCGGCCACGGAGTTTGTTAGAGCGCTGTCATTCCAAGTCGCGCAGAGGACGAGGAACCTCTCAAGCCTCCGTAAACGCACTGGCCAATTGAGAGGCCCCTCGCATTCGCTCGGGATGACGATTGTGTTAAACGTGGCAGGACCGCGGGCCAGTCAATGGCCGGAAGGCCACAAGACTGCGCTGCAAATTGTGTCAGGCGTTCTGCGCGTGCTTAGTGGACAGAACGACGCCAGTGAATACAGTTTGTGACTCGCCAAGCGGCGACCCCTGAACATGGCACAAAGCGAAGCAGAAATTCAGCGTCAGAAGGAAATGCAGCAAGCGGAGGAGCTGCTTTTTAGCGGCCGGCAGGAACTCGGTTTCGCCAAAGGACTTTTCCTGGGAAATTTTGTAGCTGACTGGGTGATGCCGTATCCGCGGCTCGACGCGACGCGGCAGACGGAATTGGACAGTGCGCTGAACGAAGTGCGCCAAATGCTCGATCGCGACCTCGACCCGGGCTGGATCGATCGCAATGCCGACATCCCGCGCCACCTCATCGATGGCCTCGCCCGCACCGGTGTTCTCGGGATGACGGCGCCACGGGAATTCGGCGGGCGTGGTTTCTCGCAAATGCAATGCTGCCGCATTCTGGAGGAGATCGGGAAACGCGATGCGTCCACTTCGGTGTTTGTTAATGCTCATCACTCGATCGGAATCCGTGCGCTGATCTTGTTCGGTACCCGTGAACAGAAAGCGCAATGGTTGCCCTCGCTGGTCGCTGGAGAAAAACTGGCGGCGTTCGCGTTGACCGAACGCGAGGCTGGTTCGGATGCCGCTAATGTGCGAATGACAGCCACGCCGAGCGACGACGGCTCGCACTACGTTTTGAATGGCGAGAAACGTTATATCACCAATGCAGCAGTGTCGCAGGTGTGGACGGTAATGGCGCGCACTCCGGTTCCGGACAAGCCGGGTAAGGACGCGATCACTGCGTTTCTCGTCACGCCCGACATGCCAGGAGTGGAAATGATCGAAGCTCGAATGCCGAAGCTCGGGATTCGCGGCACCGCCACCGGCCGTTTTCGTTTAAACGATGTGCGCGTGCCGAAAGAAAATATTCTTGGCCCACTCGGCAAAGGTTTGCGCGTCGCGCTGACCGTTTTGGATTTCGGGCGCACTACTTTCGGAGCTTGTTGCACCGGCGCGGCCAAACATTGCCTGCAACTGGCGATCGAGCACGCCAACTCGCGTCAGCAATTCAAAAAAACACTGGGCGATTTCGATCTGGTAAAAAAGAAAATTGCGCGCATGGCAGCCGATGTTTACGCGATGGAAGCAATGACCAATGTAACCGCATCGCTGATTGATCGCGGCCTCGAGGATTACATGATCGAAACGGCGATGCTGAAAGTTTTCACCACCGATCGGCTATGGGAGGCGGTCAACGATGCCTTCCAAATCCACGGCGGCTCTGCTTATTTCGATGATAATCCGCTGGGACGCATGTTGCGGGATGCGCGGATCAATCAAATCGGCGAAGGGTCGAACGAAGTTTTGACTTCGTTTATCGCGTTGGTCGGAATGCGCGGGCCGGGAATGGAGTTCAAAGAAATTTACGACACCATGACGTCGTTCTCAATGAACCGAGTCGGCAAGGCGTGGAGCGCGGGCATGAATCGCCTGGGCGCGACCGTTCGCACGCCGAACGTGCCAGTGCAAAGCGCGGAGTTGCACGGCGTCGCTGGACAACTCGGGCGTTTGATCTGGCGCTTCAATGTCGCGGTCAATCGCGCTCTGGTCGTTTACCGCGAACCGGTCCTGGACATGCAACTGATTCAGGAGCGGATCGCAGGGGCAGCGATGGAATTGTTCGCCTCCACCTGCGCGCTCAGCCGTTGGGATTCGGAGTTGCAGGCGCGGGGGCGAAATGGCGAAAAACAATTACTCGATTTCACTGCGCCGGAATATTTTCTGCGCAAATCGATCCGTCACGCCAAGGAACTGCTGGCGAAATTAAACGATAACGACGATCGTGCCCTGCTGGCGGCCGGTAACGCCACGCTCAATCAGGGCCAATGACAGGCGCTCGCTAGCCAGTCAAATTTTGGCGCAGTTCTAGCTGTTTCTCGGGCAATGCGTCTCGAGGAGCTGGAACTCAGAGCGCCCAAGGTAATCACTTTGCCGGAGCTCGCGCCGGACCGATTTCGATTAAGGAAAAGGTGGAGCTCGATCCAGGGCAACTCCGTTGAACCCCGCAAAATAGACAAGGTAATCACGCCGTTTTTGACCGCCATTTTGGTGCTCTCCAGCTCGGGCTGGCGCAAACTGGTTCACACCGCTGATCTGCCGCGGGGTTGTGGCCATTTCGGCACGGGCGCTTGATGCCGTCGCTGGCGATGTCTATAAACTGCCAGGTGATTTTCTCCTCCCCGCGCAGTAATATTTTCTGCGTAAATCGATTCGTCACGCCGGGAGAGTGCTGGGGAGATTAAATGACAACAACGATCGGGCGTTGCTCGCTGCGGCGGACTCGGTCCTCAGGAAACCGCGATAATTTTTTGTATCGGCTAGGCCCGAATAAGACCGCTTTGCTGCGCTCGTGCTGCATTGGCAGCGCTCTTTTGTTTTGTCTCGCTGTCGGATTGAAACTCAGCGGTTCCTCGGTGGGAATGTGGCGCAATCTCCTCGCTGAGCCTGGAATTGCTCGTGGGCTCATTCTCTCCTCACCAAAGCATTTGCGCGTGGACGAATGGGGTATCTGGACGCCTGCGATGCTCTCCCAAGCACGCCAGAATCCACCGTTTCCGATCGAAAATCCGAGTCTCGGCGCCGGACGCGCGCCGCTTCTCATGAGCGTGCCGGTCGCCTATTATACGACCCTTTTTCGTCCTCAGTTGTGGGGCTTTTTCGTTCTCGATTTCGAGCGTGGGTTTTCGTTTTATTGGTGCACTAAGGCTTTCGGTTTGCTCGCAGCGGTTGCGTGGGCACTGCGACAAATCGGCGTCCGGAGCTACTTGCTCGCGATTTTCGGCGCGGTCTGGGTAATGTTTTCCAGCTACGTGCAATGGTGGTTTTCGTCGCCAGGCATGCTTCCCGAAATGATCACCACGTGGGCGATCTGCCTGGGATGCGCAGTGAGTTTTTTTAAAGATCAACATCGCGGAAAATTGACCCTGGCACTGGCAAGTTTCATTTTTTGCGGCACCAATTTCGTTCTTTGTCTTTATCCGCCTTATCAGATTCCGCTCACGCTTTTGATGCTCGCCATTTTGATCGGTGTATGGCTCGAGAACTGTGACAAGCAGGATTCCAAATCGACAATCCGTGGGTTGATTCTCATCGGAACAGGCTTGTTGGCAATCGCGGTAATTCTGATTCCGTACTGGATTAACGTCCGAGGGACGCTCGAAATGGTGGCACACACGGTTTATCCCGGACAGCGTCGCAGCGCAGGCGGAGAGCTGTCGCTGTTTAAATTATTCTCGGGCGTACTCGGTTTTTTCGAATCCGAACAAACTGTGCCCGCCGTTTACGACAACATATGCGAAGCGAGCAATTTTTATCCGCTCTGGCCCGCAGTCGTTCTTGCGACTTTATTCGCTCGCTTTCGAAATAAGACGCGCATCTCTCCGTTACTGGCAACACTATCGATCTTTCTCATTTGCTTTGGTCTTTATTGCGTGATGCCATTTCCGGTCTGGTTGCTGCGCGCGACACTTTTGAACCTCGCCACCGAACGTCGCGCTCTTCTTGCCATTGGACTGGCAAACATTTTTTTGTGCTGCTTCTTCCTGGATCGATATCGCGCGTCATTTCTGTCCAAGCCGACTGCGGCGATCTGCGGAGCCGTCCTCTGGCTCGGAGTCGTGTTTCTTCTCTTGCGAGGACGGACTGCGAACGCCGTCTATTTAAGCGATCCATGGCACTGGATCCAGCCGCTGGCGATCAGCGCCGCTATTCTCCTGCTCTTTTTCTGGGAAGCGCTCCGGTTTCGTTGGCTGCCAGCGGTTCTGGGCGCACTCTTGATCTTCAGCAATGCCACAATCAATCCGGTGATGTCTGGCCTTGGACCTTTGCTCGGATCGAACGCCTTTAAAGAAATCGATCGCATTCGAGCGCAGGATCCCGACGGAAAATGGATTATCTACCACACTCGTTATTTCGCGCAATTGGTTAAGGCGACCGGTGCACCAGTCTTCAATGGCACTATGATTGTGCCCGATCTGGCGCTTCTCCACCAGCTCGATTCCGGCGCAAACGAGTCCACTTATAATCGCTACGCAAATATCGGGTGCGAGGTGCCGAGGAAGTCCCATGAAGTGAGTGCGAGTTTGGTTTATCCCGACTATTACATTTTGTTTTTGCCGCCGGACCTGCCGGTTCTGGCCAACGCCGGATACCGTTACATTTTATTTCCAAAGGAATGGACCGACGGAGCGCTGTATGGATTCACTTTGATCGAGAAGATCACACCGGGCGATCTTTGGATCTATCGGCACGACTAGCCAGTGTCGCGATTTCTCCCGCGGGCGCGTCGCGGGCACTTCTCCATCAATCGCTTGATGCTTCTGCTTGGCCATTCCATCGCGGTCGAAAAAAGAATGCTCGATGTAACGCACGCGCACCTTTATACTTCGTGCCGTGGGGGGTCTGATTGCGGCCTGCTCGCCTTGGAATCCTTAAGCCACCCATGAGCTCGTCGCTGAGCAGCTCGCAGAGCGGATATTCCACCGCCATAACGACGTAATTGCGCATCGCGAACGCGAAGCTAAGTCCGGCAGCCGTAAATAGCGCGATGCTCCACCATCGTTGTACGAGATTAGCAAAACGGCCCGCACGCTAGTAATTCCCCCAGCGCGACACTTACTTCACGATGTTCAGTTGGTGCAGTATTTCTGTCGCGGTTGGATCATAGGTTCCATTCTGAACGAAGAACAAGCAGTAGTGACTTAAATCCACCGCGCAAACTACGGCTACGGCTACGGGAATAAAGATGGTTCGATAACGCGGGGGAACGCTTGCAGCCATGAGAACGATTTGCGTAAACGCGAGGCAGCGAAGTGGCAGGTCCCAGATGGCGGTGTAGCGCAGGCTTATCCCGTAATGCAGATTCGACATCAGCAGATAGGTGACTGCAAGAAAGAGCGCGAAATAGCGATTGATCGCCTCTTGGAAACTCAACCGCCCAAGCGCAGCCAGCGCGAGCAGAGTAACCAAGGGGTTCATCGCGATAAGATCGAGGATATAACGAAACCAGGGACCATCCCCGGTTTGGATAACATAAGGGGTCACATAGGTCTTTGAAATGCTAGCCCGGAACACCTGAATCAAAGTCGCTAGTCCGCCGGAGGCAATGACCAGTGTTGCTGCGCCCGCCAATGCGCCGGCGAAGGTGGCGATAACGAGATTCAGACCTACCTCTCCAATCTTCAGCCAGCGGTTGCACGCGAGAATGCTGAGAATACCAACAAAGACAAAGGCCGCGTTTTCCTTGGTTACTACCATTAGCGCGATGCTCGCTCCGTAAGGCACGAGCCACTTCAGCGAAGAAGCCTCCCGCATGTTTTCCCAAAGCAACCAAAGCGTCAGGATAGCGGTAAAGGCGAATACTCCGTCGACGTAGGCTCGTTGTGCCAATTGGATTTGCATCGGGGCACAACTCAGTAAGGCGCTCACCGCAATGGCAGCAGGTAATCCAGCGGCGCGGTAGAGAAAAAGGGCACTAATAAGTAAGGTCAGAACGGCGGCGGAGCAGGCGACCGCGCGCAAAGATATCAGTGGCACGGTATTAAAGATTTGATGCCAAAGAAACGCAGCCGCGATTAGCGTTACCCGTGTGGGGGGAATAACGGCAACGGGAAGGGTTGGTTGAACTTTAGCGTAGTTGCGAACGAGACTCGGATAGCTAGTAAAACCGTTGTGGACAAGAAACATCAACCCGTGACGATAATACATCTCATCCACACCAGGGTATTTGGTGCCCGCGCTAGGATAAACGCGCAGAAAAGCGCCGAAAAGAAGGACAAAACAAAGTAGAGCGATGCCAAGCCGCTTTTCAGGAAGTTGCGACATAGCGGTCGGTGCCATTAAGGATGAAGCTGCGGGCTAAACTTGAGAATTTTAAGAGCATACATTAAGTACTGGGTAGCTAGCTCATAGAGAGGAAAGTTCACCGCCAGGACGATATACTGGTGGAATTCGATTAGACAAAGGACGCTAGTCGCTCCAATGATCAACCAGTTCTGGGCGCGCGGGAACAGCCTGGAGAGGGATAGCACCTGGCTAAAAGCCAGTACTCGCAACGGCAGGTCCCACATGTTGGCGTAACGAAGATTCATGCCGTACTTAATGTTACACATGATCAGATAGCTTATCGCGATAAAAAGAGCGAAAAACCATTCCACCTTTTGCTCGCGGCGAATAGTGAAGACAGCACCGATAGCTAATAAAAGGACTACGGGACTAACCAGCAGCAGATCAACCAGATAGCGGTACCACGGACCGTCCCCGGTCTGAATAGCGTAGTCGAGAGTGTAGTTCTTGCTTACCGACAGCGTGTAGGTTTCAATTAAACTCCCGACACCGCCTGCCAGTATAAGGAGGATGACAACGCCGAGAAGCGAGCCAAGAACGGTCGCGATGATCATCTCGCGGGTAACGACTCCAAAAGCGAGCCAACGATTAGCCACGATAACGCCGATAAACGCAATCCAGACGAAGAAGGCGTTCTCTTTAGTGATGACACATGCGCACAGGGCAAAGACGTAGAGGGCCAGCCAACGCCAATCCCGCGGTGATCGAAGATTTTCCCAGAGTGACCAAAGCGCCAGCATTGCCCAGAAGGTAAAGAATCCGTCAATCAGCCCATGCTGTGACATGTGCAGTTGCGTCGGTGCTACCGCCATGAGGGCAGTAACTCCAAGAGTATAGCCGGAGCGCCCTAATCGGCTGGCGAAGATAGCTGAAAGTAGCAGCGTTAGCATGCTAAAAATGGAGGAGAGGTAATGTAAGGCAGTTCGTTCGGGTGTGCTAAATAGAGCATGATAAAGATAGGCCAAGAAGATGTAGAAGAAGCGAAGTGGGGGTAGAATCGAACTAGGAAGAGTCTTTTGTTTCTCGATATACGCCCTAACAATATCCGGATAGGAAGTCAGACCGTTCGCCCCAATGGCCTTGGCGTAAGCTTCGTAAAGTCGCTCGTCGTAGCCGCCTTTTTGATCGTCCGGTCTGGGATGGAGCGACTCGAGGGCGTGAAGCGGTCCTGTATTTGGTTGAAAGAGTTCGGGCGGCAGACGCAGAAAAACGCCAATTGCGAGAATGATCGCCAGGATGATCAGCCGGGGTTTGAACAAACGAGGAGCAGACATTGGGTCGGCCAGAACGAGCGAAGATGTAGCGGTACTGAGCGCTGTGAGCAAATTCCAATCCCATCAGGGGTGGAAACTTGTTTCAACCGTGACGCGGGTGTCGGAGCGCGGCGGACGCGAGCAGTTAACATCAACTCGGAAACTCTGGGTCGAGCGGCTCTAAACTGAAGAGGCGCAAAGAAGGATTTTCACGTTTCGCCTTAATCCAAAAGACAAGCACTCCCGCGATCAGAACCGCCCATGGCCATGCCGTCCAGGGCGTCCATTCCCCATTGTGTCGACCGTTTGATATCGCGAGATACCAGGGAAATTTATCGGCAATTGTGTTGTAGAAAAAGAACAGGAAAAGCGAACCAGTGGCGGTGAACCAGCCAAAGAAAGACGGCGATAGGAGCAGGACAAACGGTGCAAGCCAAACAAGATATTGCGCGCAAACCCCGGGTGAGAGAATAAAGAAAACGATCCAGGCGTAGGCAATGGATCGAAGCAAACTCTGTCTTCCAAGGTAGCGACGCCGCCATGCAATCGAGAGAACGATTGCGATAATCGACAACTTAAGAATGGTGGCGACTAAGGCTTGTGCTGGAGTGAAGTGGAGATATGTCACACGACCGAATTCGGACCAACCGGTTTGGCGCAGCCAATAAGTCACGCCCCAAAGGCCCCAAAAACTGCCGTAAGACAGAACGTTTTTGGCGAATGCGATTGGAAAATTAAACAGCGCCTGTGCCCAGAGCACCAGAAATGTAAGCGCGGTTGGAACAATGAATTTGAAAGCGAGACGGCGCTCTCTCCAATAAAAGAAGAAGACGGGAAGGAACAGCAACGGAATAATTTTGATTTGGCAACTGAGCGCGAAAAACAGTCCGCAGAGGATCGGCTTGTCGCGAATGGCGGCAAGAGTGGCGATGGTTAGAAACATCACCATAATGGGATCGGTGTTGCCGTGAAAGCCGGTGATCATCAATGAGGCCGGACTGAGAGCGAACAGGAGTAACGCCCACGTCGGGACTTTCGATTCCACTGACTTGCCGATTTGAAAAACGGCCCAAACCGTAACGAGATCGGCTACGATTCCGGGAAGGCGAAGTAAGAAGGGGAAGCTGATCGTATTCTCTTGAAGAAAAGGCAGGTGCGCGAGGTTGTAGATACCCATCAAGAAGTAAGCGGTTAACGGGGGATGATTGAAGGAAATGTCGTGCAGGTAGGTCCACTCAAGTCCGTGATCTTGCAGCGACCGGCCAAATTGGTAAAAGGTGACGACATCATTGGTGCCAATCGTATTCCAGGCGATTGCACCTTTCACTGCGGCGGCGAGCAGAGAAGCGATGGCAACCCAGAAAGCGGTGCGCTTGCCACCGGGCCGCGAAACTGCCGTTGTGATCGTTGATGCCGACTTTTCGAGTGGCGCAACGATGTCCTCGGCAGAACAGGGCGGCCGAGAGAGTTCCATTCCAAAAGGTCGAGCAGCTTCAGTACCGCTCTTAATTTTCGATCTTCTGTTTCAGCTGCTGAAATTCAATCTGATTAGGTCGAAGGCGAATGGCGATTTCTATTTCTTCTCGCGCCAGCTCATGTTCGTCTTTGGCCAGCAGCGTCTTCGCGAGGAGAAAATGGATCTTCGCGTTGCCAGGATCGACATCTTCGGCGTGGCGCAGCCAATTCTCCGCTGCGTCGAATTTACCGCCATCCAGTGCCATGACACCGAGGTTATTGAGGGCACCGCGGTGATGATTATCGAGCTGAAGAGTAGCGAGGTAAAAGGCGGAGGCGGCAGCGGAATTTCCTTCCGCCAGACGCAAATTCCCCAGCGCGAAATTTGTCTCCGGATTAGTGGGAACGTAAGCGCGAGCAAGTTGCAGTTTCTTTTCGGCGAGCGTGAGATTGCCTGATTCAAGCGCCTGCAAGCCGCTGTTGTAAGCATCCAACGCCCAGAGGGATGGATCGCTTTGCGGCCAGGAAACGAAGAGCGTGGAAACGGCCAATAACGCGCCGTACGAAATCACCGAGTTAAATTTGCCGGCGACAACATTATTAAAGAAGGTAATCAGACCGAACGCCGCGAAGACGAGAAGTCCCGGGACAATGGGCAACCGATAACGCTCCGTCGTGAAAACCGGCAACAACGCGAGCAGGTGTAAGACGATGGCGGCTGTGATCCAACGCGAGAGCGGTGCAGTGTTCCAAAGAAGAAGCATCATGGGCAGCGCCAACGTTGCGACCAGGCCAAAATAAATCCCAGGAAACGTCACTTTCTGCTCCCGCAAGATGGTTATGATGCTGAGATCGTCGTACTGAAATGCGCTCCAGACTGTGCGCAATTTGACCGCAAGTAATCGTAGCCAGGCTGCCGGATGACGCTCGATGTAGGCCCGCGCCTTCGCGGACCAATAGCGTGAAACCTCGCCACGTTTGAGCGAATGTCCGGCCGCGGATTCGGCGGCATCGATTGAATCCTGCAACATTGCAGCCTGGCCGGCGCGGAGACCGGGCGGAAAACGCGGATAACCATTCGCGCTGGGATTATTTCCAATCCAGAAATTAATACCGCTGTGGGCGGACAGAAAGACGCGATCCTGGGCAACGAGGCAATTGTGCACCCAACACGGTGAAGTACCGGCAGCAGCGCCAAGGAAAAGGAGGACGAGCGCGCTGATGCGAGTGCGGAACTGGGAATGATTGGAAATCGCGGGCTTGAGCACGATAGCGCTGATTAACAACGGGATGAGGAAAAGAATCGTCGCGATTGCCGTGGCGGTGAGACCGACCAGCAGACCAAGAATTAATGCCTCGCATCTTCCTGGTGCGTTCTTCTGCCTGATGATGCGCCAAAGGATGAGCCAGAAGATAAAGACGAGCCAGACAGTAGGCATAAGAATGGCGGCATACGTTTGTGCCGGGACGAAAAAGGCCCAACCCCCCGCCGCGACCAGCCCTGCGATTTGGGCGCAGCGCATGCCGGTGGCCGAAAAAATGGCGACTGAAATCTTATAGATCAGCACCGCTGTCGCAGCATCGAGCAATGCCTGCAAGAGGGCGGGAACAAATGGACCGTAACCGGCAAGTTTGTATAGACCAGCGAGTAAATAAGCGTACCCCGGCAGGCCGTAAAAGGCGAGGTGATCAGTGAACTGGCCGCTAAGAATCCGCTGTGCCCAATCATCGTAAAAATGCATGTCTCCACGTGTCGGCAGGAGAAATGGCGAAACCGTCAGTCGGGCCAGAACAACGACACGGATGAGAAGAACACCCGCGAAGACATAGTGCACCGGCTGGAGATGAATCGGGCTGAGGAGCTTACGCGAAGTCACGATATCGAATTCATCAGCAAGTGGCGGCTGCCGTAGCGCTTGCGAAGCGAGAATCGCGCCTAAGCCTAGGGATCTGAGCTCGAAGGGAGCCACAGGTTTCTAGAAATTCTAAAACGACTGCTGCTTGGCATCGCGAGTGCTCCTAAGGCGGCTATTCCGAAGCGGGTGCTTCGGAGCGCAATCAAACAAACACTAAAGAACAGAAAGCAAGTTAGCAATGTTGAACAAACTTAACAAGCGCCGCGCGGGCTTCACCCTCGTGGAAATTATGATCGTTGTTGCGATCATCGCGCTCTTGGCCGCGATCGCGGTGCCCGGCTTCCTCCGTGCCCGTAAACGTTCCCAAGCCAGCCGAATCCTCAACGATCTGCGTATGATCGACGCTGCTGTCGACCAGTACGCAATTGAAACCAACAAAAAATCCAACGACGTGGTTGGGACAGCCGATTGGACGAACTATCTGAAGAAAGGTTCCTCCCTTTTTCTCTCCGGCAGCAGCATACTTGGCCACGCCTATGGTAGTCAGACGGTTGATACCATTCCTCAGGTCCCTTCGGCCGACTACGCCACACTGTCGGACGTCGCCGGCACCGGTTTTTGGTCGCCCTATGGTCCGTAATCAAATCTGACGATTCATTCGCCTGCCATTCCCCACCCAAGGGAGTGGCAGGGAATGAGTTGTGAGATCGTAGCTGGAAGAAGCCGCGCTATCGCAACTCAAACACAAACAAACAGTAAAACAACGCAATAAGAGATAATGTTAACAAAATTGAATCGAAAACATGCCGGCTTCACGCTGG
>QHRA01000200.1 GCA_003221295.1 Verrucomicrobiota bacterium | reverse complement strand
TTACTGTTACCACCGACGGCGGACAGACGTGGAGAGCCGGCGTAGTGCCAGGCGCCGAACTGCTGCAATTCCGAGATGTACAAGCCTTCAGCGCCAGCGTCGCTTATCTGCTATCCATTGGAACTTCAGGGGACCCAACAGATTTTCGCATCTACAAGACGGAAGACGGCGGGGCTACCTGGACGATACAGTTCGAGAACCAGAATCCGAACGCTTTCTACGACGGCTTCGCGTTCTGGACGCGGCTGCGGGGCATTGCTCATAGCGACTCGGTGAATGGAGTGTTCCCGGACCTACGCACCACCGACGGAAAGACCTGGCAGGATATCAGTGCCAATATGCCGCCGGCATTGCCGGGCGAATTCTCCTTCGCATCGAGTGGTACCTGCGTCACAACACAAGGTGGGAGGAACGCTTGGATTGCGACGGGCGGCGCGACGATTGCCAGGGTCCTGGCCACCAGAGACGGAGGCAACACCTGGAACGCATATAACACTCCCCTGTTCAGCTCGCCTAGCGGCGGCGCCTTCACCGTCGATTTCCGTGACCCGTTCGATGGCATCGTAGGCGGCGGTGATTTGGACCCCGGCAATCCCAATAGCGCAGACACCGCAACATCGAGCGATGGCGGTCAAACGTGGACTCTTACGAACCCTCCTCCAGTGACCGGAGCCATTTTCGGCCTAAGCTACGTGGGTCAAACTGGTGGCGGTGCCGGAAACCATCTCGGCCGAGCGGTGGTGATCACGGCCAATGACGGAGGCGCGGCCTGGACTCCAGATGAGGGAAATACCTGGTTCGCGTTGCCCGGTGTGACCGGCTACTGGGCGGTAGCTTTTGCCAGTCCCAAAGCCGGATGGCTGGTGGGTACGGATGGTCGCATTCTGAAGATCAGCTTCTAGCGTCCGTCAACGCCCCAACCCGACGCAGCAAGACAGTTCCTACGAATGACGTGTATCCTCGTTCACCACGACGGACACTCCACTGTTCTTAGCGAGCACGGCGTCGACGTCCAAGACGAACCCCGGAATGAAACCCGTATGTTCGGCGCTGCGCCACCAGGTCCCGCCACGCGCCGTCCTGAGCAAGCCGCACAGGAGTGGCCCAGCCGTGGATTCGAAAGTCCCCTTCGGAAAGATACCGCGTTGCGTTCTGTCCCAAATGTGGAAAGCCGCCCAGGCGTATTCGGCCAGCATCTGCTCCAGCCTCAGCTGATCGGCGGCATCCAGGGCGGCGCGCTCTCCGCTAAGGCCAGCGGTCACGAGCTCGGCAATGTCGCGGTTTCCGGCGATTGCCTGATGAATCACTGTCCACTGCGCCATAGTCGAATTGTGCTCGTTGCGCTGGAGCGCGCCCGTGTTGTGTTTGATCTAACCGAGCCGGTAAATGATTCATTGCATCGATGCAGAGAACCGCATCGAAGCTATTGTCATCAAAGGGTAAACGGGCGTTTGCATCCGCTACCGTGAAGCATACTCGGCTAGTCTGATTCGAACTACCCGCCATCCGCGACGCCGTGGTCACGTCCTCCTTATTCGCATCCACTCCAGTGACGCGGCACCCAATTGTCTTGGCCAGGTAGAGAGCCGGACCACCGGAACCTGTGGCAACCTCGAGCAAATGAGATTCAGGCATCAGCCTAAGCCAGGAAACAAAACGATCATATTCATCGACCGTTAGCCAGCTGTTTTGGCCGATGTCGACGCCGAAAGTTTCCTTTCGGATGATCTCAAGAACATGCTCGTTGAATTGGCTGTAGGTATTCCGATAGAGATCGCTGTGTTCTGCCACATAAATCCGTGTTATGGTTCCATTGTTCGCCTAACGAGCTCAAGATCAGCCACCGTTGGCGGAAGCGAGCGTGGATTGCACTGAAGGGGTTGTCATAAAGTGAAGCAACGCATTGGAGCGGCCAACGGTAGGCTGCATCGCCTTGTTATAAGTGTTGGACGGTTATTTTTGTGAGGCTGCCGCTTGTGGTCGAGCGGGCGTCGACTTGGTGCGCCGGTCACGGCAGAAATGGTAGCGGAACTGCCAGGTGTAGGGAAGAGTTTTGGTTGTGACAGAGAGCTGCCGCAGTCCAAGACGCTTCACGATTTGCAGGGCGCGAGAGCAATTCATAGTCCATCCCCGATTAGGAATAAGAGTAAGATTGGGAGGATGGGGAACACGGCGCGAGGCGCCGCGGACTCAGCCGCCGGCGACGACTCGGATGAATTCGATTTTATCGCCCTCGCGAACGGCGCGTGAATTCCATTCTTCGCGATGCAAGGCCAGGCCGTTGTGCTCGATTAACAGCGTTGCGGGGAGCAGGTTTAATTCGCGCACCAGCGCGGCGATCGTTGTCAGGGCCGCGACGGAACGCGATTCACCATTTAAGATAATTGTCATCGCTCCATCAGCGCGGCGTCCCAGTCTTTCCAAACCGGTTCCATCCCGTTACGACGCAAGATCGCGGCGATTTCCTGCGGCGAACGCGGATCACCAATCTCGAATTGACTGGTGGCGATGTCCGGCTCGCTCGGCGAAATTTCCGGCGGCATAATCCGGCCGCGGACGGTGCGATGGACTTTCTCCCGGCCTTGACCGGTGTAACCGCCCGGCTCGGTGTGACTGCCGGCGCTCATCATCGTTATCCCGATCTTGACGAGCAAATCGCGCAACGCAGCCGGCTCACGCGTGCTCAGAACAATCCCGACCTGCGGGAAAGTGACGCGCAAAGCGCAGACCAGGTGAACGAGATCGCGATCGCTCATCGGAAAATGCGGGCGAAATTCGCCGGCCGCTGGACGAAGACGCGGAACACTTACGGTGAGGGAAGATTTCCAGCAGCGTTTAAGCAAATATTCGAGATGCGCGGCCAGCGCGATCGCTTCCTCGCGCCACGGAGCCAGCCCAAAAAGCGCGCCAATTCCAATGCGACGAAAACCGGCGTCGTAGCCTCGCTCGGAACATGCCAGGCGCCAGCCAAAATCCTTTTTTGGTCCGGCCAGATGCAGCTGATCATAAATCGCGCGGTCATATGTTTCCTGGTAAACGACAAGACCTTCCGCGCCCGCTTCAACAATCGGAACGTATTCCTCCGTTTCCATCGGAGCGACTTCGATCGAGATCGATGAAAAATCATCACGCAAAGCGCGGATGCATTCGGCAAGATAATCGCGACTAACGAATTTTGGATGTTCGCCGGCGACGAGAAGGAGTTGTCGAAAACCCGCAGCCGCCAGATGGCGCGCTTCCTTTACCACTTCGTCGACCGAAAGAGTAACGCGCAGAATTGGATTCTCGCGGGAAAATCCGCAGTAACGACAATTGTTGATGCACTCATTGGAAAGATAAAGCGGTGCAAAGAGCCGCATGGTTCGGCCAAAATGCTGGCGGGTGAGCGCGCGTGCCCGCCCGGCCAGACGATCAAGCTCGGCATTGGTTTTGGGCGCAATCAGCGCTGAAAACGAGCGAACCGTCTCGCTTTTTTCCAGCGGCAAATTGTCCAGTATCGGTGCGAAAGCCACGATTATACTTTCCATCCTCGCGGCTGCTTCCGCAAACAATGAACGCGTGGCACAGCCATCTTGGCTGTGGGGCGAGTGGGCATCTTGCCCGCCGCTTGCAGAACTTGGGGCCGAACCGCGACCGAGTGCTCAAGGCGCGATCCAAAAGACCCCGTCACGCCGTCACATCGGAATGGAATCGCGCTTTCAGCGCTGACATTTGGTGTCGTCCGAATTTCTAGGGAGCTGCTGCAAGGCTCACAATGATTGCAGCGGCCTTTGGCGCTAAAAACTGTAGCGCCGTGTGCACCGCCCTTGCGAAAAGGAAACGCCGACAGCACAGGGCGCTGTCGGCGTTCACAATGTTGTTCTTTAACTAAAACGCGAAGGTGACGCCGCTGCGCGCCATGCCAAAGTTATTGTCGGGGCCATTCACCACATTCCAGCTGAAATCACTCATCCAGCCGATATGCGGGGTGAGACGAATCTCGAGACCGGCGCCAACCTGACCGAAACCTCGGGTTTTACCGTCGGTGTGAGTGGCGGGAAAACCAACCGAGACGGCCTTGCTCGTTGATGATGAAAACAAGTTGGTGAAGGAATCGTGCTCCTCGCCGCCGAAGAGCGCGCCGCCACCGCCGTAAAGGTACGGTGAGAAACGGCTGCAATGAATCGGATAGCGCAAGGTCAGCGTTCCCTTAACAGCACCAATAACACGCTCATCATCGCTGAAAACTGGCTGCCCATTAAAGTCGAATCCGTCAAACTGCTGCCGGGTCGATTCCGTCGCCCAACCTTCCAAGCCGACACCAAAGTAGCGATGGAAGAAATATTTGACGTCGATGCCGCCGCCCCAGGCGTGGTCCGATTCAAAATAACGGTCATCTTGCCAGTTATTTGCCGTGAATGCGTACGTCCCCCACAAACTCACGTTCCATTCCGTGTCCCGATACCATTCTGGGCACGGTGGCACCTGCTCGACCTGTTTCATTTCCTTGCCTGAATAAGTTGTAGTTCCGCCATAGGCAGCGGTGATCATCGTTGCGAGGGCACAAATCGTAACGGTAAGCTTTTGCATCAGTTTCTCCTTTTTAGTTCTCCTTTCTCGAAACCAGAAACAGGATCGGGCTATTGTCAAATAATGTATTCGATTGCAGCAGCGGTTGTGCCAAAACGGCACGATCTTATGCTTTCAATTCCGCGCCATTGTTTGCGTCGGTGATGACGAATTTCTCGTGGTGAAAAGTCGGATCGCCGCGGAACATTAATTTACTGGCATAACGACGTTCCAGCTCGATCAACAGCTCCTCATCCTCTTCTTTCAGGCGCTTGAGCACATCGGGATTCAAGATCACGCGAAATTCATGCACCTCTTCCTGATACTTTCGCATCACGGTATTAAGGGTGCGATGCAACTCCACGCTCGTTGTCATCGAGGTTTTGACTACGCCGCGGCCCTGGCAATAGGGACAGTTCTCAAAGATCGAATCGCTCAGGCTTTCCTGCGCCCGCTGCCGGGTCATCTCCATCAAACCGAGAGCGGAAATGGGAAGGACGTGGGTTTTGGCTTTGTCGCGTTTCAGCCGTTCGCGCATTAGTTGGTAAACCAGTTGCTGGTCCTTGCGGCTCTTCATATCGATAAAATCGCCGATGATTAGTCCACCGACGTTGCGGAGCCGCAGTTGGCGCGCGATTTCATCGGCCGCCTCCAGATTGGTTTGCAGGATTGTTTTATCGACATCGCGCGCGCCTTTGTTGCGCCCGGTATTCACGTCGATCGCGACCAGGGCCTCAGTCTCATCAATCACGATGTAGCCGCCGCACTTTAGCCAAACCTGACGATGAAAGGCGTCATCGATTTGTTTTTGGACGCCGAAGGTTTCGAAAATTGGCGATGCGCCATCGTAATAATGCAGCCGGTTGCGGGAGCGCCGGGAAATGTCGCCGATGAGCGTGCCCATTCGATCAAGCGCGGCTCGATCATCGCACACCACCTCATCGATTTCCTCGGTGAGAAAGTCGCGCACGGTGCGTTCGATCAGGTCGGGCTCTTCGAAAACGCGGTGGGGCGCGGGATGATTCGCGATTTCCTGCTCGACCTTGCGCCATTGATCGAGGAGGAAGCGCAAATCGCGAACAAAATAGCGGGCGCGTTGGCCTTCACCGACGGTGCGAATAATCACGCCGATTCCGTCCGGGATATCGAGCTCACGTAAAATTTTTCTCAAACGTTCGCGTTCCTTCGGATCTTCAATCTTGCGCGAGATGCCGCTGCGATCGCTGAATGGCATGAGAACAAGGTAACGCCCGGCGAAACTCAGGTTGGTCGTCACGCGCGGACCCTTGGTTCCGATCGGCCCTTTCGTCACCTGGACGATGACATCCGAACCAACCGGATAAATACTCGGAATATCTTTTGCCGTGATCCGTTTGCGATGGCCGCGCTTACTCGGGCGGTCGATTTCTTCGATTCCACTGTCGAGCGCGGCTGGGATGGCATCCCAAAAATGGAGGAAAGCATTTTTCTCGAAGCCGATGTCGACGAACATCGCCTTCAATCCCATCTCGATATTCTTGACTCTGCCTTTGTAGACCGAGCCAACAATGTTGCGCGAAGTGTTGCGCTCGACGCTATATTCTTCGAGTCGTCCGTTTTCCAAGAGCGCCACGCGGCGCTCCAGCTTTTCTACGCTGACAATCAGCTTGTTCCCCGTCTTGCGCGGGATTCCCAAAAGTTTTCGAACTTTGTCGATCATAAATAAATTGTTGAATTGCGGATGAAGCGCGGCGTTCACTTCGTTCCGGTAAAATCTGCATAATCAAAAACCGCGCGACCGACGCGACGGCGTTGGCGTTGGTGGTGGAATCGCCGCCGGCGGATTGCGATGACCAAATAACCGTTGAAAGAATCCTCGCTTTTCCGGCTGCGGCGTCGCGACCGGAAGAGCGCGGGCCACGCGGGTTTGGCGTGTGCCGACTTTCCCTTCAGCGTCCGGCGCTTGCTCGACGTCGGGATCAGCGCCCGCTGCCGCCATCTGAGTGTCGGCTGTTTGCGAATCATCGCCATGCTCTTCATCTGCGCTCGCATTTGTCTCCGTATCCTTGAAGGTAATGTCTTTTACCATGGCAAACGGATTGGGATGATGAGCTGGCGCGAGCCACGCCACCTGTGGCTCGAAAGTTCCCGCGTCCATCGCCAGGGTGCGGTCGAGAATGCGAGTCGCGATCGGAGCGGCGACGGATCCGCCATGCTCGCCGCCCTGAACCATTGCCACAACAACGTATTTTGGGTGATCGAATGGTGCAAAGCAGCAGAACCAGGCAATGGTATCTTTCTTGCCGTTGGTCGAAGCCTGGGCGGTGCCGGTTTTGCCGGCAACTTCTACGCCCTTCAAACGCGCCCGCCCACCTGTGCCGCCATCCTCATTAACGACTTTCCAAAGTCCGCGCCGCACCATCTCGATTTGTTCCGGTGAAAAATCGAGTCGCAAATCGCTATCGATGCGGGGTTCGGCGGGAACGGCGGGCTTGCCATTTTCATCCAACGCTATCGAGCCGTTCTGATTCAAGATTTTACTAACGAGACGTGGATAGTAGGAAACTCCGCCATTGGCGACAGTGGCGTAGGCCATCGCCATTTGCAGCGGCGAGGCCAGCACATAACCCTGGCCAATCGAAACGTTGGCGGTGTAGGCCTGCGACCAGCGTTCCCGTGGATAATGAATCGCCATCCACTCTGGCCCGGGCATGATTCCGGGTTGCTCGCCCGTGAGATGAATGCCGCTCTCCTTGCCCAGACCGAGCGCGTTGCCAGTCTGGTCGATCGCATCGATTCCAGCCGCGTTTCCGAATTGATAGAAAAACGAGTCGCACGAAACCTTGATCGCATCGCTTAATCCAAGCGTCCCGTGAGCGCCGCCTTTTTCCGCAATCCAGCAATGGAAATAATGTTCGCCGTAAGTTACGCCGCCGCTGCAATTGAAACGTGCGGTGGATAGCTTCCGGCGTAAACCTGCGAGCGAGGTCACGATTTTGAAGGTCGAGCCCGGCGGGAAGGTGCTGATCGCGCGATTGATCAACGGCCTGGCCTCATCCTTCTGCAATGCCGCCCAATCTTTCGCCTTGATGCTGGGAATAAAAGTATTGGGATCGAATGACGGCACCGAAACCATTGCCAGCACGTCGCCGTTATTAGGATCGACCACCACTGCCGCACCGCGCGCGACCGAGCGAATCGCTTCCTCGGCGATCGCCTGGATGCGGGCATCAATGGTCAAGTAGACATTCGCGCCCTGCATCGGCGGATCTTCTCGTAGCACTCCATCAATCACGCCCTTGGCATTGCGCCGCAGATAGCGAACCCCCGGCCGGCCCCTCAAATACTGGTCGAATATTTTCTCGATATTCGATTTCCCATCCACATCGCTCTGGTAAAAAGTGAACTTGCCCGCTTCCTCTTTGTTGGTGTCATCGGGTGGACCGACGTAGCCCAGGAGATGGGCCGCGAGCGCGCCATAGACATAAGAGCGCACCGGCTTGATCGCGATGTCCACTCCAGGCAATCCGACATCGTGCTCAGAAAACTTCGCCATCGTCGGAAAATCAATGTCCTTGATGTAGGTGTAGGGAACTTCCGTGTTGGTGCGATAATGCTTTTGTAATTGGCCGGCGTTGTAATCTCGCGCCAAATCCAGATCGTCGAGGC
Organism: Verrucomicrobiota bacterium; assembly: GCA_003221295.1. Classification (GTDB taxonomy): domain Bacteria; phylum Verrucomicrobiota; class Verrucomicrobiia; order Chthoniobacterales; family UBA10450; genus AV69. Next base: position 9,218 of record QHRA01000200.1, on the reverse strand, counting down.
GTGGGACAATTCCATCATTCACGATTTTGACGATGTCCGGTTCCTTCAAATCTTTCGGCATCCCACTCACCTTTCCCCGATAGGCGGTAAGCGGTGGTTGCCCGTAACGTTGTCGGTAGCCCTTCACCATCTCGGGCAGATAGAAATCGACTTCGTAACTCGCGCGGTTCTGCACCAGGGAAGTGCCATTGCGGTCGCGAATCTCACCGCGAATCGATGGAATTCGCACGGTTGCCTCGGAGCTGCCACGAATCCGAGCGGTCCACTCCGCCCCACGCGCCACCTGCACCCACCAAAGGCGGACAGCCAGCGCACCCAGGCCGAGCAACATCAGCAGCCCGAGAAATTGCAACCGCAAGAGCGGACTAAGTCGTGGCCTGTTCATATGAGTCCTCGCCGTGGAAGATAAGGGTAGGCGGTCGCACGCGCCAGCCAGTGCAACGCCCAAAAAACGAGCGGCGCCATAATCATCGCCAGCAAGCCTGGCCCGCCGATTTGCCACCAGACTTCACGTGAGAAAAAAATGGAGCCACGCCGGAACGAAAGCATTAGATATTGGCCGAGCAACAGAGCCGAGGTGCAAATGCCGCTCATGATACAATGAACTTCCCAGCGCCCACGCGCAAAAAGCGGCCGCAACCCATGCATGATTCCCGCCAAAACGGCGTAGAGAAGTATTGACGAGCCGAAGGAAATTTCAACCCGTCCGCCGATGATCTGCGCGGTCAGTGCGTCGAGCAAAAAACCGGCCCAGAAGACCAGCACCAGAAGAAGCGGCAGCGGTAAGGCCATGGCCCCGTAAAAAACCAGAACTGGCGTGATGTAAACATGCGCGTTCGACATCCAATCGAGCGGCGGAATGAAAAATTCCGCCATCTGCGCGACAAAGACGAGAACGATCAAAACACAAAAGAAAATCATTTGCGCCCAACGACGACGAACACGTCCTCCAGTTTCGCTAGATCAACCGCCGGTGTCAGCTGCGCCTGACCATCCAGTTCCCGCACCCGAAATTCTTTGACCGTTCCGAGCAGCAACCCCGGCGGAAACACCCCGCCTACTCCCGAGGTATAAGTTTTCTGGCCGGGCTGCAAATTCGCCTGCTTCGACAGAAAATTCAAATTCAGCAATGGCGCCACACCACCCGCAACCCGCTCCCCCGTGACGATGCCTTGTTCGCGCGTACCTTCGACGTTGGCGGCGACGCGGCAATTTTCATCCGAAACCAGGAGAACAATCGCGATGTTTTCACTTACCGTTGTGGTCTTGCCGACCAATCCTTCATCGGTCACGACCGGCATATCGCTCTCGATCCGATCTTGTTTGCCGCGGTTAATAGTAACAGTGCGCCACCAGGTGGAGGAATCGCGCGTTATGACTTCGGCCGGCACAAGTTTAAACACGGAGCGTTCGCGATAGTTCAGCGCGTGACGCAATCGATTCACTTCGTGCTCGACGTCGCGCAAGGCTTGGTTTGTCGCTTTGAGCGAACGGTTCTCTACCCGCAATGAACTATTTTCCGCTTGAAGATCATCAAGCGATTTCAAGTTACTCCGCACTGAAGTGATTTGCTTTTGCAAACCCGCGCCTGAGCTCAAAAACGGCGCAATCAATTGATAAACGTTCGACTGCAACTTCCGGGTGCCACCAGTCCCCAGACTCAGAAGATACCCCAGCGCCGCCACGAAAAGCACCAGCGCAACAATGCTCGTGCGACTCATCTCAGGCCCGAAGTTCGAACGCCGAACTGAGCGATTGATCCGAAAGCCCGAACTCCGGAATTATTGGCGCCACTGCCGATCGGCAGACGCAACCTGGCGCAAAAATTTAAGTTCATTCAGGCATTTGCCCGTTCCTTCTGCGACCGCGCTTAGCGGATCTTCCGCAACATGGACAGGCAAACCAGTTTCCTCGCTCAAAAGTTTATCGAAACCGCGCAAAAGCGCGCCGCCGCCGGCCAAAACCAGACCTCGATCGACCAAATCGGCCGATAATTCTGGCGGGCAGCGTTCCAAGGTGATTCGCACCGAATCGACGATCGTGGAAATCGGTTCCAGCAATGCTTCGCGCACTTCCTGGGAAGTGATTTGCAGAGTTTTCGGCAACCCCGCCACCAGATCCCGCCCTTTCACTTCCACACTTGTTTCCTTGTCAGTGGGATAGGCCGAGCCGATTTTGATTTTGATTTCTTCCGCGGTCCGCTCACCCACCATCAAATTGTAAGCGCGCTTCATATATTGCACGATCGCTTCGTCGAGCTCGTCACCGGCTACGCGCACGCTGCGGCTGAAGACGATGCCGGAGAGCGAAATCAACGCCACTTCCGTCGTGCCACCGCCGATGTCGATGATCATGTTGCCCGCCGGATCCTGTACCGGAAGACCAACTCCAATCGCTGCCGCCATCGGTTCCTCGATCAAATAAACCTCGCGCGCACCGGCGTGAGTGGCCGATTCGCGAACGGCGCGTTTTTCCACTTCCGTAATGCCGGATGGGACCGCAATCACTACCCGCGGCCGTGCCCGCATGCGCCGGCCATGCACTTTGGTGATGAAATGCCGCAGCATTGCCTCGGTCACTTCGAAATCCGCTATCACGCCATCTTTCAACGGCCGCACCGCCACGATGTTTGCCGGCGTTCGCCCGAGCATGCGCTTGGCTTCGTCCCCCACCGCCAACACTTTGTTGGTCCCTGCCTGCACCGCCACCACCGAAGGCTCGCGCAAGACAATTCCCTGGTCCTTGACGTAAACCAGGGTGTTGGCCGTGCCAAGATCGATGCCGATATCGCTGGATAACCAGCCAAAAAGTCCTTCGAACATTTATTTAGGAGAAGTTAGAAATTGACTGCGCTGCAAGTTTCGAGCCAGCGAAAGCCGCACCGGAAAATAAACTCCTGACGTTCAATGCTCCCCACCTGTTTCAACGCCCGAAAACGCGTAGAACCTTGGAACAGAGCTGCCGCCCGTCAAGGGAAAGCTTGCTGCGGCCAAGCCGCGGAGTAATGGAGTGTTGCGGTCATCCCGAGCCAAGTCGAGGGATCCCGTTGCGCCAGCTTTAAGGTATCATGGCGGGATCCCTCGACTTACGCTCGGGATGACTCCATCACTCCATGCATCGGATCCTTATCGCCCCATCCATCCTCGCCGCCGATTTTTCCCGATTGGCCGATGAAGTTCGCCGGGTTGAGGAGGCCGGGGCCGATTGGATTCATTGCGACATCATGGATGGACATTTCGTCGATAACATCTCCTTCGGCCCGGGAATCGTCGCGATTGTTCGCAAGCTCACAAATTTGCCGCTCGACGTCCATCTCATGATCGAGTACGCCGATCATTATCTACCGCGTTTTATCGAGGCCGGAGCAAATTCGATCACGGTCCACGTTGAACCGGAATCGAAACACGACGTTGCCAAAACCTTGGAGCAAATTCGCGGCGGGGGCTGTCGTGCTGGTCTGACCTTAAATCCGGCCACGCCATTTGCCTTGCTGGAGCCATTTCTCAGCCAGCTCGATCTTCTTCTCATCATGACGGTACATCCGGGTTTTGGTGGCCAATCCTTCCGCAGCGAACAAATGGAAAAAGTGCGTCGTGCACGCGATTGGAAGACAAAAAACAATCCTGTGCTGGATATCGAAGTGGACGGCGGCATTAATCCGGTGACGGCACGGGTATCGATTGAAAACGGCGCCAACGTCCTCGTCGCCGGCACTTCGATTTTCCGCAGCGACGATTACGCGAAAACCATCCGCGACCTGCGGGGCTCTGGGTAGCGCTTGTTTCGCCCCCGCTTCGGTCAGGCGCGGCAGGTGCTTTCACCAACTCAACCGATGAGTCTACTCCAGCGAAAACTGCTCTTCTTGTTGTTCTTCTTATCCGGATTTAGCAGCTTGGTCTATCAAGTGGTGTGGACGCGAATTGCGTTCGCAAGTTTTGGGATCATTGCGCCCGTGCTCTCTGTAGTCATATCGGTCTTTATGCTGGGGCTGTCCCTTGGAGCATGGCTCGGCGGAAGATTGATTGACGCGCTAACAACGAAGACGCGATCCTCGGCGATCGTCTTTTACATGCTGACCGAGCTTGTGATCGGCATTGGCGCAGTTGCCGTTCCAATGTTATTTGCCGTGAGCGGGGAGGTGTTGCTGTCCGCAGGGCAGATGAATTCTTTTCGTTATCTTTCCCTCTCTGCCTTGCTCCTAGGCCTTTCCATTCTGCCATGGTGCGTATGCATGGGCGCGACTTTTCCATTCATGATGGCGTACGTGCGCGAGCAGGATCCACAAAACACCGAAAGTTTTAGCTTCCTCTATCTGGCGAATGTTCTTGGCGCAATGAGCGGAACTTTGGTTACCGCGCTTGTGTTAGTGGAGTTTTTTGGATTTAAGCAGACGCTTTGTATAGCAGCAGCCGGTAACTTCACCATCGCAGTGATTAGCGGATTCTTGGCTCGGAAGCAGCGCGAGCCTGCCGCGCTCAACTTGGCTGAAGCGAAAGTTTCGTCGCCACGTTGGCCAACGCTTTCGCCGGACACGCTGCGGCGCCCCTTCAGGAAATGGATCCTATTTTCAACCGGTTTTACAGCGATGGCTATGGAAGTCGTCTGGACGCGGGCGTTTACACCAGTGTTGAAAACTCAGGTCTACTCTTTCGCTCTTATTATTTTCGCCTATTTGGGCGCCACGTTCTGCGGATCGCTATTGTATCGCCGCGGCCTTCGTACTAACTCTGTGTGGAATGTTGCCAAGCTGATGTCGGTTGCTGTGGTCGCGACCTTTCTTCCCATTCTATTCAATGATCTTCGATTTCTCGGCGTGGCAGCAAAATTTTCCGCATACCTGGACGTGGCTGTCCTGCTATCTAGTATTACCCCGCTCTGTGCGGTCCTCGGATACTTAACTCCAAGTCTGATCGACAAGGACGCCTTGGGTGATCCCGCTGATGCCGGTAACGCTTACGCGCTAAATGTGCTTGGCTGTATTCTGGGGCCGCTATTTGCTTCATATGTTTTGTTGCCATGGGTTGGCGAACGCTACGGATTGGTCCTACTTAGTTTGCCCTTTCTTGGATTTTATTTCTTCACGTCCCGATCGTTGCCTTCTTGGTACCGCACGATGAGCGGCGCAACGGCTGGCATTGTATTAGCCTGGTCCTTGTTCTGTCCGGTGGACTTCGCAAGTTGGATTTCGAGAGGTGGAGCCACGGAAATCCGCCGCGACTACGCCGCCTCGGTTATTTCCGCCGGTAAGGATCTCGACAAGCATCTTTTCGTGAACGGCATCGGCGTTACTTGTTTGACCCCGGAGACCAAATTCATGGCGCACCTCCCTCTTGCTCTGCATGCCGGTAAACCTGAATCGGTCCTGATCATTTGTTTTGGAATGGGGACAACCTACCGGTCGGCGCTGAGCTGGGACATCGACACTACCGCAGTGGAATTGGTGCCCAGCGTAAAGAATGCTTTCGGGTTTTATCACCGGGATGCCGCACGCGTTCTCAATAACCCGAAGGGTCGCATCGTGATCGATGATGGCCGGCGTTTTTTGAAGCGAACATCGGCAATGTTCGATGTCGTGGTGACAGATCCTCCGCCTCCGACTGAAGCCGCTGGGTCTAGCTTACTTTATTCCGAAGAATTTTACGAACTTGTCAAACAGCACCTAAAGCCAAACGGAATTATTCAAGTTTGGTTTCCTGGAGGGGAGCTGATGACCGGTCAAGCCGTTTTCCGGTCGCTGGAGAATTCCTTTACTCACGTGTGTTGTTTTCGCGGTATCCAGGGAGTCGGATTCCATATGTTGGCTTCGATGCAACCGATTGCACCCCGCACACCGGAACAGGTCGCATCCGCCATGCCGGCTGCGGCTACAAGCGATCTTTTGGAATGGACTCAGTCCGCCGACTTGCCGGCATATTTGGGCCGGGTCTTATTGTCACGCTTTCCAATACAATTGCTGAATCGCGATCCCGAAATACGAATTACCGACGATCAGCCCTATAACGAATACTTTTTTCTGCGGCGATCGCGATTGTTTTAGTGATCCAAACAGTTCGTTATCCGTGGCAATGGGCTGATGGTCGCTCTTGCCAGATTCGCGCGCTAGCGCTTCACCACCGGCTCGGCGTCTTCGGTCGTTTCGGCCATCACTTCGTCAGTTTGCGTCACCCTAACAACTTCCTCGATCGTGGTACTGCCCTGCGCCACGCGGCGCCAGCCGTCCTGCCGCAACGTTTCCATCCCCTCCGCAATAGCGCACTGCTTCAGCTCGCCGCCATCGCGCTTCTGCATGATCATTTTGCGCAGTGGCTCGGTCACCACGCAGATTTCGTAAATCGCCGCGCGGCCCTGATAGCCGGTTTGCCGGCAATGGTCACAACCTTTGCCGCGCATGAATTTCGTTCCCAGTTCTTTCACCGGGAATCCGATTTCGCCGAGATATTCTCCCGGATACTCGACTTTCTCGGCGCACTCAGGGCAGATGGTGCGGACGAGCCGCTGCGCAATGAATGATTTCACAACCGACGAGAGCAGGAACGGTTCGACGTCCATATCGAGCAAACGCGTAATGCCACCGACGGCATCATTCGTGTGCAGCGTACTGAAGACCAGATGGCCGGTCATCGCGGCGCGAATCGCAATGTCTGCCGTCTCGACGTCGCGAATTTCACCGACCATCACCACGTTCGGATCTTGTCGAAGAATGTGACGCAAACCGCGCGCAAATGTGAAATCGATTTCCGGTTTCACATCCATTTGCAACACGCCGGGCAATTTATACTCGACCGGTTCCTCGATCGTGATGATGCGGCGCGAGACTGAATTGATCGTGCTGAGGAAACAATACAACGATGTCGATTTCCCGCAGCCGGTCGGGCCGGTGAGCAAAATGATCCCATTAGGCTGGGCGAGCAGACGGCGGATGACGTTTTCCTGTCGTTCACTGAGATCGAGGCGTTGAAAGCCGAACTGCTGGCCGCCGCGGGCGAGCAATCGCAGGCTGATCGATTCGCCGTTCACCGTCGGGATGGTCGAAACGCGAACGTCGATCTCCTGATTGTTCGCGTGCAAATTCATGCGGCCATCCTGCGGCAAACGTCGCTCGGCGATGTCCATATGCGACATCACTTTCAATCGCGAAATAATCGCAGCATGAAGCACCCGCAGTTGCGGCGGCACCGCGACTTCGTGCAGAATTCCGTCGATGCGGTAACGAATGCGGATATCGTTCTCGAGCGGCTCGACGTGAATATCGGTCGCACGCTCGGCGATCGCTTCACGGATAACTTGATTGACGAATTTAACGACGGATGCTTCGGGATCGTCCGCGTTGATGTCCGTTGCGGTGTCGCCTTTATGCAAGACTTCGAAACCCCGATTGGTCTTGAGAATTTCATCGAAGGTTTCCGCGCCCACGCCGTAGAGCGTTTTCATCGCGCGCAGTAACTGGGCACGCGGGACCAGCACCCACTCCGCTGGTTTCTTCAAAAGTTGCGTCACCAGCTGGCGGCCGGCCGAATTGAAAAGATCGTAGGTCGCGAGAACAACAGAATTGTCCTTTTCCGCGATCGGCAAAATGTGATGCTGAAAAACAAATCGCGAGGGCAAAATCGACAGTGTTTGCCGATCGATTGTCCTGGCGTCAAGCGTGACGACCGGAACGCGGAAGAAATTTCCAATGGCAGAGAGAAACCGTTGCTCGTCGACCTTGCCGGAATCGAGCACTTGGGTCGTCCAGGAACCGCCATTGAGATTCTGCGCAAGCTGGGCAGCTTCTTCGCGAGACTCCACGCCCCCAGCGATCAAAAGATCAACAATCGATTTGCTTACCGCCGCGTTCATCTTGATCCCTTTTGGTAGCGGCGGTCGGAGCCTGCACCGAGCGGAGCCGAAGTGACCGCCGAAATTGCCAGGACTCGGCGCTCATAGAGCGCCGCTACAGCGCGCATCAAAAAATCGCAACTCGGCTGGCGGACGGGGGATCTCATTTCAACCCTCGAATTATGCCATTAGGCCGCCGTTTTGCCAGAGCGCGACAATGCTTTTGCTTCAGGGAGCGGGCGCGCCCCAGACTAGGGCAAATGCAACGCCCGCCGCACTGGATCGCTTAGCGTGCCATTCACACGCAACGAATAATTTTTCTGAAGACGCGCTATCGCGTCGCTCACGTCATCGGAGAAAACGCCGTCAATCGGCCCGCAATAGTATCCCAGCCGGCGCAAATCCCTTTGCAGTGCGCCGACATAAGCCGGATCCACCATCAATTGCTCGTTCGCCTTGAAATAATAGATCCAACGCCGGTTATATCTCGGGGCAAAATCGACCGCACGGACCAGTCTGCCCTGATGCAAGAGTCCAGACTCATCGCGCGGCGCCAGCGAATCTTCCGAGCGGTAGGAAAAGATTTCCTCGTCTATGATGAATCCGGGAGCGCCATTACAGCCCAGAAACATCGCGATAAGAACAATCCCGATTCGTTTCATTAGCGCATTCCTACATCTTTGGCCGATGGGACATCCGGCGGCGGCAGTTGCTTTCCATCACCCCGTTTCGGACAATCCGGACAATCCTCCTGTTCAAGCTCAGGCCCGAAATGCGTACGGTCTTCGTGCTTCTGCCGCAGCCGATAAAGATCAAGCTTCGTCAGCGACACTTCTGGACGCATCAAAATGATCAACTCTGTGCGGTCGCGATTTTTTGTAGTGCTACGAAAAAGTGAACCTACAACTGGCAATCGACTCAAATATGGAATCCCATCTTTGCTGGTATTCTTGGTGTCAGTAATTAATCCGCCTAGGACAATCGTTGAACAGTTTGGCGCGGAAACGTTAGTGCGGATGTAGCGAGTGGCGATCGTCGGCACCTGGTTCCCGCCGATATTTACATTGCTGCCAGGAACGACACTGTCGATCTTCTGTAAAATATCCAAGGAAACCTCTTTCTCCGAGTTGATGAGCGGCACGACCTCGAGCTGCAGCGCAACCTTCTTAAACTCGATGCTGGATTGGACAGCGGCGACGTTGGTGCCGACCGCTGCCGCGTTGCTTAAGGTATTTACCGGGACCGGAATCTCCTGTCCGTTTGCAATGATTGCCTTCTTGTTGTTGCTCGTGAAAACCATCGGGCGCGAGATCACGTGGAATCGCCCTGTTGAATCTAACGCGTGCACCACCGAGGCCAGCGTGGCACCGGCAGCAAGATAAATGTTCGTGCCTTGGGCA
>QHRA01000199.1 GCA_003221295.1 Verrucomicrobiota bacterium | reverse complement strand
TATAAAAACGCTCACGTCGAGCAAGAAGGCACCGCCAGGCAGACCGCGGTCCGAATGGGATGCGCAGGATTTCAGAGACATGGTCACCGGATCCGTTGTAGTTACGCGGCTGGTGTCCCTCGATGGGAGGGTCGAACAGGGTAAGGATATCATCTGGACCGCAATGCTGAGAGAGAAATACTTCAAGGCTTGTACCCGTGGTCTTGACCGTTTTAATGAAGATGAACTTGTGCTTGTGAGAAATGCTCATTGACGGGTTTTGACCTACATCGCTATGAGGCAATCACTCATAGAATTGTTAGCTTTTACCTTACATATCGCAACCCGGAATTAGATGGCGGTTTGTGATCAGAAGCCGATCGGTTCAACACCTTGGGCGACAGATTGCCGCGGAGCGCGTGGTTAATGACAGGTGGTTTGCGTTATCGTCCTTGCGCAGGAGTATTCTGCTAATGGCGTTACGTATTCATCAAAGCGTTCTCCGGGGCGAGATCGATAATCGCCGGCGCGGACGCGTTGAGGGATGGATCACACTGGTCGGGGTCGAGCGGCCGCTGACGCTGGAGTTGACGGGAAATTGTTTACGCGATCTGGCGGGATGTGTCGTGCGATTTGAAAATCCGCATCCGCTGGCAACGGAGGAAGAGAAGAGCCTGCCCGCGCTTTTGCAGCGTGGTGTTGCCGGCGAGATCACGGCTTCGCGCAAAGTGCGGGTGATCGATGTGCCGCTGGAAGAAGCGACGCGCCTAACGAGATCTGGTACGCAGCCACCAGAACATTCTGCCGATGCCCTTTATCTGGAATGGTTCAGCGAAGCCAATGGTCGTGTGGTGATTGAGAGTAGCAATTATCAAATCGATGTTTCACCGGCGGAGTGGAAGCTTTCGCCGGAAGATGAGGAGCAGCAAATTGCTTCCTGCCATGAGGCGCTGCGCGCCTGGCTGGAACAGCTCGATCAAATCGATTTGCCGGATCCTGAAGAAAGGGAATTTGAAATTGAGGATGAACAACCGCTGGATGAATTCGGTTACGAGAAGTTCATGCGCGAATCGGACGCGCGCACGGACAAGTACATGAAGCTGTTCGAAAAGTATGAAGGGCATCCGGATCGCGAAAAAATCGTGGCGCGCGAGATGGGTTGGACCTGGCTGGAGGAGGCGTTGGAAGCGGACGAGCGGGGAGCACTTCCCAAGCGCGAACGAGAAGAGATTCCGCCGTTGGAGCCCAATCCGTTGACCGAAGGAGTCGATTGGGTGCGCGACAAAGATGGCCACATTCATCATCCGCTGACGAAACGTGCCTTCGAAAGCGGAGTCGCAATGTGGCATTTTTGCGATGATCGCGGTCTGCTTGAGGACAATGGCGATAGCGATCTCTTCGAAATGGTTTTTCAGTTTCAGACGGCAGGCGCAAAAATCGCGGGCGCGCTCGATAGCCTCGCTTATGACGAGGATGATTCTCGCGACGGCGGGTTCGTTGTCGCGGCCCTGAAACGGGCGCTCAATTATTTGCACACCAGCATGGCAGCGGCGGATAACGTTGCCCAAAAACAATTGCTTCCGCCCGAGCGACTGGATTCGTTTCGCGCCGAATTATTTGAGGTGCGGGAGAAAATCCTCGAGCTTATGCAGCGGTTTCGCGCCAAACGGTTTTGAGGTTGTAGCACAGCCATTCTGGCTGTGGGCCCAACGCCGAAAGCTTTCGGGGTTGATTATAACACCACCGCGACCAGCCTGATTTCCCAGAGGCTAGAGAATGTGCTCCGGTCTCGGGCCGAGGCCGATAAAGCGCGCTGGAAGCGAACGCAAAGCCGGAAACCATTGAAAGAGCTTGAGCAAAATTGGAAGCGAATCTCCGCTCTTGGATTCACGTCCCGTCACAACTCGGCGGTGAATGAAAGCCTGCATCGTCTGGATTACACGGGTAGGCCATTCGCGACGTTCTTGCACTTGCTTCAAATCAGCGACCGACACTGGCCCGGCTCTTAACTTTGCCGCCAGCAAATTTGCGGTCGCGACTGCGTCTTGTAACGCGAGGTTAATGCCGACGCCACCGGCGGGCGACATGGCATGGGCGCTGTCACCAATGCAAAGCAAGCCTTCGCGGTACCATTTTCGCAGACGGTTGATCTGGACGGTGAGGAGTTTGATTTTTGTCCAATCGTCCAGCTCCGTGATTCGATCTTCCAAGAAAGGTCCGAGGCGAATGATGTCACGATGCAAGGCGGGCAGGCCGCGCTGCTTGATCGCGTCGAGCTCGCCTTTTGGGATAACAAAACCGACTTGGAAATAATCGCCCCGGTCGAGGAGAACGAGCAGTTTCCCGTGGCGAAAAAAGCCAAGCGATTGTGGCGGGTCGTTTTCCCGTTTGGAAAGCCGCATCCAGAGGACATCGATCGGCACGCCGAATTCATCCATCTCAAGATTACTTTTCGTGTGCGTAATCGAATGGCGACCGTCGGCGCCAATTGTTAGGTCAGCCCGCACTTCACGCTGGCCGTCCGGAGTTTTCACCCGAACGCCCGCAATCCGATCGCTTTCAAAAAGCAGATCGATGACTTCATGTTGCATGTGCAGAGCAAAGGTAGGAAACCGTTTTGCCTGGCTGGAGAGAAAGTCGAGAAAATCCCATTGCGGCATGAAGGCGATAAATTTGCAGCGCGTCGGCAAACGCGAAAAATCGGCGATGGGAACCGCGTGACCGTTAAATATTCCGCGTATTTCGCGCAGTTCCTGGTGGGGTAACCGAAGAAATTCCTCGAGTAATCCGAGCTCATGCAAAAGCTCGAGAGTAGAAGGATGAATGGTATCGCCGCGGAAATCGCGGTTAAAATCGGCGTGTTTTTCCAGAACAACGACGTCCACTCCGGCACGTGCGAGCAAATAACCAGTCATCATGCCCGCTGGTCCGCCGCCGACGACGAGGCAACGGACGTGGACGTCAGGGAGCATGCCCATGAGTCACGCCAGCGTGCGAATTATGCTGAAGCTAATCACAAATGTCTGCAGTAGAAAGATGATGGCATAACATTGGTGGTAGCGTTCATTTTGCGTAACCGCAGCGGTCACTAGCCCAGCGAAATAGAGACTGTTGCTGATAAAGTACTGCGGCCCTAAGGCAAGAAAATGTGGGATGCCTTTCAGCAGGGTGTCCACGAAATCGACTGGCGTGAACAGGGCAAAGAGGACGAAAAACGCGCGGTGGTTAGAGTAATAGTGAGTTTTGTAATTGACGAACTCGTCCAAAGAAGACTCGGGCGGAAAAAGGACGATAGAAGCCAAGTATAAAATCGTGGGCGAAATCAGAACAAAGATAAAAAGGAAAAATGTCCACTGCTGCTGGTTGCGCCAGCGATAGAAAATCCACCACGCCACCACCAGATACAGAAACAGATTCGCCACCCAGACAGCATGCACCCAATAAAGCCGGCGCCGCGAGCGCGCCTGCAGCATCTCCCCGACGCCGGCTAGGACCCGCGTCATTCCCAAAGCCAGAACGATCGAGATGAGGACCGAAAGATAACTGAAGGCATCCATGGTATGTGCGTTGAATCGTTAAAAGCGTTACATCGTTACATCGGCTGCGCATGAAGTTTCTATCTTTTCGGAGGGGCGAGCTTCCCCTCCTCCTGGACGCGTAGAAGTGCGTCACCTCGTCGTGGTTCCGCGCTCTGCGAAGGCGGAGGGGACATGCTTCCGCATGTCCTGCTTTGCCCTTGCCATACCCGGGGGGTTGGCGTAAGCGAACTCAACTTCTGATTGTTTAATCGATCATAAGCACGAGCATGAGCAGGATAAAATCGAAGTACGACGTCGTTATTCTGGGAGCGGGGCATAATGGGCTGGTGGCCGCCAGTTATCTCGGGCGGGCTGGACTTAGTGTGCTCTTATTGGAAAAAAACGATTACATCGGCGGAGCGACTACTTCGCAGAAAGTCTTTCCCGATTATGACGCCCGGCTCTCACGCTATTCCTATCTCGTTAGCCTGTTTCCGGAGAAAATCATTCGCGATCTCGGGTTGAACCTCGAGTTGCGGCGGCGCGCGACCGGATCCTTCACCCCTTATGTCAAGAATGGAAAATATAATGGATTACTCTTGAGCAATCTCGATGACGAGGTGGGTCGCCAATCGATGATCGATCTGACCGGCAGCAACAAAGAGTTTGAGCAGTTAAAAAAGTTTTATAATCTCTCGCGCGTTTTCGCCACGCATTCCTGGGACAGCATGCTGGAACCCCTGATCGCGAAAGAAGAGTTTCGCCGCCGGTTTGATGTCGATGATATTTCGCGCGAAGCGTGGCGCAGTTTGGCGGAGGAGCCGCTCGGAGCTGCGATCGAGCGTTATTTGCAAAATGATCTGGTACGCGGGCTTGTCCTGACCGACGCGAAGATCGGTCTCTTTACGCATCCGCATGATCCATCTCTCGTCCAGAACCGTTGTTTTCTTTACCATCTGATTGGAAACAAAACGGGAGAATGGAAGGTGCCGGTGGGAGGAATGGGCGGGGTGGCGCGCGAACTGGAAGAAGCGGCCCGCCGAAGCGGCGCTGAATTTCTAACGGGTATTAGGATACGCGCTCTGGGATTGAATGGAAAAAGCTCCTCGGTTGAGTTCGAGATGGCGGGAAAAAAGGAGACAACCGAAGCGCGGTTTGTCCTCGTGAACTTCGGTCGCAACGTGCTGGCGAAGTTTACCGGCAAGCCGTTCCAACCAGACGCGACCGATGAGGGCTCGGTCTTCAAGATCAACATGCTGTTGCGCAGGCTGCCGAAGTTGAAGTCGAAAAAGCACCCGGCGACCGAAGCGTGGTGCGGAACGTTTCACAGTGACGAAGGTTACGAGCAGATGAATCTGAGCTACGGGCAGGCCGCGCAGGGACGCCTACCAGACAAAACGCCTTGTGAAGTCTATTGTCATACCCTCACGGATGATAGCATTCTCGCTCCTGAGTTGCGTGAACAAGGTTATCACACCATGACGCTCTTCGGGCTGGATGTGCCCTGGAGCTTGTTCGCGCGCGACAATAGGACGCTGCGGAAAGAAGCGGAGAAAAAATTCCTCGCCAGCATGAACCAGTGGCTGGAAGAGCCGCTGGAAGAGTGTCTCGCGGTCGGCCGCGACGGCACTCTCTGCATCGAAAGCAAAAGTCCGGTTGATATCGAAGACTCGTTAGGAATGTATCATGGGAACATTTTTCACGACGCACCGACCTGGCCATTCGCAACCACGAACGCTCAAGCAGGGACTTGGGGCGTCGAGACCCAATACGAGAAAGTCCTTTTCTGCGGATCAAGCGCGCTACGTGGCGGCGCCGTCAGTGGCATCCCCGGGCACAACGCGGCTCGCAAAGTTCTGGAGACGATCAAGACATAAAACAAAACGCAAAACGCCCAACACCGAACATCCAATGTTGAAGTCAGAAGCCAATCCCGCTGATGTTGCAACAATCGATTCGATCATCACAGCTGCTTACGACGGAATTTCAGGCCCAGCGGGAGAGAAGCGCGATTGGGACCGCGAACGTTCGTTGTACATGCCAGGTGCGCGTTTGATCCCGACGGCGATGCAAGCCGGGACGGGAGGTGTCGATCTTGCGCCGCACATTTTGGATATTGAGGGATACATCGCGCGCGTGGAGCCATTCTTTGAGAAGAGCGGCTTCTACGAGAAAGAGATTGCGCGGCGCACCGAACAGTTCGGGCAGATTGCGCATGTCTGGAGCACCTATGAGTCGTGCCACCAGCCGGACGATCCCGAACCATTTATGCGCGGGATCAACAGCATCCAGCTATTCAACGATGGCAAACGTTGGTGGATCGTCTCGATTTACTGGCAGCAGGAAAATGCGAGCGCACCGATTCCAGAAAAGTATCTGCCGGGTGGGTAGCACAGGCTGCCAGCCTGTTCGTCTCGGCAGCTTGCCGAGACGCTTTTTCAACAAAGAAGTTCGCGGTGCGAAATGTTGCCGGCAAGCTGCCGGCAACTGCAGACTAGCAGCAGCCTGCGCTCCCCGGATTAAGACGTGCGGACAAAGAAGTTCACTTCTTTGGCGAATTGTTCGAGCATGGTCGGATCGGGTGCAGGAGCGTAGCGTAACGCAATATAGGCCTTCGCGATGCGGCGGATTCGATCGGATTCGGTGGGCAACAAACCCGTCGCTCGACGCGAGAAGTCCAGAGGACCTTCCGATGGATCGCGCGGCGCTCCAAGCTTGGCCGTCTTCCGGCAAAAGCTTTCGTACACAATTTTAACGCGGTCGCCGCGAGGGCGAGTCCGCAAGTGTGTCCATCCTGCGTAAAGAGCAAGCAGGGCAATCGTAACCGCTAAGGTACCAATAATGAAAAAGATTGGTCCTTGCCCAGCTATTCCGATGGACGCGAAAAATGATTCCTGCTCGTCTCCATCGAAGCTAAGAACCCGAGTATCCCAGGCATAACTAAGCGTCTGCCAGCCGAGTCGGGCTCTGCCGAATATCGGCCAGCGCGCGAGGTTTCTCGCAAGTACGCTCTGGGAATCCAGTTGACCGGCGCCGCCGCGCCTTTCCAGAAAGGAGTTGAATCCCAAATTCACGCGATCGGGAGCGACGACGGCAGTGGGATCGATTCTTTGCCATCCGCTGTCTGGGAACCAGACTTCGCACCAGGCATGGGCATCCGCTTGTCGCACGAGAAAGAAGTGCCCAATCTCGTTATACTCGCCGCCTAAATAACCAGTAACGACGCGCGCTGGAATTCCGGCCAATCGCATTAAGGTCGCGAAACTGGCGGCGTAGTGCTCGCAAAATCCAAGGCGACGATGAAAAAGGAATTCCTCGAGGTCATTCTTTCTGTATTCGCCCGGCGAAAGCGAATAGCGAAAGCCTTGGGTACGAAAAAACTCCAACGCTTTATTTACGATCGCGCGTGGCTCCGCTTTTTCGGCCGACCAAGACTGCGCCAATGCACGCACTGCCGGATTGGTGTCCGCGGGTACCTGGAGCAAGGGCTCGCGTTCGCGGGAATGGAGCCGGTTGCTCGGAATTTCCGGATAAGATACAACTTCGTATCGGCGCGGCTTGTGGATCGGTTGATTACTCAACAAATAATTACCGGGCACGAGCTTCGCACCAGCAGGCGGATTCGCCGGCCAATCGAGCGCGAACATCCAGCTTGCGTCATGCGGCTCGATCGTAATCCATTGTCGAAGTGCTTGCCCGTGGGGCGGACCTTGGCTGGTGGAGGGCAGTGCCACCTGAGCTTTGGGCGCTTCCCACTCCAAACCTTCGCCGTGCCACATCACGGCACCGCGCCAGTACATCGCGCGGAGAGGAGGGATTTTGCCATCGGGAAACTCGGCGCGGAAAGCGACCTCAGAAGAATTAGCCAAAGAGGAAACGCTCCCGGGTGAGAGCCGGTCGGAGAAGCCAGCCGATGCTCCACGCTGCGGCGCGATCTGAAATCGGAACCCGGTACTCAAGCGCGGAAAGAAAAGGAACAGCAGAATAATAAGGGGCCCGGCTTGAGCGAGAAGTTTACCGGCGGTGCGAACTGGTGGCCAAAAGGCGAATGATGACCCGCGATGAAACTGGATGAGCGCGACGAGTAGCAGAGTGAAGGCGATAAGCAGACAAAGTGCAATCGCGAGATTCTGAGAGAGAAAAAATCCGCAGAGGCAAAGAACCCACGCCACCATGATCATGATGTGGAACTCGCGTGCGGTGTGCGCTTCCAAAATCTTGACCGACGTCAACATAACAATGAGGGAAACGCCGGGCTCGATTCCCCTGAGCGAGCCGTAGCTGAAGAACAACAGGGACAGGATTAGGGCCACGAGAACCAATTTCCAAACCAAGGAGCGGAGACGATAACCCTTCGGTTCCATCCAGAACTTCGCGGCGAGCGCGATCAAAAACAGTAAGGGCACCCAGGACGGGAGACTCCCAAACATTGGCGGTAACGTAAAAAGCAACGCCGCTGCCAGCCACAAGAGCGGTCGTCGCGGGATGCGTGTGTCTTGTTTTCGAAGTATCTTCATTTGAACAGGGCCAGTTCGCGCAAGCAACGATGGAGATGCGGCTCGCCCAGTGACGGCCGAATTTCAACCGTAGGCAGACGCAACCCGTAAGGACGTCGCGCACGTTCCGCCTCGATCACCCAGAGCGCGAGTTGCGAAAGCCGCGCTTCGAGATCGTCAAGCCGCACCGCCGCAAGGTCGAGATACAGCAGGCCGTCAGCTTCGGCCGTAAATTGTTTTGTCATCAATGCCTGTCCGCGCGCGACCGCCTTCCAGTCGATGTGGCGTTGGGATTCTCCTCGCACATATGCGCGCACGCCGGCGAAATCGTCGCCCTCTCCCAGTTCCCTCCGCGAGCTGGATTGCCCCGAACGCGCGGTCTCGGCTGGCAGGCGCTGATCGCCGGCCGGCTTTGGATAAACAACGTAACGCTGCGCACTCGGAAGTTGTTTCAGCACTCGCAAAAAACCGAGCGGATAGACACTGGTCAGGTGCACTCTCCCGATCTCATGCTCGCCCCGGGTCACCGCGGGAAATCGAAGTATGGTGCGGGTGGCTTTGTCGGCGGGAATTTCGTCGATACGTTCGCAGGCGTCGCCCTAATCCGGCAGCGTGAGGGCAATCCCGTATCGAGTGGCGCGCGATTCGTTCGTGACCTCGAGTGGCAGCGAAACCTCCTGACCGGCGAATGCTGGTTTGATTGATTCGGCCGTTGCTTGCAAGCCTCCCAGATTCGAAAGCGTCCGCGGAATTGAAACCAGAAAAACGCTCATAAGAGCAAACAAGAGCAGATATGACGCGGCGTTATTTTGACTGGAGGCGCCGTACCAAATTGCGACCAGCACAAATAGCAGGCCGGCGAAACTTCTGGTTGGAGCAAGGGGCAATCTGCGCTCGGAAGATCCGCCTTGCCTCATGGCACCGGTACGCTGTTCAACAGAGCATCGGCCAACGTGCGACCGCTTTGTCCGGACTGCTCGATATCGTGTCCGAGCCGATGAGCCATGACGGCGGTCCCCACCGCTTGAATGTCTTCGGGCAGCACCATTTCGCGCCCATTCATCATCGCCCAGGCTTGCGACGCATGAAGCAGAGCCAGCCCCGCGCGCGGCGACAAACCGCTGCGATGGCGCTGTCGCGAAGCGTCCAGCAAATCCTGGAGATAATCGAGCAGCGCTGACGAGGTATGGATCGTCCGTACTTTTGCTTGAATCTCGAGCAATGTTTCCGCGCCAAAAACCGGATCCAATTCCTTGAGCATCTCGCGACGATCCATCCCGAGAAGCATCGCCCGCTCGCTCGCGCGGTCCGGCACACCCAGCTCGATTCGCATCAGAAACCGATCCAACTGCGATTCGGGCAGTGGAAACGTTCCCACCTGATATTGTGGATTCTGTGTCGCGATGACAAAAAACGGCCGCGGCAATTCGTAAGTGACCCCATCCGCCGAAATTTGATGTTCTTCCATCGCTTCGAGCAATGCGCTTTGCGTCTTGGCGGTGGCGCGGTTCACTTCATCGATCAGCACCACTTGCGAAAAGAGCGGTCCTTGATGAAATACGAAACGCTGTTCGTTCCGATCAAAAATTGAATTACCAAGGATGTCGGCTGGGAGCAGGTCGCTGGTGAACTGGATACGCTGAAAGACGAGGCCGAGCGAACGGGCCAGCGCCTGGGACAGGGTCGTCTTACCTACTCCCGGGATGTCTTCAATTAAGAGATGACCGCGCGCGAGGAGACAGGCGACCGCCAGCTTTACCGCCTCGGTTTTGCCAACGATGACCTCGCAAATCTGGCTGGTGAACGCCGCAATCTGTTTCTTTGTGTCGAAACGAATTTCCGGGTCGCGTTCATTCGCGAGCAATGAGGAATGCATAGGACGCCCGATAAATGATCGTTGGTGCAGCAAGTCCTGTGCGGCTTTTTCGTCCACTTCCCGGGAATATAAGTGGATTTGGATAGAACCAAATCATCCTCCCTGTTCTAGGGGACGGCGCCAAGTTGTGGCACAAGCTTCAAGCGATTCAAGCTTGCTGCGAATCAGCAGGCAAGATGCCCGCTGGCCCCACAGCCAAGATGGCTGTGCTACAAACGGAGCCCGCTTTTCAGGCCAAGACCTGACGAAAGGCGGACAGGAATGCTTCCATCTCGCTCTTTTTGCCGACAGTTAAGCGCATGTGATTTGGCAATGCCGGAAATAATCTGCCTACCTGCACATTCCGTTCTTTTAATGCTTTGATCAGCGGCAGGACCGGGCGTTTTACATCAATCATGACAAAATTCGCCTGCGAAGGGATGTATTTGAAATCCATCGCGTCGAGCTGAGTAGTCACAAACGACCTGGTTTCCTGATTCAGGCGCCGACCATTTGTAACTTGGTCGGGGTCGTTCAGACTCGCGCCCGCCGCCGCTACTGCCATAATATTGACGCTATCCCAGCTTTGATGAGAGCTCAGTTGCGTAATAGTCTCCGGCTGTGCTACAGCATAACCGCAACGCAATCCCGCCATGCCGTAGATTTTCGAAAACGTGCGTGCGACAATGAGATTCGGGTGATCCTTGATCAAAGGAATGACGCTTTCGTAGTCGGGACTATCGGCGTAGTGGAAGTAAGCTTCGTCCACCAGAATCATCGTTTGCGGCGATGTTTTGGAGATGAAATCGGCTAGTTCGTTCTTCGGCGTGATGCTGGCGGTTGGATTGTTCGGATTACAGATGTAAACAACACCGGCATTTGCAACTGTGCTCATCTGGGCAAGATCGTGCGCGAAGGTATTGGTGAGAGGAACCTTGACGACTTCCGCTCCATTGACGGTGGCATGATGGAGGATGGCCTCGAAAGTTGGATCGCCCGCGACTAATTTACCGCGCTGCGCTCCCGTAAAAGTTTCTGCGCACAGCGTCAGAATCTCACCCGATCCATCTCCTAATAGGATTTGGTTCGGGTTAACACCGTTTAGTTTTGCCAGGCTTTCACTCAAGAGGCCGGCCGGTTCGTCCGGATAACGACAAGCCAGGTTGAACGCATCCGTCATCGCTTTGAGGGCGTGCGGGGAAGGGCCATAAGGATTTTCGTTCGAGCTCAAACGCACAATTCTCGTTAGCGATGGCGCGGGTGGATGTTTCACCTGCGGGGCCGTTTTTGCCAAAGAAAGCGCGGGCTTAACCACGGCGCAGGCCGCTCCCGCGCTCAAGAGCTGCGCAAATTTACGTCGAGAAATCGAGATGCTATTCATTTGTAACCTCCATCTGGTGGTGATACGGCGATCCGCCGCAAATTGCGAGACGGAAAATTGGGGAGGGCAGGCTGCGAGCCTGCTCTTTTCGGCCGCTGGCCAAAAAGTTTCTGCGAAAATCAATCTGTTTAGGCCAACCTATTGTCGTCGGCAAGCTGCCGGCGACTGCAGGCTAGCAGCCTGCGCTCCCCAGAATCTAGCGTGCAGCGAAGGCGCCGCTATCGCTCAGAGCGTCGCTTCTGGCTCCGTAGAGTCTGTCGCCTGCAGAGGCGTCGCGTCAACGACTACCGCAGGCGGATCTTTTTGCTTTTTAGGCTGCATCGCCGCGGTAAGGGCAGCGTCGAGCATCGGAAGAGCGACTGGCTTGGCGAGGATCGCGGTTGCACCTGATGCCTCGGGCTCAACCGGCGCGCTCCAGCCAGAAATTAAGATTACGCGCGCTTTGGGGTCCTTCGCCAGAATGTAACGGCACGCGGTGATGCCATTTAGTTTTGGCATCCGGTAATCCATCAGCACCACGTCCGGCCGGTGCCGATCGTATGCCTGAATGGCATCCATTCCCGTGCCCACGACTTCGACGACTTGGTGGTGACAAAGGCCGACCATTTCCGCCAGGGATGTTCCCACGCTTTTTTGATCGTCGGCGATCAAGACACGCATGAGCTTTCACGGAGAAGTTTTCATGCCAGCGGCGGAAAATTTCAATAAATTCTGGAATTTGGCTTGAAAAATTGAAGGCCTCTAAAGATCCACGGCACCTCCTATTTTTACCACTGGACCCCCGCACCGAGCGCTTCGCGTACCGCCTCCCTCTCCTGATTCCCCAGGCACCTGCGCCTACGTCCTCCTCTCCCTTGGGGAGAGGATTGGGGTGAGGGCTATTGGCTCGTGTGACAAGCGCTCAAGGCGCGACCCAAATGACTGTTCCGAACTGCAAATCCACTTATGAGATGCTTCTACGGGGCACTCGCCGAAGGCGCCGGCGTACTCTTCTGACGCGGCTTCGCTTCCGGTTGTTTCCTGAGCGATTGCTTTAATCCAGGCTGCGCAGCGGTCGAGACCGGATGATTACGCCGATATTCCTTCACTGCCAGGCCAACCAGAATCGCGAGCATCACGAAACAGATGACGCGTTTTTCTTCCTTGGTGAGGACGAACATCAACTCCGTCGCGGTTTTACGTGCACCGACGGAAAATGCCCGCGAACATTCGTATCGTAGAATTGAGCCTTGGATGCAGCGCTGAGAAGGTCGCGGTAAATCTGCGGTGGCACGTTGCTGTAACGATAGACGGCGCCGCTGATAAACTCCACTTCGAGCGCGTGAAGTCGTTTGCTATAGCCGACGGATGCCAGCGCCCGCGAGTGCACCGGCTGGCGGGCAATGCGGGAAGAAATTTGCCGCTGTTCCGCGGCCGATGCGCCGCTCAGACTGAGCAGTGCGATAGCAATAAGAGTAGCGCGACGCCGCACGAACGTTACAATTGCTTCAGGAGCGTCTTCCAACGCGCCCAGGCTTCGTCGCGCGCGCGCCGGTTCCCCTCATTGGCATCCGGCTTCTCGCCTTCGCGCATGAATCCATGACCGGCGCCGCCGTAAACCACCGGCTCGTATTTTTTTCCGGCGCGCCTCATCAATTCCTGCGCTACCGGAATTGTCGCGTTGACGCGTTCGTCGTTCCCTGCGTAAAAGCCGAAAACGGGACAGGGAATGTTTGCGACCATTGCCTGCTCATCCGGCGCGGTTCCGTAGAACGAGTAGGCCGCTTTCAGTTTCGGATTCATGTTGGCGTATTGGAAGACCCAGTCGCCGCCCCAGCAAAATCCACATACCGCCAGAGTGCCGTTGCCGGCGGGAATTTTCAGCGCGTAATCCGATGTCGCATCCAGGTCTGCCTTGATCTGCGGTTCCGGTAAAGCAGAGATCGCTTTCCGCGCACCATCCGGATCAGAAAAGGTTTGGCCGCTGAGCAGGTCGGGCGCAATCGCAATAATCCCGTTCTCCGCCAATTGATCACACAAACCGCGGACCCAATCACTCAATCCAAAAATCTCGTGAATAACAAGCACGACCGGCGCTTTATCTTTGCGCTCTGGGTAAACAACGAACGCTTTGATCGTGCGGTCACCGAATTTGATCTCAACCCATTCACCGTGACGCGGCGATTTGTTCAGCCGCGCCTTCTCCCAATCCTGCGCCGGACAATCCTGGACCAGCGCGCAGGCGACCGCTACGGCGAGCAATAACCGGTACATGGCTAAACAGTAGCGGCTGTTGAAGGTGGCCGTTGGAAAATCAGCGTGTCGAGTGCGTAGCGTCCCGGTCCGTAGAAGAAGATGAAGAGGAAAATAAAGCAATAAAGAACGGCCAACTCGCCTTTGTTGAGAAGTGGAAAAAACTGCTCCGTTGTAGCGGGCGGATGGTCCAGCGCCTTGCCCGCGGCGTGGACCATGAAATACGCGACTGCCATTTCACCGCTGGAAATGAAGGCAGCGACGCGGGTGAGCAAGCCGAACGCGATCAAAAATCCACCGGCTAACTCGATAATGGCCCCGACCCAGCCTAGCGCGTCGGTGGGCGCGCCATGGCCGCCCGGCGGAAACCCGAGAATCTTTTGCCCGCCATGACAGGCAAACATCAATCCAATGATCAGTCGCAGAATGCAGTAAATTGGATCCACATAACGATTGAGCGCGTTCATGGCGCGAGGCTGCGCTTTTCCTCCATTCCCTGTCAAGCCTCTCTCATCTTTGTGTCTTATTCGTATTCATAATCGTAATCATTATCATGTTGTAGCCACGGTCGCCGACCGCGGCTGTTGCTGAGAACTGATAACCCGAAGTCCGCTTGCCCGCCGAATTTCCTTCCCGCCGGAGCCGGTCCTCAATAAAATGGCGGCAGTGGCGCCACCCGTATTGCAAAGTTCTGGATCGCGTGACCACGGTCAGATGGAGCGGGCGCCGCTTGTGTTTAAGTGCTTTGACCTGCGCCCGCAGGATCTCGGCCTGGGTGGCAAAACGCATCCGCGGCTGCGTTTCGCCGCTGTGGTCCATACTGCCCAGCACGCTGTAAGCGCTGTGCAGATCCAACGCTGCATAAAGAGGAGTCTTCCTTTTCATGGAGTTGATTTGTAGCAGCTCGCCTTGCTAGACTTCGCTACTCCAACCAAACCCCACTTAATGACGATTCAGCCAACCGCTGGCCGTTGTACTATGAAAGTTGAGGGTTGAGGGATGATAGTTGAGAGTAAAGCAAAGCTCGCTCCCGCCAGCGGTGGCTCAGCTCCGTCTCGTTAGGCGTCGCGATTCCGGCATTGTTACGATGCAACTGAGCAAAATCTTTGAAACGGTCTTGTATGCGGAGGATTTAGCTGCTGCAGAGCGGTTTTATCACGAGGCGCTTGGATTGGAAGTAATAGAGCGTAATAATTTGACTGTGGTTTTCCGATGTGGCGGTGGAGTCCTGCTAATCTTTGACCCTCGCAAGAGTGCCGCACCTGCCAGAGGCGTTCCCTCGCACGGGACTACAGGCGTCGGGCACGTTGCCTTCGCGGCAAAGTCAAAAGATCTTCCGGCGTGGAGGGAGCAACTGCGTCAGGCTGGAGTCTCGATCGAACGTGAGGTCGATTGGGATGAAGGCGGATGTTCGATCTATTTTCGTGACCCGGCAGGCAATGTTGTTGAACTGGCCCCTCCAACCATATGGGGTGGCGATTGGGAGTTTTGACTTGGATGACGCCGCCTAACCATGCGCTGCAACGAACCCGGCCATCGCGCTGCAGTTGCAATCCACGTGTCTCGCGGGCCGGGTGGCTGAGCTTGGGTCGTTAGGCGGCAGGACTCCATGCAACTTCCGCGACGCGTTTTTCACCTTGCCGAGTTTTCGAATTGGTCATCCATCGAGCGGCACGGTCTAATGTCAGCGAGCGAGCTAATGGACGCGGCTGAAGTCAGCGGCGCAAGACGTGAACAGCTTGAGCATGGCCAACGCACGGAAGGCGTCTTGTTGCCGTCTGGCGTGTATCTTCGTGATCAACGGCCGTTGAGTCCGTCGGCTCTTGCCGCATGCTTGCACGGCATGGTGACTTCCGAATGGTATGCGGCTCTTAATGCTCGCGTTTTCTTCTGGGTAAACATCGATCGCTTGAATCGGCAGCGTTCAGCGTGCGAACCTAGACCTCAAGTCGTCTTGCCGATTGATGTTGCAGGGTGTCAGCGTATGGTAGAAACGTTGCGGTGTCGCCCATCAACACCGGCAATGCCCGGCGCATGCCAGCCCGGCGGGGTGCTGCCACGTTCGTGCCTCTTGAGAAATGGCTACAATCGGGCTGGGCTAGCGAAGCGGCCGCGCTCGGTACCTCACCTCGCACAAAATCACATCCTCCAGTAGAGCTCACCGTTCATAGGGGCGTCCCAGATATTGCTCGCTTCACCCTAAATGTCAGTCATCTTGCAGCTCGGCAGTCCTTTGGGGGATGCTGCCGCCTAATCTCCTCACGACACTAACGTTTGACTTGTGCCCTCTCACCTCTGATTTTATGCTCGCGCTCGCCAGCCGCGTATAGCTTGATCTCGTTAGGTACGCCAGCAAACTGGACATGCCCATCTCTCTCACCGCGCCGGATATTGCGCGGCTGATTGCTGGAGCGTCTTCGCGATTCGATCTTTGGGTACGGCTTCTCCGTACTAATCCGCCGGATAGCGCCGCCGAGATTGGCGTGTGGAAGGGAGACTTCGCCAGGTTAATCCTGTCCAACTTTAGCAACCTGACAAAATACTACATGATCGATCCCTGGGCCCATCTACCGGATTGGAACAAACCCTTCAATGTAGACGATCGCCTTTTGAAGATGTTTATGCTGAGGCTTTACTTAAAACAGACTTTGCATCCAGCCGGCGCATAGTCCTGAGGGGCCGAACGAATGCTGTGATTGATGAGATACCAGACCAGTCACTCGACTTTCCCTACATCGATGGAGACCATACGCTCAGGGGGATAACAGTGGACCTCATGCAGGTGCTGCCAAAGATAAAGGACGGCGGCCTCATTGGCGGTGACGACTTTGTCAACAAGCCATGGCAGCATGGCGCTGCCTATGAACCGACGCTGGTCTGTCCTTTCGCAGTGTATTTCGCAGAGGCAATGGGGCTTCCATTTGTGGCGCTCCCGCACAAACAATTTCTGATCTAAAAAGCTGCAGACGGCGCGTTCTCATTCGTCGATCTAGTGGGAACGTATTCAGACTTGTCTTTGAAGAAACTCTCTCAGGGCTGAGTGGACAAGACTGCATGAATCCCGCGCTTGATTGTGCCAGTGCTCGGATTGAATCGCAGCGGGTTTCCTCAGGCGAGCACAACTCAACACGTTTTCGCGACTCAGAAGCCGATCACGAGAATCGAAAATTGTACGGCGATCATTGACGTCCATCGGAGTAGAACCGGCTGACGGGGCACAGCGTTGAATGCGGGATTGTTGACATGGGCGGCCTTTCTCGCGGACGATGGGAAGGATGATGAGGTTCGAAAATCAGGTCGCGATTGTCACCGGGGCGGGGCGGGGGATAGGACAGGCGATTGCACTGCGGCTGGCGAGCGAAGGCGCACGAGTGGCGAGCGTGAGCCGGACGGAAGCCAATGCACAGAAAACGGCGGACGAAATTAACGCTTCGCGGCCGGACACCGCGAAAGCGTACGCGGTAGATGTTTCTAATCACGCCGAGGTGCAGAAAGTCGGCGAGCAGATTCTGACCGATTTCGGGCGCGCAGATATTCTGGTCAACAACGCTGGCGTGACTCGTGACACGCTCAGTATGCGAATGTCGCCGGAAGATTGGGATTTTGTTTTAAATACAAATTTGAAGGGCGCGTTCAATTTCGTAAAGGCGGTGCAACGCGCCATGGTCAAGCAACGGAGCGGGCGCATCATTAACATTAGTTCAGTTATCGGGATCATCGGCAACGCGGGACAGACCAATTACGCCGCGAGCAAGGCCGGCTTAATCGGTTTCACGAAATCGCTCGCTAAAGAACTGGCCAGCCGCAGCATTACGGTGAACGCAATCGCGCCGGGGTACGTCGCGACCGACATGACGAATGCGCTCTCTAACGAGATTCAGAAAGGGATCCAAGATAAGATCCCGTTGAAGCGGGTAGGTGCGCCGGAAGAAATCGCGGCAGCGGTGGCATTTCTCGCGTCGGCGGAGGCGAGTTATATCACCGGCCAGGTTCTCTGCGTCGATGGCGGGATTGTGATGTGATGTTTTAGGTTTTCGTCTTGGTGATCGCAGAAACCTGGCAAGCGGGAGCGCTTGCCCTACAATTCAGAATTGCGGACGCAACATGATGGTGACGCGTTCTTCGGCCACCGAAATACCACTGGCCGAGATCGCGCATTGATAAATTGTATTGCCGGCATCTCCGAACAACCGTTGGGCGCGCACCTCCAGCGGCGAAGCGAGATCATCGAGGCGGGCGACATGCAGATGCGCGTCTCGCAGGGCGGCCAAATAACATGGCGGTGCGGTTGCACCGGCCGCGCGCGCGCGTAATCCGCCATGAATGGCGGCGGCCTGTGCACCGTACTCAAGAGCATGTAAGGCAGAGAGTCGCCCGTCACGTCGGAGCGGATTCGCCTCATCTCGGTGCGTATTAGTGGTGCAAACAATGGATTCGTCATCCCAACCGAGCACGCTATCTAACAGACACATTGTTCCGGCGTGCGGGATGAGTCTACGGATTTCGGCTTTGTCGATAGGAGTGGTCATTAACTAAATACGACTGGGTCCGACAAACTTTATGAACTCACAATCAACGGGCAAGATGCCCGTTGGGCCCCACAGCCAAGATGGCTGTGCTACAGCGGTTAATCCCAAAACGGATAAAAATTAAACCAATTGTAAGGCGCAATCCGGGCGTAATGCTCGAGACGATCGACATAACGTTGCGTCCAATGCTGGATGTCTTCGGCGCGACGGTCGCGATTCAGGACTATTTCCTCGGTGAATCGCTCAAAAAAAATTTCGTAGCGGTTGCCTCCATGATAGAGGCCGAAGAACAGGATGACGGGACAATGCATCATGGCGGCGATGAGAATGGCGCCGATCGGAAAGGTTGCCGGTGCGCCGAGGAATTGACACTTCGCGGTCTTGCCGTCGCTCGTCGGCCGGTCACCCAACGTTCCAACGAGAAAGCCGGCGTCCAGACTCTCCTTTACTTTTAGCAATGTATCCGGGCGATCCGGAACGATGACGGTGCTGGCGATCTCGGGGTTAAGCGCATCAAGAAAGCGGGTGATGTTTTCATTGTGGACAACGTCCATCAGGACCTTGAGCGGAAATTCTGCTCGCGTTACTCCGAGGGCGCGCAACACTTCAAAGCTACCCAGATGCGAACCCAAAAGAATGCAACCCTGGCCGCTTTCGACCTGTTGATGAAGTATTTCACGGTGATGAAATTTTATCTCGAAGCGCTGGAATGCGCCGGTAAGCAAATAGACTCGGTCGAGGATAGTCGCGGCGAAGCAATGAAAATGGCGAAACACATGCCACCAGTGGGCCGGCCGGCCACGCAGGCGCTTTAGATACTGATAGGACATTCGCCGGGCGGTGTGCGCGCAAATGACGAAGTAAAGCGTAGCTGGATATAGTAAGAGCCTTGCCGCCCAGCGTCCAATGGCGGTCGCGGTCCAATGAATCAAGCGCAGCATAGCGGGAGTGCCGCGCTCGGGCAGATCTGTCCAACGTCGCGTATGCAGGGTTTTGTCCGCCACCACGGTCATGTCTCATAATTACATGGAGGAGCGAGCTCGTGCGAGTCCGCGATTGTAGAACGGGCATCTTGCCCGTTGCGAAACATCGAACATCCAACATCGAACATCGAATGTGGGGATTAATAACGAGTCGGTGCTCGGAGTTGCATTTTCAGGCTCATTCATGATTCGTCATAGCCCCTGGCGTTAGGGCAGGGGAAGATAGCCAGCTCTGCCCGTCTCGGACGATGGGCATTCTGGCCGTCGTTGATGACGCGCGGCGACAAGCTGGAAGCGTGTCGGCCGAGGTCCGAGCCGGACTGGCATTGGCTAGAAGCCTAACTTCCGAAGCACGAACTCTTGCGAGCGCGCGATTCAACGGGCAAGATGCCCGTTGGCCCCACAGCCAGGATGGCTGTGCTACCATTGCGTGGTCGCGAAAGCGCTACGTTTTCCGTTGTCCGCAAATCGCGCCAGTAAAGAAGTGGGGATAGATTTCGCGAATACCGTCGAGCTCTGGTTTTACTTCCGTGTGCTCGAAGCCGGCGCGCTTGAAGGCATGCCGCCAATGATCCGCGGTGAGAAAACCGGGATTAGGTCGAAACTCCGGATCGATATCGACGTCGGTAAAACTATCCAGGATCTGAAATACCAATTCCGGATACATCGGTTGGTTGAGATAGGGGCGCACGCACTCACTGATTACCAGGCAGCCACCCGGCGCGAGCGCGTCACGAGCCTGAGCCAAGCTGAACAAGAGATCCTTGGCGACATGCAGCACGTTGACGCCATAAACTAGGTCGAACTCGCCTCGTGCAATCCCTTGAGTTTCCCATGGTAGGTTCATGTCGAGAGTACCCCATTCAAGCGGCAGATTGGGATATTGCTGCGATAGTCGACGTTGGCCGCGACGCCGGAAAAATGCATTCGGCTCTGTAATCAGATAGCGTTCGAGGCGGGGAAGAAGGCCGCGTTCATTTAAGTAGCGAAGCAGAATCTCGCTAGCACTGCCGGCGCCGGCGCCTACTTCCAGTACTCGAAGCCTGGATCGAGTAGTCAGATAGTTAGTTGCTACTACTGCACCGAGCCAGTTATTTACCGCATAGGTTAAATTGTTATTATGAAAATAGTTCAACCATAAGGCTATTCCCTGTGGTAAGAACAGGCCCTGTTCGCCGTTTTGTTTTCCGACAGCGACGAGGGGGTAAAGGCTCGCGGCATAATCGAGCAGGTCCAGAGTCGCCGCGTTGGCGCTATCAATCTCAAGCGCAATCGCGCGTAGCTCGGCACATTGCGGTTGCCACGGAGAACAAATCAAACGGTAAGAACGTTCTGCGTTTTCCGTCTGTGCCTCGATGCAACCTGTTTCAACCAGGCGCTCCAAAAGCCAACCTAAGGTGGAGCGAAACCGCGATGGGAACGAAAGAGTATCACAAAGGTCGCGGGTCGATCGCAATCGATCGAGTTGCTCGAGAACATTCAAGCGGGCAAGCAGATCGATCGCGAGATCGATGCTATAGCGCTCCATCAACTCGATGCTTTGATAGAGACTTTCGCTGAATAACGACGGCGGATAATCTTCGAGCCATCGCGCCAGACGCGGATCACGAGGGTGAAGATTAAATACTGGCGCCGCAACTGATCTCAAGGCGACCTTCAACTACCACGCGCCCGTCCAATCGGCAGCAAAAATCGATCTGATTTCCGGCAGTATTTGTCGAATCGAAACCAACGATAAATGATTGCCCTGGTTTGATCGGCCCGATGAACTTGACCGAAGGTAAGCCGGTGAGCTGAGAACCTTGGCGCCACTCGGCCAAAGCGGCGGCGACCTCTTCGAGAACGACGACGCCGGGCACGATTGGGGCACCGGGAAAATGCCCGGCCAGGCTGGGATGATCCGCGGGAATTACTCGGGAAGTTTCGAAAGTCATTTGTTACAAGCGTGGTCTCGCGGAGCGAGATTCTCCAGCTAAAGCAGCTACGTCATTCTGGACGTTAGTCGAGGAAGGCCGTGGAAGTTGCCTTAAAGATGTCGCGACGGGATCCCTCCCGCCTTCACATTCACTACGGCGCGGCAGGCGGTTGCGCTTGGGAGGACGGGTAGCGAGTACCGAAGTTGCTTCTTAAATACATGGAAATTATCAGATTTTGTGAAAAAGACGCTTCTTTTGCTGGCAATCGCCGGGGTGTGGGTTGCCCACTGGCATTTGCACCGGCCGATTACTTATCCGCCAGGTGTGCTGATTGCGTCGGACCCGACGCAAGTCAATTTGCCGAGCAACGAGCCGGAATTCGATTTCGGTGCTTTCCATTTGAAACCGTTGGCGCGCTTTGCGGTCGATGGACGGCTATTGCACTCGAAAATTTACCAATACGATCGGGGAGCGTCGCTGGTGCCAATCGATCTGGCGATCGGTTGGGGCCCGATGTCCGACCAACAGGTGCTGGATCGATTGCACATAAGTCAAAGCATGCGCTTCTTTTGGTACGAATACAAAATGCCACCTCCAATCGCGGTGGAACAAATTGTCAATCACGCGACCAATATTCACATCATTCCGTCGAAGTCGGAGTTGGCCGCTCGCTGTAAATCTTTGCGTTCTGGAGCGCTCGTTCATCTCAGTGGTGAATTGGTCCAGGCAACCGGTCCGAACATCGGAACGTGGCGCAGTTCATTGAGCCGCACCGATTCGGGTAATGGCGCGTGCGAGCTCCTTTATCTTGAAGAGATGGAGCTGCTCTCGGCCGACGCGGTCCCGGACAAATCGCGATTAGTGCAGCGCTGAAGCTGGCGCCGGTGCTCGTTGAATTGGCCGCGGCGACACTGGTGAGCCGACTGAAAATCGCTCGCAGTAACTCGAGAAAAATTCCTCTTCGTGTTCGGGGCGTAATCCAAATTGCGCTGCTTCATAACGATGAAAACCGTGCACGTCGCGCGGTTGTTTTGCCAGGACTTCGCGCATCTGGTTTTCCGCTCGAGGTGATAATAACCAGCCGAAATGTTTGTAAACGCGACGGACAGCGGTGATTGGATCGCGTCGGAGCTCGACGTAGGAGATATCGAAGATGCGTTCTGGTCTGAGGCGATCT
This sequence comes from Verrucomicrobiota bacterium, assembly GCA_003221295.1. Classification (GTDB taxonomy): domain Bacteria; phylum Verrucomicrobiota; class Verrucomicrobiia; order Chthoniobacterales; family UBA10450; genus AV69. Next base: position 4,078 of record QHRA01000199.1, on the reverse strand, counting down.
CGTTCGCCGACGAATTTTGTAAGCGTTTTGGACCAATAACGCATCGCTTCCGTGCCGATCTCAACTGGATCGACTGCATCGCTAAAGACGCGTCGCAAAATCGTGATCAGACTGGAGACAGAAGTGATGGCTTCGAGTGGAGAGCGGTGCGTTTGCAAGAAAAGCGCGTCTGGATAGGTCACAAGCAACGTCGGTAGCGCAAACATGTGGGTAGGCGCTTTTAGGATCCAACGGCGTCCATTTTCTCGCTCCTGCAAATGTTGGAGAAAGCGCCGGTGAAATTCGTAGGCCGGTCGCAGATCTTGCTGCAAAAACCATTCTCGATAGCCCGGCACATTATACATGGTGTCGAATTGATCGCTCAAAAAACTCGGGCTCATCAGACTGACGCATTCCTGCGGCAAGTGCGCACCGACCGGATGGAGTTGCCGGAAGTTCGGCGCCATCCATTCGAGACAAGCAAGATTTTGCGAAACGCGCCGGATACGCCGTTGTTTCTCCGCGTTCGTGGGCGGTGAAGGTTCCATCACTTCCCAGGTCAGTGGAGCGCGATTCGCCGGGTCGGCGGACAGCAAGGTATGCAAAAACGTTGTTCCAGTTCGCGGCAACCCCACCACAAAAAGGGGGCCGCGGATTTGGTGTTGTGCGATTTCAGGGCGCAGACTCCGGTCGCGTTGCAGCAAGAGCCGGTTGCGCAGAATGCGAAGGACATCGGAACGCAGCGCGATATTTCCGATCACATTCAAATGCGCATCGCGCCAGCACGACTCAAGCAGGCGGGCAAGTGGTTCGCGAAAATCATCCTCGCCGAAATCGTCAAGATTGGCGCGGCGTTTTGCGATTTCGATCAAGTCTTCCGGCGCAATGCGGCGGCTGACTTGGCCATTAAGCATCGCGCCAAATCGATTGAGGGCGCGGATGACGATCGGTGGACGGAAACGATCGATGGTGGCGGCCGATTGCATTGGGCGGACGTTGCAATTGCGTTGTCGCAGACGCAAGTAGGAAGCGGAGATCGAGTGCTCTCGTTTGAATGCACTAATCCAGCGGAGGAGAAAATCCCTCACCTTTATCCTCTCCCTTTTGGAAAGGGAGGGGCGAAATCATCTTGGAGCGGACGCTAACCAGATACCCTAGCCGCGGTTTGTCTAAATCGACGATTTAGAAATCCCCGTTCCTTGCTAAGAAAAGCAACTGCGTGTTGCGTGACGCACCCACCCGTTTCATCGTTGGTTTATGGAAACGGAAAAAGCGACTTTTGGCGCGGGCTGTTTTTGGGGAGTGGAAGAAACCTTTCGCAAATTGACAGGCGTTGTCGACACGGCGGTTGGTTACGCCGGTGGCAGCAAAGAGAACCCGACTTACGAAGACGTTTGCACGGATGAAACCGGACACGCCGAGGTCGTGCAGGTTGAATTTGATCCGGCGAAAATCTCCTATCGCGAGTTGCTTGATGTTTTCTGGGCAAATCATAATCCGACAACGCTGAACCGGCAGGGGCCCGACGTTGGCACACAGTATCGCTCCGTCATTTTTTATCATTTGCCGGAGCAAAAAACCGCGGCGGAAGAATCCAAGAATGCGCTAACAAAGAGCGGGCGATTCAAGCGCGAGATTGTCACGCAAATCGAAGCGGCGCCGAGATTTTTCCGTGCCGAGGAATATCATCAGCGTTACCTGGAAAAGCGCGGTCTTTCGCATTGCGCGATTTGATGGCCCGCGAAGTTCTTCATACGAAGAGGTTCGCCAGTGACGCTGCGAATTTCATTCTAAAAAACGCGCGCGAGTCATTCGACCAGCGCAACGAATTTCGGATCGCGCTCTCAGGCGGGAATACGCCGCGTTTGGTTTATGCGGAAATGGCAAAACGCGATTTACCGTGGGAAAAATTTCTTTTTACCTTTAGCGACGAACGCTGCGTGCCACCAGAAAATGACGAGAGCAATTTCCGAATGGCAAACGAAGCGCTGTTTCAGCCGGCATCAGTGCCGGATTCATCGATCCTGCGAATGCGCGGTGAGATCGAGCCCGTTCTGGCCGCAAAGGAATATCAAACGCAGCTGGATGCGTTGGCCGCTAAGGGGCGAATTTACGAACACGATTTGATTTTACTTGGGCTGGGCGATGATGGACACACCGCGTCACTTTTTCCGGGAACTGAGGCGCTCTCGGAAACCGAGCGGCGCGTCGTGGCCAATCACGTTCCCAAATTGAATTCGTGGCGACTAACGTTCACCTTCCCATCAATTTTTGCAGCCCGGACGGTTTGTTTCCTTATCGGCGCGAACAAAGATCCGAAATTGATTGAGCGCGTTTTTTCTGGAGACCCCGCTCTTCCGGCCGCGCGGGTGGATCAGAACGCGAAAAGAGTAACGTGGATTATCGAACAGAAATCGTGATCTACTTGTTTTACGAGCGGTTTCAAAAGTGAAATCGGCGATGCAAATTCTCGTAGAATGCTCTCATCCTAACCTTCTCCTCCCGGGAGAAGGAACCACCTCTCCCATTGGGGAGAGGGTCAGGGTGAGGGTTTCCGAGTTTTACAACCACTTCTAGACTCGGCCTGAATGCAGACAATCATTGTCACCGGTTCATCCGGCCTGATCGGTTCGGAAACGGCGAAACGGTTCGCGCAGGGAGGGCTGCGCGTCGTCGGCATCGACAATGATATGCGGGCGGAGTTTTTCGGGGCGGAGGCTTCGACCAAATCAACGCGTGACGAGCTGGTGAAAAACTTGCGCGAGTATGAGCATTACGAACTGGACATTCGCGATGCCGAATCCATCAGCGCGCTCTTTGCTAAACATCGCGGCACGATTCGCGCCGTCGTGCACACTGCGGCGCAACCGTCGCATGATTGGGCGGCCCGCGATCCGCAAACCGATTTCACTGTTAATGCCAACGGCACCCTGAATTTGCTCGAGGCGGCGCGCGAAAATTGCCCGGAAGCGCCCTTTGTCTTCACGTCAACAAATAAAGTATATGGCGACACTCCGAATCGTCTGCCGCTACGCGAACTCGAAACGCGCTGGGAGATCGAGCCCGGTCACGAATACGAACCCGGGATTCCCGAGACCATGAGCATCGATGCGACCAAGCATTCGCTATTCGGCGCCTCCAAGGTCGCCGCGGATGTATTAGTCCAGGAATATGGCCGTTATTTTGGAATGCCGACGGCGTGTTTTCGCGGTGGCTGTTTGACCGGACCGGCGCATGCCGGCGCGGAGCTGCACGGTTTTCTCGCTTACCTAATGAAGTGTTGCGTCATCGGCCGGCCCTATCGCGTCTTCGGCTACAAAGGCAAACAGGTGCGCGATAACATTCATAGCTTCGATTTGGTGGAAACGTTTGCTGCCTTCATCGATCAGCCGCGCGTCGCGGAAGTTTACAACATGGGTGGTGGGCGCTTTTGTAATTGCTCGATGCTGGAAGCGATTTCGCTGTGTGAAGAAATCAGCGGCCGCAAACTCAGCTGGCATTATGAGGAGACCAACCGCATCGGCGATCACATCTGGTGGATCAGTGATGTACGGAAATTTCAATCGCATTATCCGCAGTGGAAATTTCGTTTCGGGCTGCGCGAAATTTTGGAGCAAATCTTTCGCGCGATTAAGAACGATTGACCTCAGTAGTCGGACTTTCCTTGCAGAGACGCCGCTCATGAGTTGTCGGCGAGGGTGGGCTCGCGTGTAGCGACTACTGTCCCTAGCCCAACGTTGTTCAGTTTGGGTGAATCTTCACTAGTTTGATCTTGTCGCCCGTCCTCACGTCAACCGTCAGGACGTTGCCAGCCCCAGCGGCGTAGTATTTGTGCTCAAGAGCATCCGGCTCCAATGGCGTAGTCTCTTTGGTTTTAAGACAGTGATGGAATAGCCCCGCTGGTACGTTGACAGTCGCGTCGAGGCTGACAACGAGCGCGTTATCTTCGGCGTTAGCGAGGGCAAATTCCTGGCGATAGAAGTCGCCGGGGACGGAGTGCGCCTCCATGATGATCCCGGGTTTGTCACCATTCACACCGGCGGTGAAGCTACCTTCCACGGTCACCGGCCGTCCATCTTCGAATTCGGCTGTACTTTCG
>QHRA01000286.1 GCA_003221295.1 Verrucomicrobiota bacterium | reverse complement strand
CGGCAATGGCGCGGTCGTACTCTCCCGTCTGTGCCGCAACCCGAGCGAGGGTCTCGATCGGAGCGGCACCGGTTACCACGTCTCTCTCAATCGGCAGCACGGCGATCCCCCGCTCCGACTGAGCCAGAGCCGCCTCTTTGTCGCCAAGGCTCATATTGGTCAACGCGAGATCTCCAATGAGATCATAATTTTCCGGCTGCTCTTTAAGGAAAAGTTCCAGTTCGCTGCGCGCTCGGCGCCAACTTTCCTGGGCGGCGGCATGATCGCCGGCGATATGTTGAGCCCAACCTAACCAAAACCGCAGTCCGCCATTGTGATAACCCAACGCTGGATCAGGCTTGGCTAGTATTTCCTTTAGGCGAGAAATGATTTGTGCAGGGCGACGCTCCAGGATCGCCTGGTAAACTTGTGTTTCCAACGCACTTGTGTGGTCGGCATTCGGACGCAGCGGAGCGAGTAGTGCAGCAGCACGCGGCAGATCACCCTCGGCTTGTAACATAGCCGCCTTATACGCGAGCGTATCCACGTCGTCCGGTATGATGTTGAGAACCTGATCAAACTTTCGCAACGCTTCTGGGAAACGACGAAGTACGGAATACGAAAACGCGTGGTTAGTAAGCAACCAAACGTTGTGCGGATCAAGCCGCTCGGCTTCGTTAAAATAGGAGTCACTCCGGGCCCATTCACCTTGCCTCCGCGTAACATAGGCTAGAAATTCAGGAATCCGACTGCTATTCGGCAGGAACTGACGTGCCTGCTCAAAGTAACGCAGCGCCACGTCGTAATCCTTTAGACAAGCGTAATGGTAATAGCCCTTGGCCAGGATGGCTTCGCCGAGATTGGACTGAAGAGTAAAGGCGGTCTCGGCCGCCTGTCGCGCCTCTTCGCGGAGGGCGACCGTTGGTTGAAGACTCCCTACGAGGTAACCGCGCGCATCTACGTTTGACAGCAGCGCCCAAGCAAGCGCGAACTTCGGATCCAACCGCACCGCTTCTCTCAGATATTTCTGTGCGGCAAGAGTGTTTGCGGGGTTGTTGCTAGTTTTGAGCGTATAGGCCAGACCGCGCAGATAAGCATCATAAGCTTCAGGATTATCTGTTGGTTTGGCAGCGATAACTTGCTCTTCCTCACCTGTGAGTTTCGCTCGTAATTGGTCGGCAACAGCCTTGGCAATGTCACTTTCGGCGGAAAAGATGTCAGTCAGTTTTCGGTCGAACGTATCGGCCCAAAGATGAGAATCGGTGGCTGCTTTAATTAGCTGCACGTTAACGCGCACGGCATCGCCGCTCTTCTGCACGCTGCCTTCGAGGATGTGGGCGACGCCAAGTTGCCTGGCGATCTCGGGCAGGTTTTCCGGCGCGCTCTTGTAATGCTGGGTGGAAGTGCGCGAGATCACCTTCAGATCGGCGATCTTGGATAAGAGCGTCAGAATTTCATCCTGGATGCCTTCGGCGAAATACGCGTTCTCTTTGTCACTGCTCAGGTTCTCAAATGGAAGAACGGCCAGTGGCGATCGGACCCGATAATGGGAAAACGTTGCAATACCAGCAACGATTGCCGCGAGCGCTAGCAACGCTGTCGTCATCACCGCCCAGCGCATTCGCGTTCTGTGCTTCTTCAGGGCTTGGAACTTTTTTGGCAGTTGCGGATTGCCCACTTGATCCGCGTAAAGGCTCACGATGGAGATCCGCATTCCATGCTTCACTTCGCATGTGCCAAGATCATGCAGCAGCGGCCGCCACCTGTCGTATTCTTCCAGATCCTCGGCCACACGTTTGGAGAGCATAATATGCCCAGCGTCGCCGCAATCCATCACCCGCTGTGCCGTGTTCAGGCCCGTCCCA
>QHRA01000285.1 GCA_003221295.1 Verrucomicrobiota bacterium | reverse complement strand
ACGATGCAGAAACTCGCACGCTACTGGTCGACAGACTACGACTGGCACAACTGCGAAGCGAAGCTCAAAGCTCTGCCGAACTTCATCACCACGATCGATGGAGTAGACGTTCATTTCATTCACGTTCGTTCGAAAAATGCGAAAGCGTTGCCGATCATCATCACACATGGCTGGCCCGGTTCGATTATTGAGCAGCTAAAGATTATCGCTCCACTCACAGATCCTACTGCCTACGGTGGAAAGGCTGAAGATGCTTTCGATGTAGTGATTCCCTCGCTGCCGGGCTACGGATTTTCGGGGAAACCTACCACGACCGGCTGGGATCCTATCCGCATCGCGCGTGCCTGGATCGTGCTGATGAAGCGCCTTGGCTACACGAAGTTCGTCGCGCAAGGCGGGGACTGGGGCAATGCGGTTACTGAGCAGATGGCTCTGCTGGCTCCTCCGGAATTGATCGGCATTCACACCAACATGCCTGCCACCGTCCCACCCGATATCGACAAGGCGGCTTTTGCCGGGGCGCCGGCGCCGTCAGGCCTCTCAGACGAAGAAAAACAGGCGTACGATCAGCTGGCCTTTTTCTACAAACACGGCCTGGGCTACGCTAACGAGATGGCGAACCGCCCGCAGACGCTGTACGGGGTCGGCGATTCGCCGGTCGGCATGGCCGCTTGGATGCTCGACCACGACGCGCGCAGTCTAGCTCTCATGTCGCGAGTCTTTGATGGACAACACGAAGGTCTTACCCGAGACGACATCCTCGACAACGCCACGCTATATTGGTTAACGAACACGACGATCTCTTCGGCTCGTCTCTATTGGGAAAGTAAACTCGCCTTCTTTGCGCCAAAACACCTGGCCATCCCGGTCGCCGTGAGCGCCTTCCCGGACGAACTCTATCAAGCTCCACGGAGCTGGACCGAGCAGGCTTACCCGAAGCTCATCTACTACAACAAGCTCGACAAAGGCGGACACTTCGCAGCTTGGGAACAACCGGAACTCTTAACCAAGGAACTTCGCGCCGCGTTCCAATCACTGCGCTAACCGCAACATAAAGGAAGTTCAACATGGTTCTCGCTAGTAACTCCATTCGAGTGGCCGCTCTGTCTAAGCCCTTTGTTCCAATGCTCCTGTCCTATTATTGGATAGCAGCAGTCGTTTCGCTCGGTTCCATCCGGGCCGCGGAGCCGATCGCCGCGCGCGACACGAAGATCGACAACGTGGGATTACATTACCTGACGGCGGGGAAAGGACCGGCAGTGTTATTGTTGCACGGGTATGCCGAGACTTCGCGGATGTGGCGTCCGCTCATTCCAAAGCTATCGGAAAAGTTCATGGTCATCGCGCCCGACCTTCCTGGCATCGGCGATTCATCGATTCCGCCGGACAAAATCGACATGATTTCGGCGGCGGAACGGATTCATGCGGTCGTGCGTTCGTTAGGTTCCCTAACGAAACCGAGAAGCTGGCGCTGATGGACGCGTTTCTTCCGGGCGTTCCCGGCTGGGAACCGATCTACAACGATCCGCATGTCTGGCATTTTCGATTCAACGGCGAGTACCCCGAGAAACTCGTGCGGGGACGCGAGCGAACTTACTTCGAATATTTCTGGAACGTTTTTGCCGCCGACAAAAATCATTCGATCCCCGAGGCAGACCGCAAAGCTTACACCGAAGCATACGCGAAACCGGGCCGAATGCGCGCGGCGTGGACCTATTTTGCCTCGTGGCCGCAGCTCGCGAAAGATTTCGCGCAGCTCTCGCAAACGAAACTCACGATGCCGGTATTATCGATCGGCGGCGAGAAGTCATTAGGCAAAGAACTAGGCGAACAAGCAAAGCTCGTCGCGGATAATGCGATGGTGATCGTACTGCCGAATACCGGCCACTGGATTTTGGAAGAGAAACCCAAAGAGACAACGGACGCGCTGATGAACTTTCTGTGAGAGCTAACCAACAAAAAAGGATACTACAATGCCATGCATAACTGTCGGAAAAGAAAACGGAACTGACATCGACATCTATTATAAGGACTGGGGCAGCGGGCAGCCGATTGTGTTCAGTCACGGCTGGCCTCTCTCAGCGGATGATTGGGACGCGCAGATGCTTTTTTTTCTCAGCAAAGGTTTCCGCGTCATTGCAACTGATCGGCGCGGACATGGTCGCTCGACTCAAACCGGCGGCGGACACGACATGGACCACTATGCCGACGATCTGAAGGCCGTGACCGATCATCTCAACCTCAAGGATGCGATTCACGTCGGCCATTCGACCGGCGGCGGCCAGGTGGTGCATTATCTCGCCCGTCATGGCGACAAGAACGTGGCGAAGGCGGCGATCATCAGCGCCGTGCCGCCGCTGATGGTGAAGACCTCGGCCAATCCGTTAGGCACACCCAAATCGGTGTTCGACGATCTCCAAGCCCAGCTCGCCGCCAACCGGGCCAAGTTTTATTACGACCTGCCGGCCGGTCCGTTCTACGGCTTCAACCGTCTCGGCGTGAAAACGATCGAGCCTGTGGTTCGGAATTGGTGGCGCCAAGGCATGATGGGCGGCGCCAAGGCGCATTATGACGGCATCGTCGCGTTTTCGCAGACCGACTTCACGGAGGATCTAAAGAAGATCTCGGTGCCGGTTCTGGTCATGCATAGCGAGGACGATCAGATCGTGCCCTATCAGGCCGCCGGCCCACTCTCAGCCAAGCTCCTCAAGAACGGCACGCTAAAGACCTACAAGGATTTCCCGCACGGCATGCCCACGACGCAAGCCGACATCATCAACGCCGACCTGCTCGCGTTCTTCAAAGGTTAAGCGAAACCCACAAACCGAAAGCGTTGAGCCAAAGAATCCTTCGAGAAACAAACGCACAAGAATAACAAAGTGAAGATCGTAGTTATTGGCGGCACCGGATTAATCGGAACAAAGCTGGTGAACAATCTTCGCCAGCGTGGCCATGAGGTAGTGGCGGCATCACCTTCCTCCGGCGTCAACACCTTGACCGGTGAAGGACTGGCTGAAGTGCTTAAAGGCGCCCAAGTCGTTGTTGACGTTGCGAACGCTCCATCGTGGGAAGACAA
>QHRA01000139.1 GCA_003221295.1 Verrucomicrobiota bacterium | reverse complement strand
GCCGAATGTCCTCTTTTCGCGAGCCTAATGTGAGCTCGAGATCGGTTCGCGACAGGCTGCCGCGAACTGCAGGCTGGCAGCCTGCGCTCCCCAGAGCAGATCGGCGTCTTCGGTCGCGGCATTGGAATAATTGCGATCGACGTCGGCTGGACAGCGCCGTGCTGTTGCATTACGAGTCGGCGAACGAATGATTGGTCCGGCGAAAATTTACTTCATTATTTTTGGAATTCTGACGATTGCGGGCGGAATCGTCGGCTACGTTAAGGCGGGAAGCACGGCTTCGATCATCGCCGGCTCCATTTCGGGTGTGCTCCTTTTGCTGGCAGCGTGGCTGATGCCGGAGTATCGGGCAGTGGGATTAGTCGTCGCCCTGGTGGTTTCGCTTCTGCTGGCGGCGCAATTCATTCCGAAATTTTTCCGCACCTTCAAAGTGATGCCAGCAGGACTGATGTCGGTCCTGAGCGCTATCGGGATTATTGTCGCGATCGCGGCCTGGTTAAGGAAATAATCGCGTGCGGAAATTGGGGCTCGGCACGCTGCGCCGGATCGTTCTCCTCATCTTTTTTGCGCTCTTTGTCGCAATTACGCTGCGTTGGATTTCATTAGAACGCTGGCGCTGGACGATGACGCACGCGGAGGAAATTGAAACCGCTTCGCCCTCCCCAACGGCGGCGCCGTCAGCCGCCGCGACCCGCCCGCCGACGATTTCGGGCAAATTCGATCTTTCCCGCCTTTTCAATGGTATCACGTTGCGGAGCGAAGTGGAAACGACCTCGGGCGCGGCGGCATCCGAGGAACGAGTCGATCCGATGAGTTATGCGATCGATTTGAAACTGCGCGCGCGAGTGCCGACGCCGAATCGAACAGTGGATGAGCTGGGGAAAGTGAGTCCTGATCTAGGCAAGTTGTTGCCCGGTCTGGCAACGATGGCGAAACCGGAAGCGGTTTCGCCTCTATTTGCGCAGCTATACGAAACCAAGGTGCGCGAGCTGCGCGAAAATCTGAGTCGGCTCGATCTGCTTCTTTCGCGCCACAATTTTTACGATTGCCAAACGGTGCTGGCGTTACGGCATCCGGAAACCAAACGCCGCGCGCTGCTATTTCAGGCGGACATGGATGTGGATGCCGATGGCTCTGACGGCGATCGTGTTCCGGCCGGTAACGGCGTTTCGCCGACCTTCAAGCCGTTCACCAGTTTTCGTTGGGGGAAGAAATCGAATCGACCGAATCCGTATTTACCCGGAATCGAAGATCGATTGCGACGCGTGGAATTGGAGCAAAGAACGGCAACACCGGAACGCAAGCGCGACCTGAAAAACGCAGCCACGGAATTGCGCGATGAAATCGGCGCGATGAAAAAGTATAGTTATCTCATCGGCACCTACGATCCGTTCATCGTCGTGCCGGCAAGTTTCACCAAGGGCAGCGATGCGGCGCACGTGGGCGATTACGCAGTCGTGATTGCCGGGAGCACGATTTATCCTGCAATGGTGGGCGACGTTGGCCCGAATGATCGAGTCGGGGAAGCGTCGTTGCGGATCGCGAAGGAGGTCAATGGCCTTTCGAATCCGAACAACCGACCGATTAGCGAATTAAAAGCGACCTACATCGTTTTTAACGGCACGGCTGATTCATCGTGGGGATCGCCCGACTTGGAAAAGCTGCAGGCGCGTTGCGAAGCGCTGGTAAAGGAAATCGGCGGCGCGAGCGTGCCGCTGCATCATTGGGTAAATACGGTACCGCCGTTGCCGACCCCGACACCTACGCCTACTCCAAGTCCAACTCCATCGATCTCGCCGACTCCGTCCGCGTCGCCCTCACCGACTCCGATGTTCAGCGAGACACCGTCTCCCACGTCACCACCGTTAATTCATCCGACATTCGCGTTTCCGACGCCGTCGCCCAGCGCAACGTTCTAGCGAGAATTAGTTACGAGTAGCAGGCGCGCGGAAATCCCAATCGTCAAAGTCCAAGTTCCAGGCAATTCCCAACTCGCAATCACCAAACGCGCTTTGGCAATTTTTGGACCTCTTCTTATCGGGCCCAGCGGCGCAGTCTGCGGCCAATTCGATCTTGCCCTCTTGAGCTTGGGATTTTGATTTTCCCTGGGATTTGGGTTTTGGGTTTGGGATTTCGCGAGCTGTACGGGTCGCGCATGTTAGCGTGGCAAAATAAAGGTCTGGCCGATCTCACGCAGCGCGATCCGTTCTGGCGATTTGGCGAGTGCGCGGGTGAAGCGTTCGATTGGCTCGCGGAAAGGTTCCACGCTCAAGCGAAATGTTTGATGATGTACCGGCATGATGAAATCCGCGCCGGCGGCATCAGCCATGGCGACGGCCTGTTCGGGAGTGGAATGCGCCCAAATCCAAGGGTCGTAGGCGCCGATGCCCATGATGGCGAGATCATAGGGCTCGCCGTCATTTAATTTCGCAAACGCATCGGTATTGGCGGTGTCGCTCCCATAAATGATGCGCCGGTTATTTCGCAAAATGACGTAGCTATTATAACCGCGATGGACGTCGTATTGCAGGCGGGCGCCCCAATGTTTTGGCTGAAAGGCACGGATTTCCAGCGCACAACCGCGCGGCGTGAGAAGAACCGATTCGTTCCAACCCAGCTCGATCACCTCGCAGAATTTCGTGCCTCGAAGCAAATCTCGGGTTCGGCTGGCCGTGATCACGCGCGTCGATTCCGGAAATAATTTCAGGGTACGCCGATCAATGTGATCGAAGTGTGCATGCGAAAGCAGGATGAGATCGATTGGCGGAAGCTCAGCAAAGGTCAGCGCCGGTTCGGTCAGGCGCTTCGGACCGATGGTAAGAAATGGCAGGCGAATTCCGATGCGGGGAAACAAAACCGGATCGGTCAGGATGGTGACCCCGAAAAAATTGATCAGAGCAGTGGAGTGACCGAGCCACGCCGCAGTGAGATCGTCGTTTTTCCAGGTGTCCGGGGTTGGGCGTGCGAATGCAGTTGCGATTGGCCGGCGGCTTTCCACGATCCATTCCCGCCAGAGATGCGCCAGCCAGTTGCGGCGCTTGATCGCGCGGCGCGCTGCCTCGCGTTCCGATTCCATTAAATTAATTACACCGACTACAGCGGCGGTCTATGACCGCCGGGCCTGGGGTGTCGCGCAATCGTCGGCTGTCATAGACCGCCGCTACAGTAAAAATCCTGGGGCATTGCCCCGGGGCTGGCATAAATATCGCGCCGCTGGCGCTAAACCGCTAGCGTCTGACACAGACGCCCTGCAATTGTGAACTGGCTCGAGAAAATAATCGCGGCGAAAAGCGACGAGATCGTCGCAATTAAGAAGCGCGTGCGAGAAATGCGCGCACTGGCCGAAGAGCGCCGCGATTTCCGTGATTTCGCCGCAGCGATTCAGCGGTCGGATCGAGTGCGAATCATTGCGGAAACAAAGAAGGCGTCGCCCTCAGCCGGCGTAATCCAGGCAGATTACGATCCGGTGGAAACCGCAAAAAATTATGAGGCCAACGGAGCTGACGCGATTTCCGTTCTGACTGAGCAAAACTATTTTGACGGGAAGACCGAACATTTAACCGCAGTGCGCCAGGCGATTGCCTTGCCGGTTTTGCGCAAGGATTTCATCATCGATGAAGTGCAGGTTCTCGAATCGGTCGCAATTGGGGCCGACGCGCTGCTGCTGATCGTTGCCGCACTGAAGCCGGAGCAACTAAGTGCGCTTCACCACGTCGCGACGACACATAAAATGAGCGTGCTGGTTGAAGTGCACACCCGCGACGAAATCGGGCTGGCGGTTGATGGCGGCGCGAAAATTATCGGGATCAACAATCGCAATCTGGCGACGCTGGAAGTTGATCTCGTCACCACCGAAAAATTGCTACCGGAAATTCCTCAAGGGATCACGATCGTCAGCGAAAGCGGTATCCGAACGATGGCAGATTTGAAGCGGATGGCGGCTTATCCGATCGACGCGTTACTAGTGGGGGAAGGACTAATGCGCGGCGACCTCTCGATCGGAGAGCGGTAGTCATGTCAAGGCTGCGAGTTAACATTCGAGTGTTGCAAATGCAACATTCAAATATTAACTCTGGCAGAGAGGCGCACGCTGGCTGCGTGAGCGAAGAGATGAATGGAGGGCGGAGCTCTGCGACGCCGAGCAGTAGAATGGGGCTCGCAGGAGCTTACCACTCCAGCTGTTTGAGGTTGCTTTTACCGAAACAGCCTGGCGAGTGACTGCCATAAACCTTTGGCGGGCCCGGGCGGTTGAGAGCGAGCAACGAGCACGGAACATTGCGCGGAATCGAGGATGCTTTGAGTGACATCGCCCATGATGTAATAACGCAATGGGCCACGCGCACGGGAGGACCCGGATACGATTAGATCGTAATTGGTTTCCCGCATTTCATCCAGAAGTTGATCAACGACGAAGCCATGCCTGACGCGCACATTCACGGCGACGCCTAGTTTTTCGAGCGCTTTCTTTTCCGCTGCCAAATTGCGCCCCAGTTCCGAGCCGGAAGCGAGCAGAGCATCCACGTTTTCCTCCAGCTGCACGAGATGAGCGTAAATGGCGGGAGGCTCGGCCACGACATGGAACAAGGTGACTTCTGCGTGTAGAGCGGCGGCCAGCGTGCCTGTAAGCCGAACCGCATCGTCGATAAAATGTTTGCCGCCGCTGCAAAGGAGAATGCGCGAGAGCCGCTCGCAGGCTCCGATCGCCACGAGCACCGGCGGCTCAATTGCTTTAATGATTTCGTAGGTGCGGCCGGATGCATGTCTCCGGCGGGAGCCGATGACAATAAGGTCGTATTTTTTGGTGGAGGTTTCGCCGAGAATTTGCGCAGTCGGCTCCCCCGTTTGGATTGCAGTTTTGAGCTCGACACCGGCTCGTCGCAAGATGTCGGTCTCCTGATCGAGAGCTTGTCGGAGTGGTTGTTCGTCGCTCGGATTTTCCGCGATGCCGAGGAGCGTGACCTGGGCTTTGGTCGCGCCGGCCAATAAACCGCCGAGCCGCGCGGCGTTGTCAGAAGCCGGAGTGCCGTCGCTGCAAATCAGGATGTTCATAGCTTGTGACCGGTAAACATGGTGTAAATGACAATGGCCGCGCCGATCATCGGCAGTGGCACAAAGGCGAGACGAATCTTGGGACCGGCGAAATATTGAGTCGAAATCG
>QHRA01000138.1 GCA_003221295.1 Verrucomicrobiota bacterium | reverse complement strand
GATGGACAAGAGCAGCACAAGGACAAACGGAAGCGACAGGCAAAGGCCGCCAATGACAAGGAACCCGCGCCAAAATCGCGTGAGCAAAAGCGAGAGAACCGCGGCTCCGCCAAGGAGTGCGATAAACATTCCGTAAGCTTGCGATAAGCCGCGACCGGCGGCGTCGCTCCCGGACGAATCAAGCGCGCCCGCCATGAGCAGGAGGCCGAAAATAGTGAGCGCGATCGCGCCCAGCCAAAGGACGATGCGCACAGCGAATTTCATTTCACGTTGTCCTAGCAGGTGCGGCGGCGCTTGCACGCGAAGTAATTCCAAAATCCGACGCAGTCCGAACGTTGAGTTGCGACAACGAAGTTCGAACGTTGAATTTCGAATGTCGAAATGATCAGCAATCGCTGGCGCGTGCTGTTTTCCGCGATGCCACTGTGATTGCAACAAGCTGATCGGTCTCGTCGAGCAGACGCGCTAGTTCTTGTGAAGTTCGAAGGTCGAGTTTTGAATGCCGAATTTCCGTCCGTGAGCGACTGAGTGGATGATGTGTTCGCGGTTCACTATTCGCACTTAGAAGCTCGCAGACGTCGCGCAGCATCTCGAGCCAGAACCCGGACTCGTCCGCTTCCTCCTCGACAATTCCCAGTTTGGCAATGAAGTCAGCTTTCGATTTCCCACGGCATGCGGAGCGGTAGTTGGCCGCCACCGAACTCGATGACCGAATGAGTTGGTTGATAGCATGCCGCGTCTCAGGAAGGTGTGGCAAGGCGGCGCACAATCCAATGACGTCGAGCGCGAATTTCTTTGTGCGATTCTTCAGTTCCTGGCTCATCTCAGCTCCATTCGAAGTTCGCACATCGGCAGTCGCAATTGCAACCCCGAGGCGACGGCGAAGTAGCAGGGCGCTTGAAAGCTGCTCTCGCTCGATAGCTGACGGGGTTGTAATCAACGGTTCGCGATCGCTAGGACGTGCTCGGTCCGAGCTAGACTGGCACTGCACGCGGGGACATGTGCTACCCATCGTTTTACAGACATGATCCGAAAAATTCGATTTTGGCCGGTCCATGGTTGGGTCGGGCTGGTGGCGGTGGCGGTTTGCTGGCTTTTGAACTGGATGCTGCCGGGGGTGCGAACGGCTTATCTGTTTTTTCCGCTTTGGCTTGGCTACGTTTTGGTGGTCGATGCTTTGGTCTGGACGCGCGCGGGTAGCTCGATCTGGTCGCGTTCACGCAAAGATTTTGTGCTGCTCTTTTGTTTCTCGGCGCCGGTGTGGTGGTGGTTTGAGCTGTTCAATCTGCGTACTGCCAATTGGGAATACCTCGGACGCGATTTGTTCACACCGCTCCAGTACAATTTGCTTTGCACAATCGCGTTCTCAATTGTCGTTCCCGCAGTCTTTGAAACTGCGGAGTTGATCCAGACCTTCCACTGGATGAAACCTTTCAGGGCCGGGCCGCGGGTGCCGGCAACGCCACCGGTTTTTGTCGCTCTGTTTATCGCTGGTCTGGGCATGCTCATATTGGTGATGGCCTGGCCGAAAATTTTTTATCCGTTCACCTGGACTTCGCTCGTCTTGATTTTCGAGCCGGTTAACTACTGGATGGGGCGCCCGCATTTTCTGCGGCAACTCCGCGACGGCGACTGGCGCACTGTGGTGTCGCTAGCCCTCGGCGGACTGGTATGCGGTTTCTTTTGGGAAATGTGGAACTATTACTCGTTCCCGAAATGGATTTATCACATCCCGGGCGCGGCATTCTTGCGAATTTTCGAAATGCCTCTGCTGGGCTATGGCGGTTACATCCCCTTCGCGCTGGAATTGTACGCCTTGAGGAACTTTTTCTGGCCCAGCGGGCCACGGCTGGCGCAGGATAGTTAACTTGGCCGATTCCCGTGGCGGTAATTCGTTGAAGTCCGAGCTCGCCACGGCGAGTCTTCGACCGGACTGGCATGGTAGGATACAGAGGTCAGAAATCAGAGGCCAGAGGTCAGATCATTGAAAGTTCGTTTGCGCGGGACGCGCAAACCAGCACGCGGGACGCGCGCGCTACCCCAGAGTGGATAAAATGGGAGAAAAATATTGCGGTCGCGCCGTGACAAGAAGTTGGAAGGCAGAAGAAAGATTGCATGGTTGTCGGTGATTGCCGCACACTGAAAAAATGTCTCCGCTCCTAATCAAGATTAGCAAAGACTTCGCTACCCTCTGGACGACGATCGATCCAATCGGGAACGTGGCGATGTTTGCCGGGTTAACGGCTGCGCTCACCCGGGCAGAGAGGCATCGCACAGCGCTGTTTGGTGTCATTTACGCCGCTCTCATCCTCGTGGCCGCCGGGACCGTCGGCCAGGTCATTCTCGACGCGATCGGCATTCACATGCACTCGCTCAAAGTGGCCGGCGGCATCATTCTGTTCCTGTTCGGTCTGCAGATGCTTTTCGGGAAAATGGATGCAAAAAGGGAAAGTTCGCCAGAGGAAGGGCGCGATCTCGCGGTGTTCCCCCTTGCAGTCCCTTGCATCGCCGGACCGGGCGCAATGATGGCAACGATCGTCTTAACTGATAACGATGTCTATACGGTACCGGAGCGGCTCCAAACCGGCGTTGTTCTTCTGGTGGTGCTCTTCAGCACCTATCTCCTGCTGCTTTTTTCGGACGGGATTCTGCGCGTAATCGGCCGGCACGGAGCGTCCATCCTGGTGCGTGTAATGGGACTCATCCTTTGCTCGCTGGCAGTGGAAATCGTTCTGACAGCGCTGGCGGTGGGAAGCTGGGCATTACCGAAAGCACTGACTCACTGACGTTGCTGGACAGCGGTTGCGCCGCACTAGCGGACAGAGGTCAGAGATCAGAAGTCAGAGGGCAGGAGTGGAAATGACGAAGCACGAATGACGAATGACGAATGACGCAAGCAGGAAATGACGAACTCATGCTCGTGCTCGTGATCACAATCGGTCGGAGGTCAGAGGACGGAAGGCAGAAGGCAGAGGGCGAACACGACAACAAGACGACGGACAACTGACCGCGAACACGATCAGGCGTATGCGAGTTTACCGCGTGGTTCGGGAATTGGGCGGCCGAGTTTGCGCGTTTTTAATCCATTCGTCGATGATCTCTTCTGCGTTGGTCACCGCTTCGGCGTAGGTTTGTCCATCGGCCATGCAGCCGGGCAGTTCTGGCACTTCGACAACGAAACTATTGTCGTCTTTGCTCCAATAAATGATTAGCTCGTAGCGGTTCGTCATTCGATGTCGATTTTATACTTTAAAAACAGGTCGCGCACCTGTTTTGGAAGTCCGTTCGCGCGAGACGCGTGCTACCCATCGTTTCACAGACATGATTCGAAAAATTCGATTTTGGCCGGTACGTGGTTTGATCGGCCTGGTGTCGGTGGCGGTTTGCTGGCTTTTGAACTGGATGCTGCCGGGTGTGCGGACGGCTTATCTGTTTTTTCCGCTTTGGCTTGGGTACGTTTTGGTGGTCGATGCCGTGGTCTGGACGCGCGCGGATAGCTCGATCTGGTCGCGCTCACGCAAAGATTTGGTGCTCCTCTTTTGTTTCTCGGCGCCGGTGTGGTGGTTGTTTGAGCTGTTCAATCTGCGCACCGCCAATTGGGAATACCTCGGACGCGATCTGTTCAGACCGCTCCAGTACAATTTGCTTTGCACAATCGCGTTCTCAATTGTCGTTCCGGCAGTCTTTGAAACTGCGGAGTTGATACAGACCTTCGCTTGGACGAAATCTTTCAGGTCCGGGCCGCGGGTACCTGCAACGCCACCGGTTTTTGTCGCTCTGTTCATCGCTGGTCTCGGCATGCTCATATTGGTGATGGCCTGGCCGACAATTTTTTATCGCTTCACCTGGACTTCGCTCGTTTTGATTTTCGAGCCGGTTAATTACTGGATGGGGCGCCCGCATTTTCTGCAGCAGCTCCGCGACGGCGACTGGCGCACTGTGGTCTCGCTAGCACTCGGCGGACTGGCATGCGGTTTCTTCTGGGAAATGTGGAACTATTACTCGTTCCCGAAATGGATTTATCACATCTCAGGCGCGGCATTCCTGTGAATTTTCGAAATGCCTCTGCTGGGCTATGGCGGTTACATCCCGTTCGCGCTGGAACTGTATATCTTGAGGGACTTTTTCTGGCTCAGCGGACCACGGCTTGCGCAGGATGGTTAACTTCGCCGATTCCTAGCACTATCCGAATTCACCCGTGTGCTCTGAGCAGAGCCGGAGAAGGTTTACCGCGCGTTTCTTGATCCCGACGCGATGGCGGAGAGGACAGAGGTCAGAGGACAGAAGTCAGAGGACAGAAGTCGGGCGCAGTCAGAACATCGGTAACACTTTTGGGTCAGAAGACGCCAGATTCCTTCGAGGCATAGCTCGCTCTGTTACGTCTGCTTTGAACGCTTCAGGAACGGAGAGCGAGGAAAAGCAAAATTAGGAAGCTGACGTCGCGCACATCATTTTTCAGCTTTCCAAAATGGTGCGGATGATCTTTTGTGCGTGCTTTCATGGATGTCGTCGAGGAGTTGTGGCGGATTCCGCGGTGGACGCAGTCGCGCGGGGAAGAATTGGCAAATACCATCAGTCACGGGATTGGATTAGTCGCAGCGCTAATCGGCACTCCGGTATTGCTTTTGGCTGCGCGCAATGCTGGCAGCGGCGGGTTTTTTGTCGGCACAATCATTTTCGCGGTGACGATGCTGGTGTTGTATCTCGGCTCGACGCTTTACCATGCCTGGCCGCAGACACGCGCAAAATGCGTTCTACAGGTGTTCGATCATTCTGCGATCTTTCTCCTGATCGCAGGGACGTACACGCCGTTCACGCTCGGTCCACTCCGCGGGGTATGGGGCTGGACCATTCTCGGACTCATCTGGGCACTGGCGATCTTCGGCATAATTATGAAAGCGACGAGGGGGACGTCGCGCCATCCGAAACTGGGGCTATCGCTTTATCTCGGGATGGGCTGGTTGCCGCTAATCGTAATCGGGCCGCTGGCGTTGGCCATTCCGCCCTCCGCATTGTTCTGGTTAGTTGCGGGCGGAATCGCCTATACAACGGGAGTGCTATTTTTCGTTAACAACCGTTTGCGCTATGCTCATCTGGTCTGGCATTTGTTCGTGCTGGTAGGAACAAGCTGTCACTTTCTT
>QHRA01000198.1 GCA_003221295.1 Verrucomicrobiota bacterium | reverse complement strand
TGATTAATGCCAACCCTTCGCAGAAGAACCGAAGTGGATTTTGATCTTCAACCGATCTTGAAAGGAGAACTGATCGAGCTGCGCCCGCTCCGGCCGCAGGATTTCGATGCACTTTTTTCCGCGGCCAGCGACCCGAAGATTTGGGAACAGCATCCGGAAAGCGACCGCTATCAGCGAAAGGTCTTTCAGAGATTTTTCGACGGCGCGCTCGAATCCAAAGGCGCATTCGCCATCATCGAACGCAAGTCAGGCCGGATCATTGGAAGCTCGAGATACTGCAATCTGGATCTAACGAATCGTGAAGTAGAGGTCGGCTGGACTTTTCTGGAGCGCGAATTCTGGGGCGGAACCTACAATCGCGAGTTGAAGCAACTTATGCTCGATCACGCGTTCCGATTTGTGGATCGCGTTCTCTTCGTTGTCGGCGAACAAAACATTCGTTCGCAGAAAGCGCTCGCGAAAATTGGCGCCAGTTTTTTGAAGAAGGTTCAACTTCCAGCCGGCAACAAGATACTTAAGACAAACATCGTCTTTGTCATCACCGCTAAGTCATATTGCGTGGTTGGGCGGAGCGCGTAGCCTTGACGATGGAGAACGCGCGCTCTTGGTGTTCGATGTTTACTGCTGTAACGCCGAGCCTACGCGGTCCGCCTCGGTACTTGCGTGGGAAAACGCCCAACGCTCAACTCCCAACATCCAACGCCCAATTCAGAGCGTCGATTCCGCAGTTCGATGTTCAGCGTTCGATTTTCGGTGTTCGATGTTTGCTGCTGTAATGGGGATTTGCCGTATTGTGACGGTGACCATCATTGCGACGCACATCGACGACCAAACGCCAGCCGTGCTGTGTCATTGCGCTGCAATAGCTCCACGATCAACCGGCACCGCTTAGCTTGTCAGCGATGACCTCCCAGTATTTCACTGTCGGCATGATGCCAAACTCGGAGAGCTTTGATGGGTTCTCGGCGCAACTGCTGGGAAATCAGTTGTGCGCTCTTGGGGCTTAGCGACGGTTGAAACGGCATTTGCGCAGGCTTCTTGCGTGACCCTATTTCCGGTCACCACATTTAATTCATCGCAGCCGTTACCTGATTGTAACATGAACAAGCTTGCCTTTGTTCCGCCTCTTGATAGCTATCTCCTTGCAGGATATAAACATGAGGGAGGGAGCCTACTTCTTCGCCCATTGAGAAGCAGCGCATTGGAGAGATGAAAACTTTGGCCACGCCACTTGGGCTAGCAGGACCTGGTTCGCGGTCAACGACAGAGCGAAGTGACGCTCAATTTTTTGATCGGCGCGTTGCGGGCGTTGCGTTGTCAGTAGCGCTCGCCTATTACCTCGGGGCAAAAATCGGGTTCGCGTTGACGTTCCAACCCCATCCGGTTTCGGTTCTTTGGCCGCCCAATTCTATTCTGCTGGCGGCGCTTCTGCTCACGCCAGTTCGGGTTTGGTGGGTGATATTGCTGGCCGCGTTTCCGGCGCATCTGGCGGTCCAACTGCAGAGCAACGTTCCGCCCATGATGATTCTGTGCTGGTTCATCAGTAACGCGTGCGAAGCACTTATCGGCGCGGGTTGTGTCCGGTATCTGATCGATCGCCCGGTCCGGTTCGATCGTCTGCGCAACGTGGGAATTTTTTGCTTCTTCGCTGCGTTTCTGGCGCCGTTGCTCTCTTCTTTTCTCGATTCGGCCTTCGTTGCCATCAATCGATTTGGACAAGACAGCTATTGGCAGGTCTGGCGAATCCGATTCACCTCTAACATTTTAGCCTCGCTAACCCTTGTGCCTTTTATTGTCACCTGGAGCGGGGACGGAATCGCCTGGCTGGGCAAGATTCGGCGCGCGAGGATTCTGGAAGCCGGCCTCCTCCTTATTGGCTTGCTATCGATCAACACCATCGTCTTCTATAAATTAGCGCCGACGGCCGATTCCGCGTTGCTCTATTTGCCGTTGCCATTTTTGATATGGGCAGCGGTCCGGTTCGGGTCACGTGGCGCCAGCGCGGCCATCTGCGCTTTGACGCTTCTTGCGATCTGGAGCGCGGGACACGGGTATGGGCCATTTTCGACAAGGTCCGCAGAAGAAAATGCGCTTTCGATTCAAATGTTTTTGATCGTCATGTCGGTCCCGCTTCTGCTTCTGGCCGGCGTTATAGAAGAGCGCAGCAAAGGGGAGACGACACTCCGGGAGCGCGAAGAGCGCATCAGCCTCGCCGCCGAATCGGCGAATTTGGCGTTCTGGTCGATCAATTTCGAGCGGAGGGAGTCGTGGATGAGCGACAAAGGCCGTGCCATTTTCAACTTTGGCCCGGACGAGCATTTGTCTCGCGAACTATTTCTCTCGCGGGTGCATCCGGAGGACCGAAATGCCGTCGGTGAAGCGATTGAGCGTGCCCGAGCCTCGTCGCAGACATTTGAATTTGAATATCGTTTGCTGCGACCCGATGGTGGGACGCGCTGGCTCATCTCCCGTGGCCGTTATGTGAGCAACGATCGCGGCGGAATACGCGAACTGATCGGTGTCGCTATCGACATTACCGCGCAAGTGGAGGCCGACCTCCAATTGCGATTGCAGCGCGAAGAGATGGCGCGCATGAGCCGGGTCTCGTCAATGGGCGAGCTCACCGCTTCGCTCGCCCACGAACTCAATCAACCCCTTACCGCCATCGCCAGCAATGCCGCAGCCGGGAGACGTCTGCTCGCCCAAGGTACGCCCGACCTCGAGATGTTCGAAGAGTTACTCGCCGACGTGTCGGCGGATGCGCGGCGCGCGGGCGATATCATTCACGGAATCCATCATTTCGTCCGCAAGAGCGAAGGGAGACGGTGCCCGGTGAATTTGAATGAGATCGTCCAGGAAGTCCTGCGTCTGTTGCATTCCGACTTGCTTGGGCGAGCGACGCCGGTTGAAACACAGCTCGCGCCGAATCTTCCCTCTGTCGATGCCAATCCTGTGCACTTGCAGCAGGTCTTGTTAAATCTCGTGATGAATTCGCTGGAAGCGATGCAGTCCACACCGATTGGCAAACGCCGCATTGTCATTTCCACAACGTGCGAAGATAGTTCGTCTGTCTTGGTGACTGTGCGCGATTACGGTAGCGGGCTTCCGAAAGAGGATCTGGACAAGGTTTTCAACCATTTCTATTCGACGAAACCAAATGGGATGGGAATGGGTTTGACCATCGTGCGCTCGATCGTGGAGGCGCATGGAGGGAAATTGAATGCGGAAAATAGCGATGAAGGCGCGCGGTTTTTCTTTCGCTTGCCGGTGAAACCTAAATCTGAAACACCGGAGGTCATTTGAGCCCAGCCGCGGAGCTTGTCTGCGTAGTGGACGATGATGAGTCGGTGCGTCGAGGGTTGCGTCGTTTACTTAAATCCGCGGGATATACAGCGGAGACATTTTCTTCAGCAGAGGAGTATCTCGCGCGCGAAATTTTCCAAGGCGCGCTCTGCCTTCTTCTGGATGTCCGAATGCCGGGATTAAAGGGTCCGGCGTTACAAGAAGCGCTCGAGGAGCGCGGCACTTGCGAGGAGATTGTCTTCATTACCGGCCATGGCGACGTGCCCACCGCCACTCGGGCGATGAAAAAAGGCGCCGTTGATTTTTTAACGAAGCCTTTTGATGGCGAGGAATTGATCCAAGCGGTCAAACGTGCTTTGAAACGCAGTGAGGAACGACTGCGCAACCGCGGGGAAAGACTGAAAGCGCGCAGCCGTGTCGAGAAATTAACGCCGCGTGAGTTTGAAGTCCTGCGCTTCGTCGTCATGGGACTTTTGAACAAACAAATCGCGGCGGAGCTGCACACGGCGGAGAAGACGGTCAAAGTTCATCGCGGCCGCGTCATGCAAAAGCTAGGTGTGACCTCGGTGGCCGACTTGGTTCGCATTTCGCAGCGGGCCGGCGTCTCGCCCGCCCGTAAACGCGCATAAGACTAAGATCAATTAGCCAACGGAGGGATCGGCATCATGTCGACGAATCCGTTCGTCTGTCAGCCTAACTTACAAAAGATTGGTGGGTTTCTGCCATTCGTTAGGGCACCTGTGCCGGATCGATCGCGACTCGTCGTTCACCCCGACAGTGTGTTCCCGGCTGAAACGAGTGCCGCCACCCTATAAGACGAAAGTCCAACATGCTGAATCGGCACACGCCTGCGATACAATCGGTGTGAAGATGATGGACTGTTCGGCGCTGGAAACGTTGGTCGTCAATCATGACCCGATTAAATTGATTGACGTTCGGTCAAAGAAAGAATTTGCCGTCATGCACATCCCGGGGGCGCGATCGGTTCCCTTTGATGAGCTCGCGGCGGCCAGGATTTTTCGAAGGGGACGCGCGACGACAGAGCGCGTTTATGTCGTTTCCGCCGGCGGTCACGCTCGGGCCAGCCTTGCGACGGGGATTCTGCGATCGGCCGGTTGCGTAAACGCCGTTCCGGTAGACGGCGGAATGAAGGATTGGGTCGCACGGGGTTTTCCAGTGCAGCGCAAGAGATTCTCGACCCGCAGTGCGGCAGATTTCATAGCGAATGCGGCGTTGCCTATGATGGGAGCTGGCGTGGCGAGCGCGCGGCACGAGTTTACGGCTGCCGCTCTCCTCCTCGCTATTGCCGGAGTACTGCTCCTCAAACCGAATTTTTCCCCACCAAGACGACGGCGGAATAGCGCCGGGCGCGGACCTACGCACATTATAAAAGCCGCCCGCATGCCTGGCGAGGGTGGCTTCATAGAAGGAGAGACCGCGTGAGCATCAAAACGCGTGTGATGCTTAGTGATGCGTTGCCATTTTGGTTTGCAATGACAAGCCCTTTAATTGGCATCCTGGCCGGAATCGTCGTGGCGTGGCTGTTGGGCCGGTCTTGAAAGGTCTTTCGACAGCGGGGAATTGATTGAAGCCGTTAAGCCCGCTTCGGGACGGGCAAGGAATATCTGCACAAACGCGGCGAAAGACGCGAGGCGCACGCCCTCATCGACAAACTAACGCCGCGCGAGTTCAAAGTGATGCAACTCGTCACGACAGGCATGTTAAACAAACAGATCGCGGCGGAGCTGCACACGGTGGAGAAAACGATCGAGGTTCATTCCGGCCGCGTCATGCAGAAGCTCAGTGTCACTTCCTTGCCTGATCTCGTGCGCGTCTCGCCAGCCCGCAATCCCGCATAAGACTAAGGTCCACTATTCAGCCCAACTGTGGGGAGTAATGTGCGGCATGATCGCTACGTCCTACATTGAGAATAGCGTGGCCGCGCAAATGCGCATAATGCCCACTGAAGAGCCTTCCTCGGAGATTGTTTGTCTGGTCGATGATGATCCCCTCGTGCTCAGATCGACCGGCCTTTTACTTGCCTCAGATGGATTCACGGTGCGTCGATTTGATAATGGCGAGGATTTCATTACTTATGTCGGGTCACACGACGTGCCGCTAGTGGTGCTGGACATTTGGATGGAAGGAATGACCGGCTTGGAAGTTCTGGCGCGACTGTGCGCTATATCGCGGCAGACTCATGTCATCGTGATTACAGGACGCGAAGATAGCGCCGCGCGGGTCACGGCGATGCAAATCGGCACGGTCGCTTTTTTGATTAAGCCTTTTGATGATGAACAATTTCTCGAGGCGGTTCATCGCGCGCTCGGCCGGCCGCCTGAATCACCATCCGGGAAACCACCACTATCCGCGCCTGATCTGGTGCGCAATTCGCGGTTTGCACGCGTGTCGCCCGCCGCAATCGCGCATGGGACTAAGGTCCAATACCCCGCCGAATTGTAAGCGCTAGCCTGCGGGTTGCTCGACACGCCGCACCTTGAAAATGGGACGGTCGCGTAATTAATTACTTATGATGTCCGTTGAAAAGTCGGACGCAGAGATTGTTTGCCTGGTCGATGGCGACCCAAATGCACCCTATTGAATGAGCGAGCGAGACGGAATCGGAAAAGGACACCGCGAGAAGGAAGAGCCCTTTTACGCTGGGCAGGGCCGGATCCTTGAGATGATTGCGGCGAGTGCGCCACTCGCGGACATTCTCACCAGGATCGTTCTACTGATGGAGGCGCAAACCGATGGACTGCGCTGTTCCATACTGCTTTTAAGCAATGACGGCAAACATGTGCGGCATGGCGCGGCGCCGAATTTGCCTGAAGCTTATGTTAAAGCCGTTGACGGTCTTCCGATTGGCCCACGGGTTGGTTCATGTGGGACGTCGATGTATTTGCGGAAGCAGGTGGTCACGACGGACGTCCTGACCGATCCTCTTTGGTCTGATTATCGCGACCTGGCGAAGAGTTGCGGTCTAAGAGCATGTTGGTCGACGCCGATCATCTCATCTCATGGCGACGTGTTGGGTTCGTTCGCCATGTATCGCCAGGAGCCGCGGGGTCCAAATCCCGAGGAGACGCGGTTGACCGAAGCGGCCACCCACATTGCGAGTATCGCGATCGAGCGCCAGCAGGGCCACAGCATGTTACGCGAGCGAGAAGCCAGAATCAGCCTCGCTGCGGAGTCGGCGGATCTCGCGTTTTGGGTTTTGTATCCGGAACAAAACACCGCCTGGATGAGCGAAAAGGGGCGCGCGATGTACGGCTTTACCCCCCATGAACTGTTGACCCGCGAGTCATTCGTGTCACGTATTCACCCCGACGAACCTGCCGCGGTTCAAGCGGCTTTTGAACAGGCGCGAGCCTCCCAGCAGACGTTCGAGATTGAGCACCGGATCGTCCTGCCTTACGGCAAAACACGCTGGGTCATCACCCGCGGCCGATATCTTTGGGACGAGCATGGAAACGTTTTAGAAATCATCTGCGTGACAATTGACCTCAGTGCGCAAAAGCAATCTGACCTGCAATTGCAAGTACAGCGGGAGGAGCTGGCACGTTTGAGCCGCATCGCGTTGATGGGCGAAATGACCGCTTCGCTCGGGCATGAATTAAATCAGCCCCTCGCCGCTATTGCCAACAACGCCGCAGCCGCTCGTCGCTTTTTCGACCGGGGACAAATCGACCCCGCGATACTTAAGGAGTTGCTGGCTGATATTACGGCGGCTAGTCACCGCGCCGGAGAAGTGATTAATGGAATTCGAGGGATGGCACGCAAAGGCAAGAGCACGCGGAGCCGGCTAAACCTGAACGATGTAATCCGCGATACGTTACGGCTGGTGCGTTCCGACATTTTGATCCGGGAAACTGCCGTCGTCACGGACTTCGATTCTCTCCTGCCGGATGTGGAAGCTGCCCCGGTCCAGATTCAACAGGTATTGCTAAATCTGATCATGAACGCCCTCGACGCAGTGGAAGCGCTTCCGCCCGCCGAGCGCCGCATCATTATTAGTACACGTTCACTTAAGGGAAAGAGTGCGGAAGTCAGTGTGCGCGATTTCGGGACCGGCCTGCCCGCGGACCGGGCGGAGAAAGTTTTCGATCATTTCTTTTCCACAAAAGCGGAAGGAATGGGCATGGGCTTGACCATCGCCCGTTCGATTGTCGAAGCGCACGCCGGCACGCTTGGAGCAGAAGACGCCGAGGCTGGCGGCGCGCTTTTCTTCTTCCACTTGCCCGCGGCGCAAAGATTACCGATAAATAAAGCCGCATAACCCGGAGCGAGTCGTTACCGTGATCGATGTCAGGGGCAAGTTGGTGAACAACTCATAGCATGAGATCCGAAAAATCCGCCGAGAGCCATGTCGTTTGTCTGGTTGACGACGATCCATTGGTTCTTAATTCACTTGGAAATTTGTTGGCTTCGGATGGAATCGCGGCGCGCTGCTTTAACAAAGCAGAGACTTTCCTTGCTCACATCCAGGTGCATCGTGTGGAGCTGGTAGTCCTCGACATTCGGATGGTTGGAATGACCGGCTTGGAAGTGCAAGCACACCTCTCCTCGATCTGTTGTCAGACGCGTGTGATAATCATAACAGGCAGCGAACGTCCTGACGATGAACGGAACGCCATGCAAGCGGGCGCAATTGCGTTTTTCACCAAGCCTTTTGATGACGAGCAATTTCTCGCCGCGGTGCACGGCGCTCTCGCTCAGGCGAAGGCCTCGCAGGAGCTGCCTCCCGAAGCGATCGTCGGTAGGCTCTAAGGTCCCATAGATAGAAGGCGCCAGGCCCGTCAAGCTTTCATCCCCATCCTCTGATTTTTGTGAAATTGCTGCGACAATCATCGTCATCGCCTTTCGTCATCGCTTTTCCGGTGCCGCATTCCTTGCTGACTCTGCCCCCCGGTGGCTAAAATGCGGACGCCAACGATACGATCGACCAGCCGGATCGCGGTGATCGTCCTCGTGACGATCGTTGGGGTACACTCTCTCTGCGCTCTGGCGCAAAGCCAGCCGCACCCGCTCGCACCTCCCGACCTGTCGAGCCCGCGCGCTACGCTCACGAATTTCCTGAAGCTGATGGACACCGCCTATCATTACTGGAAGTCGGAAGGCCGGACTTACGAGAATCGCGGACAACGCGCGGCAATTGGGCGCCTGGCACAACGGTTCTGCGATCTGAACGACATCGCCCCATCCGTCCGGAATAATGTCGGACGCGAGACAGCCGTGTTCATGAAGGAAGTGCTGGACCGGATCGAGTTGCCACCATGGGAGGAGATTCCAGACGAGGCGATGATCGCCGCCAAACCGGGTGGACTAAACCGGTGGACGATCCCTCATACCGAGATCACGCTGATACGCCTCAAGGATGGGCTGCGCGAAGGACAATGGGTGTTCAATTCCGAAACGGATGAGCGAGCGCCGGAATTTTACGAACAGGTAAAACAACTGCCCTACAAGCCGGGCGCCAGCGAAGGTTTATATCAATTGTTCGTGTCCGAACCGGGCTGGATGATTCCACATTCGTGGATTCGGGCACTGCCGGCGTGGATGCAGGTGCGCCCCGGCGGTCAGGCCGTGTGGCAATGGTGCGCGCTGGTTCTGACGCTTGTCGTCACAGCTGCACTGATGGTACTGATCTTTCGCATAATGGGGCGCTGGTCCCGGAACCAGGGAGGGGCTGGTTATTATTTGGCGGTGGTGTTCCCAATATTCGCCATGATCCTTCCGCAGACCGCGACGGACTTTCTTTCCGATCAGGTGTTCATTACCGGAAAACTGTTCGCCGGGCTGGATTTCGCCCTGGACCTGGTTTCGCTCGGCGCGCTGGTTGCAGTAATTCTGGGAGTGACGAACCGCCTGGCGACGGCGCTGATAGCTCTGCCATGGTTCAAGCCACGCCAGTTGAACGCGCATCTGGCGCAATTGATCATTCGGGCCATGGGCGTGGCTGGCGCCCTCATTGCAGTGTTCGAGGGAGGACGATATCTGGGTGTGCCGCTGACTACACTCGTCGCCGGTGTCAGCGTGAGTGGGTTGACGGTGGCGCTGGCTGCGCAGGACACGCTAAAAAACCTTTTTGGCAGCCTCATGATTCTCCTCGACCGGCCGTTTCAAATGGGTGATTTAATCCGAATCAAAGGTCACGAGGGCACGGTAGAATCGGTGGGACTGCGTTCCACACGGATTCGCGACGCCAGTGGGCATGTCGTGAGCATCTCAAATGAAGAAGTGGCCCGGCTCGATTCCGAGAATGTGAGCAGCCAAAGTCACTTGCGCAGGCACGAGGTTCTCCGCCTTCCGGCTGACACGCCGCCCGAAAGGATTCGCAGATTCGTTGAGTTTGTCCGAGGCATCCTCGAAAATCATGAAGGCTTCGATCCCAAAGTCCCGCCGTCGGTTCAGATCGGTTTCTGCGACGATGTCGTGACGATTACCATCACCTATGGTTATCATCCGCCGGACTCAGCCGCTTTCGCCGCTTTCAACGAAAAGATTACGCTGCGGATCCTGGAAGGAATGGTGCAGGAAGACATCCGATTTTCTCGTGTCGGATTTTCTGTCAACGGAGAACGAGTGTCTCCTGTGCAGTTGATACCGAAGTAAAAGTCAGATGTAGGAAACAAACGTCCAACGCTCAACGTCCAACGCCCAACACTTCAACTCAGAGGCAAGTGTGTTGAGAGCGCTTTCTCGCCAATCACTTGTCACTCTTGAATCTTTTCCGGGGAGTGTTCGTCCCGGCTTCGCTACCGCAGATCCGGGGACTTTGGAGCGGTCAGCGACTTGGGAGTAGCCACTTTGCCTTCGGCTGACAGCGGGAATTCCATGCGAAAGAGCGCGCCGAACATCGCAATCGAGTTGTCGCTCCACAAACCTCCGTGACCCCAAATAATGTCTTTAGGCACGCGCACGACCCAACAGGTGATGCGAGCGTTTCCAGTGTACTCAAATTTCCACCGCCGCCAGAGTTCTTTTCCCGTCGGTGGATGGACGTCACCGGGACTGTAATCCCCATTGCGACAGAAGCTCTTTTCATGACCATCGTTGTGCTCGCTCGTGTAAAATGAAAAATCGGGATGGTTTTGTTTGATATTGGCTTCGAAGGCCCTGTTCTCAGTCGCTCGCAGACCCGGCGGCGGGCTGCTTTCTCCAAGCGGAACAACCTGGTAATTGACGAGGTATTTATTGTTGCCGGGCGTATGGGTATAAAATTCGTTTTCCGAGACCTTTTCGCCGTGGTGCCCCGGCACCGGCACCTTTTGCCAATGGAAGTGAAGGTTGGTCACATTGATAAGTCCGGTCCCGATGGGAAAGATTTGTCCAGTTGCGGAATCGTTCTCAGATTGCAAAAAGACCATAGCCGGGCGGTTTTCGCTCACGGCAGCAGTTTCTTCGCCCAGATAAGCCCGGCTGACGTAGGCGCGCTTCTGTGGGTCGTACCTATATAGATAATCGAACACCGACATCAGCTGTCGGGTAGTGATGGAACT
This sequence comes from Verrucomicrobiota bacterium, assembly GCA_003221295.1. Lineage (GTDB taxonomy): Bacteria > Verrucomicrobiota > Verrucomicrobiia > Chthoniobacterales > UBA10450 > AV69. The sequence goes on along the minus strand of QHRA01000198.1, from coordinate 6,236 downwards.
ATCGGCCGAGTTAAACGCCACGGCCATATCCCAGGCGCTGGAACTGCGCCCGCCTTCGCCATTGGCGCCGAGGATGGAGTGAGAAATCGTGTTCCCAAGCACCAAAGCGCCAAAAGAATGGGCGAGCAGGACGGTGTGATGATAGTCCTTCCCGGGTTCACGCGCGGCGACCGCGAGTTCTTCAATGGTCGCGAGGCAGCTGTTGGCCGCGGCGATCCCTCCGCCGGCAGACTTGCGGCTCCAGAACGTGAGAAAATTCAGTCCCGGCAAAGTCAGGTCCTTGCCCCGCCACGCAATGTAAACGCCGATGACGTTGATTTTTCGTCCCGTGAACTCGGGAAAACTGGAGACCGTATCGAGGAAATGCTCGAAGCGACAGACGTCGCTCGAAGTGGCGTTGTTTTGCCAGCCGTGAATGTAAACGAAAAGCAGTGGCCGTCCTGCTTTGTGAATGACTTCAAGAGCCGCCTTTCGTTGCGAATTATCCAAGGGCGAGCCCTGGTCTCCAAATTCGATGAACGCCATTTTGTAGCGTCCATCTGCGGGACCTCTTATGGAGTTGGACGGTTCTGCGGCAGTGTTGGCGTGGTACGGTCCGTACGACGCGCACGATCCCAGTAGCACCGCTAACACGAGCATAGTGAAGTTGGAATAAGGCGCGCCACGATTTCGCTTCGAGTGTTTTTTCATTGGAAGGTTCCTTGGAAACGCCACCGAAGCATCTCATGAACACTTCGCAGGAATCCCAAAGGCGTATGGTAGGCGTCGACATTTGGGAGACCAATTGGACCTTGGTCTTATATACAGTTTGACTACCAGATCACCAGTCGAGATTGCGACAACATCCGATAGACCCAAGGTCTTATAGACATCGACCGCGAGACCCACGAAAGTTGTTCAGTTTTTCTAATTCCCCGAGCATGCGAAAATTTTCTAACAGGGACCGACCAAGTCGCGGGCGCAGATGCAAACTGCTGCGTTTTCACTCCGTTTTGCGATTGCTTCCCGTCTTGCTCATCATGTCGGCGCTCGCTGTTTCAGCTGCGGGCGGATTAGAGCAGCCAAAATGCGAACTTTGCACGCCGCCTTCACGCGTTGCGCAGCTTCTCGCGGCGAATAAATCTTCTGCCGAAACGCACAGGGCAACGGCTGTCTCCGACGAACAACCTTCCACGCCCGCGAATAATGGCCTGCCGGGCATGGTTTGGATTCCCGGCGGCGAGTTTTCGATGGGCGCCGTCATGAATGGGAGCGGCAGTTCCGAGATGCCGATGGCTTCGAACGACGCGGGGCCAATCCATCGCGTTTTCGTCGACGGTTTCTGGATGGATGCGACCACCGTGACAAACGAGCAGTTCGAGAAATTCGTTAAGGCGACCGGTTATGTCACGATTGCGGAACGCACGCCAACGAAGGAAGAATTTCCAACTGCGCCGGCAGAAAATCTGGTTGCGGGCTCGGTTGTGTTTGCGCCGACCGACCATGAAGTCCCCCTCGACAATCATTTCCAGTGGTGGACCTACGTAAAAGGTGCGAACTGGCGGCATCCGCAGGGGCCGGAAAGCGATCTCAAGGGGAAGGAAAAATATCCTGTCGTGCAGATCGCTTATCCCGACGCAGAAGCGTACGCCAAATGGGCGGGGAAACGTCTGCCGACCGAAGCCGAGTTTGAATTTGCGGCGCGCGGCGGACTAACCGGCAAAACGTATACATGGGGCGACGAATTTCGCCCCGGCGGAAAATGGATGGCCAACACCTGGCAGGGAAAATTCCCGGTGAAAGACGCGGGCGAAGACGGCTACGCCGGCATCGCACCGGTCGCGAGATTTCCTGCGAATGGTTACGGTCTTTACGACATGGCCGGCAACGTCTGGCAATGGTGCAGCGATTGGTATCGGGCCGACTATTACGCGCAATTAGCCAAGACCGGCGGCGTCGCAATGAATCCGCACGGGCCCGATTCACCATTCGATCCTTCCGAGCCTAACGAGAAAAAGCGCGTGCACCGTGGCGGCTCGTTTCTTTGCAATGACCAATACTGTTCGCGTTATATTGTTGGAACGCGCGGCAAAGGCGAGGTCAACACCGGCACCAACCATCTTGGATTCCGTTGTGTAATGACCACAGCGTCTGCGGCAAAGACGGCGGTGGGCGCGGCGCCCGCCAGGTGAATCACATCGCAGCTACGGCTGGCCCGGTGTCAGCAAACCGCGTGCGCACAACCAGGTAACTGCCTGAGGAATCATGGCGTAGCCGAAATGTGCTTGCGGCACCGTGAGTAGCTCCGAGCCTGGCCAGCTCTCGTGTAACACGGCGAGATCGGCAAGCCGCACGATGTGATCAAACAACCCAGCGACAATCACTGTTCGTTCCGCGATACGGCCAGCCGGAGAAGCGCAAAGCGGGGAGGAAAGGTGCGCGTGACTATCCACTAGCGCGCGGTCCAATCCGGCTCGCGCAAGCTGGTTTCGAATCGTCCAACTTGTCGGACCCTCATATAACGCATGGCCAAGATTCACAAGCGGAGCAAGCAGAGCGAGAAAGTGCAAATCCGGCTCGAGCGAAGCCAGCAGGGCAGCCAGCCAACCACCGTAGCTGCTTCCGAGCAATCCAAACTTGGTCACACCTTGCCCGCGCAACCAGACCAGGAGTTGCCGAATCTCGACGACCGACTGCCGCAGGGTGTCACCGGTAAGGATGAGATCGGCGGTGAAGCAGAGCTCGCCGTTGAGATGCCGGCGCGGGCGGCGCGAGTAATGAAAAGGCAGATGCACAAAGGCTGCGTTCCAGCCAAGTGAGTTAAAGCGTCGCGCCCAGAACCGGTAGCCCGCACTCGAGGCTGACATCAAGGCATGCAGCATGATGACGGTGGGAGCGCCCGGGCTTACTCGATAAAGGATGACGCGTGCGCGTCCATTCACCGGAAACTCAGCCGCCGATGCGGCCGGACTCGACCAGCTAATGACATTGGGTGCTTCCTCGCGGAAATCCGCCATCACAGCGGGCAGGGCAAAATGCTGGGCACGAGTCTGTCGTTCGCAGGCGAAGAGATACTTCTCGACCGCGTCGCGTGTCGAGCCGCGCCGGGCGTGGCGGCGGTGCAGGATTGCCATGGTAGCACAAAGGAGCTGATCCACCGCCAGTCCAAAGTTACGATGCAAAAGCGAGTTCATTTCTTTTACTTGTTAGCTCAGCGCTTGCGCGTCTTTCCCCTTCCGTCGCGCAGGTGAGGCGGGCAAATCGTCCGGACTTAGATCAAAATATGCGACTGCCGCTGCGCATAATTCTCGCAAGACACCGGCCAGACGCGTGTTCGACTCATCGCTGTCTAGTCCCGACACCAAGAGCGGTGCACCAATTGTTACCCAGACTTGAACTCGTGGCGGGCCGGGCCACCAACTACGCCAGGCATAAAGGCGATCGGCGCCGAGAACGACACACGGAATGATTGGAGCGCCAGCCAACCGCGCGAGTGCCGTTGCCCCGCTCTTAGGTGCGGCGCCCCCAAGAATCGAAGTGATGCCAGCGCGAAGGCCGCCTTCCGGAAACACGCCGACTATCCGCCGGGCGCGCAGCCGCTCCAGACCAAGTCGGAGCGCGCGACGGTCTGGCCGCGAACGATCTACTGGGAAGGTATTGACCGCACGAAGCCACGGCGCCACCAACCGGTTGGCGTAGAATTCCTCGGTTGTCATCCAGTCGATCACCCGGTCGAAGGCGAGCGCTAGGAGGAGTGGATCGAAGTGCGAAATGTGATTGGCAACGAGCACGGCCGCGCCAGTTGGTTCCACGGCGCCCGGAGTGCGCCAGACTTGCCGGCGAACGAACGGACACAACAAACCACCTCCCAAATTCCGGGAAGCACGATAGCACCAACTCCTCACCGCTCGCTTTATAGCCAAAGTGAGCGCGGCCTAATAGCAAAACATCCGAACATTGGACCAACGTCCTATTTACGGCAATACCGACTGGCATCAGCCTCTGGCATAAGAAATCTTATTTACAATCGCTGTGCCCTGTTAATTGGCGCCTTGGCGTGCATAGCATTCTCGAGCTGCCAAACAAGTACCACAGCATTATCCGAAAATCCGGCGACAGCGCCGACCGATAAGAATGCGGGTCGTCTGGCCGTCGACCGAGCCGCCAATTTGGGAGAGGGCCTTCTTCTCTCGATTGTTGATATGAAGCTATCTCCACTCAGAAAGGACGAGATATACAGTGGCCCGTTGTCACCGGCCACATGTTTTGTCCGCTCTTCTGGAACCGAATCAATTGAATCTAGCTCCAACAGTAAAGTTTTTGACGGTCAAACCTGGCCAGGTTTACGTATTTACCGCGATGTGGCAAAGAGAGACCCTGGTCCTGCAGTAACCAGGCTCCAGAATCGGCAGCGCGGTGCGGGCGTTACCCTCGGTTCACTATGAAGTTACCGGCCGATGTCGAGTGGGTCGAGGATGCCAGGCTCTTCATCTGGCGCCCGCGCGGTGTCCTTGATGAGGCAGTGGTAAACAAGATCCTGGCGTTCGTTGCAGATCAGGAAGGAAAGTTTGGCAGAGCATTCAATCGATTCACTGATATGTCCGGGCTTGATGCTGTCGATCTTACCTTCAAGTACGTCTTTCATGTCGCCTTGTTTCGGCGCCTGTCGCGGGCGGGCCGCGAAACGGTGAAGTCCGCATTTTTAGTCACCGACCCAGAAATTGCTCGTTCCATCAAATTGCACGCGCTCCTGACGGATCATTCGCCGCTGAAGGTGGCGATGTTTGAAGAAAGGGAAGCGGCTGCGAAATGGCTGGGTGTTCCAGTTGAAATACTGACGCCGCAAAAGTAGCTGCAAGGCAGCTTGATCGGCAGCTGCACACCCTGAAGATTATTTTCCCGACGAAGAGGATTCCCTCTCGATATGGATTTACATTCGGCTTCATTTCCATTATCCCAACCAACTCAGGAGTTATGGAGTGTTTTATCGCGCCAGCGGACTCGCTTGTCACCTTGGTTTCAGCGGAGACTGCTTCGCAACTCCAATTAAAGTAGCGCTGTTTTCTACGACGAGCGGAGTGATCTATCGACGATTCGCGCGATCGAACAAAATCTCCGCGAGGTTTTTTACGCCTCGGCCCCGCGTGAAATCGACTCGTTTTCGGAATACTGCGGCTGCGCGTGCGTTCCGCTACGTTTTTGCATCATCTACTTTCCAGTCCTGTGCCAATAAACTGGGTCACCGTCATCTGGGCGATGGCTGCGTCGGCGTGCGTTACGATCGCGCTGCCGCATTTGTTCATTGGAATCTGGCAGCGCCGGGCGATGGCGAATCTGCTCGTCGCCATCGCTGCGCATGCGGTGGCTGCTATTGCGGCGGCAGAATTCGCGGTCATGAGTGCGCAGACACCGGAGCAAATTGGAAGGGCGCAACAGTGGGGACATGTGCCGGTATTCGTACTGATGGTCGTCGCGCTACTATTTCAAGCAGCGAACTGGCTGTTCGGAGCAGTCTGAAGCACGGAATTACAATCCGTCACTCGCAGTGCTGCGCGGCGCATGTAGGCCTAAAGTCCCATTCCCAACCTGCAGATTGGGAGCGTAATGTCCTGCGTCTTATATCAACAGGAGTCCAAACATGAAAAACAAAAAATCAATTATTCACCTTATCGAGGTGGCTTGCGCTTGTCTGATTCTACTGGGGCCGGGTCTTATCTTTGCGGGAGAGAAGAGTGGCGGCCACGTTATGGTTAACCGGGTTGCAAACTTCGGGACGGATCTCTCGCTTTCAGTCTCGGTCGATGGTTCCGAAGTGGCGAACCTGAGCGAAGGTCAAAATTACGATGGCTATTTGTCTCCCGGCAAGCACGTCATCTCCGCGGTGGTTTCTCCAAATCGTGAGGACTCGCATCCGGGGAACGCGACCATAACTGTGAAGCAAGGGGAGACCTATTCTTTTACTGCGGTGTGGCAGGGAGAGGACCTCGCTCTGGTAAAGAACGAGTAAGATCCTACTTCTGCTAATCAAGAGCTGATGTGCCCGCCGGCCTGGCGGGGGTAACGCGCCGACCAACAGCTCCTTTCGAGTGCGTTCGGATGCCGGGAAGGCGCCAATCCGATCGAGAACATCAGCAAATTGAAGGCGGGGGCGCACCCACGAATCAAATGGCTCCGAGGCAGATTGATCCTTCCGACCCTAACAAGAAAAAGCGCGTGCACCGCGGCGGCTCCGTTTCGTTGCAACGACCATACTGCTC
>QHRA01000283.1 GCA_003221295.1 Verrucomicrobiota bacterium | reverse complement strand
AACATTTCGAACGACATGACTAGACGCCGCCGCCGGTGCCTTGGGACGGATGAGACGCTGCGCCCGTCCATCGCGCCATTCATCTTCACGACGCGATTTTCGCATCCTGAGGATGCTTTCTCAAGATGAGATGCTGCCGTTAACAGTGAACCCAGATAACACGCAAACTGGTCACATCGAAATTCGCCAACTGGGCATTGTGCTGTTGCCACATCCGCGTTTTAGGAATGGAAATTCAATTAAGGAGGCAATAAGGATCATGAAACCAAAACAGATATTTATCAGCATTCTGGCAGTTCTGTTCGTGTTCCCATTGATGGGGACGTTCGCTCAGCAAGCAGCGAACTCGGGCTCTATCGAAGTCATCGTGACTTTTGATTATCCCGGGGCCGGAAATTCGACCTTGCCGCAAAAGATTAACGAAAGAGGCGACGTCGTTGGCGTCTTCGTCGATTCGAACGGGGTGACGCGAGCTTTTGTCCGGTTCAGCGATGGTAGCTTTAGCGACCCGATCGTCGACCCTAACGATACCGTGGGTTTTACCGAAGGACGAGGCATCAATAACTCACGCACAGTCTGCGGTGACTACGCCACCAGCGATGGCAACGATCACGGGTTTTTCCTGTCGGGCGGAACCTTCACAGAATACGATGTTCCCGGCGCGGTCTTCACCGCTGTGCTTGGGATAAACAATCCCGCCGACTTTGCCGGCACGTTTATTGATGGCAGCGGGATTCAGCAGGCGTTCGTCAGCGTTGGCGGAACCTTAACGTTGTTTAGCGTCCCGGCAGCTGTCGCGACCCTTGCTTACGACATCAATGATTCAAAGCGGTTGGTGGTGGGATACTATATAGACAGCGCAGGAATCCTTCACGGGTACTACCGGGATGCCAATGGGACGCTGCACTTCCCGATCGATCCTTCGGGCTCCGTTGGGACAGTCCTGTTTGGACTTAATGATCGGAACTGGGTGGTGGGCAGATATGCGGACAGCTCAGGCGCGACTCATGGACTCTTCTTTGTCCCGCCAAACCAATTTTTCACTTTCGATTATCCCGGATCGACCTTTACATCACTTAACGGAATCAATGACCAGGGACTTATCTGTGGTCGTTACGTTGATGCTTCCGGGATTGCCCACGGAATCATAGCTCGCGTCACAGGCACACCGCCGACAAATGCGGCAGGCCCGGAAATGAAGGCGTTCGCTTCCCCGTCGCGAGTCACTCCACTCAACTCATCGCCCTCGGCGTGGGGAGATGCAATGCCGGCGCGCTGAGTTGAGCATCGGGGCCCTTTGGGTCGGCGTTTTGTGGCTCGCGGGCCTGGATGGATGGCCCGCGTGCCGCGTAGTTCGAGCGCACGATTGCGTTCGATCAAAGGAACCGAACGCTCTTCGCGACGGACGCCAGTGCGGAAACAACGAGAATCCCACAGATGAGGGTACGCAAGGTAATGGTGGTCCGGAGTTCCTAGCATTCCGCGGTGGCCCGATGCTGCCATAACAAGTTGCTTTACGCAGGCCGGTGAGCCGAGACAGCACTACGCGTGTGTGCGCGCAATGTATTATGGGACGATTTGGTCGCCTGCTCTTTTCGTTGGCGATAATTGGGATAGGCGTAGAAACATTGATCTGCTCGTACCTCTCCGATCATAAGGTTGTGCCAGTGATTCCGTGGCTGCCGGCTATTCCGAGTTTGGCCTACCTCGTCGGGGCAATGTTTATCCTCTGCGGGGCAGGCCTTCTTTTTCAACGCACCTTGGTGGTATCTTCCATCACACTCGGTGCTCTGATGTTACTCTGCGGACTCGCGTTTGACGTGCCGCGACGTCCCAATCTCATGAGCGCCGAGTGGCGTACCAATGTGCTCGAACCAATCGCCATTGGCAGCCTAGCGTGGCTCGCGCCTGGATTGGGCGGCATTCCGAGATGGCTTCACAGGGCGAGCCGCTATCTTCTTGCATTTGCGCTCATCGTCTTTGGCATCGCCCATTTTCAGGTTCTCACCTTCATTGCCAGCATGGTGCCCGGCTGGATTCCGTGGCACTGGTTCTGGACTGTTTTCTTCGGCGTCGCCTTCATAGCCGCGGGCGTAAGCTTCGCCACTGGATTTCTGCAACGATGGGCGGCTTTAGGTGTGGGACTGATGTTCGCGCTCTGGACGGTAACAATTCACCTACCGCCCGTTCTCAACTCTTTCCGCATCCCCGGCGCAACTCAAGATCCGGACAAGTGGTCGGACGTCTTCATTGTCGTAGCGCTATGGGGAGGCTTCTGGGCGCTGTTGCGCGATAGAAGAGATTTAAGCTTCGGGGCACATTCGAATCGGGCTAACCAGACGTTGCGGCGAACCGCGGACTGTTCACATGCGTAGGATTCACACCTTCATGAAAGCCCACTTGCAATTCGCGCGCTGGCTGATCTTTTTCTCGTTAGGGGTCAACTGTCGCAGATAAATAGATTCGCAAACCAATCAAGATTTAAGTTTATTTTATTTCAGAGTATCAATAAATGAACAAAACGAAGTCTAAGCCGGCTGGAGAAGAATCAGAGGCCACACTGCCAGTGGATCTTCGCAAAGCTCTCGC
>QHRA01000137.1 GCA_003221295.1 Verrucomicrobiota bacterium | reverse complement strand
AATGAGAGATTCCTCGACTCCGCTCGGAATGATAGAAGGGTTTAATCGCACCTCAAATGGTGCCGTGCCTGACCGGCGACGCGGCGTAAGAATGACTTGGGATTTGGGCAACACGCCCTTTGAAACGCGACCCCCCCTCCTGTGCAATTGCTTCAATATTTATCGTTCCTACCAGCAACTTTTCGCGGGTTACCACAAAAACTTCGCCGAGCTTTGCGTTGAGCATCATTTGCTCCGCCTCCGCAATCGTCTGGTCTTCGAAGCAATAGGCATTGTTTTTTTCGATGTGTGCTTCTACCGGTTCTGTCTTGGGGTCGTGTCCGAAACCGCCCACGTTCCGATTCATTTTGTTTTTCGACAGGATACCCAATAATTCGCCGCATTGATCGACTACAGGTGACGAATCGGTTGCCTGCGCCTGCATTTGGTCTAAAGCCGCCCTTACAGAAACGTTATTAGGAATGCTCTTCGCAGGCTCGATGATGTCCTTGACTGTGCGGGCTTCGAAATTCGCGCCTCCGAAGTAGTTAGGTTTTATCTGCTCCATGGGCTCAGGGTCCGACGTCGGTTTGAGTACGGGGTTGACGGTTGCAGCGAAGTCAACGACACCCTCCACCCTCCTGGGTGGGCATACCCGCTCTGCGCAAAGGCGGGCTCCGCTATACAAGAGGGTGAGAAAAATTTCTTGCTCAAGTCTAGGGTCCGTGTTCGCAAAGGATTCAAAGCGCGAATCCTGCCCTAAAGCGCGAAATTCGGTTCCCCGAAACTTTCGGAATCGGGTTGTTGACGTGCACGTATTCGACCGAAGCCTAACCGAGCGATGCAAGCCTTTCCTTTTGGACGAATATCTCCTGGTAAGTCCGAAACACCACCGTGCAAGTCTGGACAATTGGAGAAGGATTTGGGATTGGAAGCGAGTTCCGCCAGACACGCTGCGCGGCTAGTAATTTTTGAGGTCATGAGATCCTTTTTGTTGCTTCAAATAGCTCCAGTCCCAAATGGACCCTCAAGATCGACGGACACCCTTGCCAGTCAGAGGCGCTGTCGCGGGAGCAGGCAAGCGTGCCGTTGATAGGTTACCGGTTAACTTTTCCCGGCAAGGACTCCCCCCTCGACCTTGCTTTTCAGGAAATCACCGGTTTCCTGTGGCCGCCCGCTTCCGCTGAGGAATGAATCCAATTGGGCCGCGACCGGTGCCGGCATTTTGGTTTTCAAGAAACCAAGCACCACTTGCACAGTCTTCTGTGCGTCTTCCTGACTGATTCCAGTTTTCTGGACGATTGTGTTAATGAGTTCTTTCATAGTTTCAAGATCGGTCTCTTGAAGCGTGTGCGCGCGCAACATCTTGCCAAGATTGGACCATTTCTTGTCCTGTTGGCAGACAGCGACTCTATGGCTTCGAAGCAATCTTATCGTTCGGATTGAGTCACCGATTGCGCGCGAATACGAAGCTCAGTTAAAAGCAGCCAAGGAAAAGAAGGCCCGCGAATCTGTTCCGCAATTTTAGCGCTTCAGATCAGATGCGATTTCAGTTTTTCAGTATTTCAGCTTTTTCCCTTTCCCAGCTCCCATCTCCTAGCTTCTAATAGTAGTCAGGACAGACTCCACGTTCTGTCCCCTAATTTGGTCAGACCTTTGATGGCGGGGCAGAGCTATGGTGTTTCCGGCGCGGTGGAAAAATCCCGCCCACAAAACGAGCAAGTGTGGCAAGAGCTATCACTCCCAGGATGCCTAGGAGAACAAATGCGCCATACAAGCGAATCTCTTCTGCCCCTGCCATTGGGTGCCTCCCACCGCTGGAATCGTATATCGCGCCGGCTTCGTTATGCAGGCCGCCGTGAAGCCCGATCAGTATGCCGATGCTGATGCAGAAGGCGATCGCCAAAATGATCCAGAAGCCGTGCGAAGCTAATGCTGGCTTGGAGATCTGCATTTGAGTTTTTGAACCTCGTTCGCTGCCCGCGCTTGCCACACTACCAGCCTCGTAGCGATTCGCCAGAGCGGCTTGGAGGTCTTCCATCCTTCGGACTTCTGATCTCTGATCTGCTGACTTGTGGTCTCCTTCCCCTGCTCCGAGCTCCTCGCTCCCCGTTTTTATCTGATAACTGCAAGCGTTGCTCGTGGGCTTGTGCAAAAAGTGAGGACTAACCGCATTTTTTCCAGCCCCAGTTGTGCAAACTTGACTGGTTTAACCAGTCGAGTCTTACGGCGCGATTGAAATTAAAGGTCGTCCAGGAACAGCTCCCCGACGTCAGCTGTCGAATCAAATCTTAAATGCAGGGCTCGCGAATGCTTTCGGAGTTAAGACGCGACCCCGTCTGCTTCCCACTGGAACAGCGTCTGCCTAACTGCGCCGGCTAATGATCTTCGCGCTGCCTTGAAAGCTGGCGTTCTCGTCAACGGCCAGACGGGGAGCTTCGACATCACCACGAACTGTGGCACCGGCTTCCAACACACATCGGTCGGAAGCGAAAACGTTGCCGTCGACTGTTCCATGGACAACCACCGTGGCCGCGCTAATCTCGGCCCGGATATGAGCGTGCTGACCGATTGTCAGTACACCGGTCGACTTGATAGTGCCCTCCACTTCGCCGTCAATCACCAGCTCACTCCCGAAAGTCACATCGCCTTTAATCGATACTCCTTCGGAAAGCACACTTTCAGGTCGCTTTCCAGCTGCAGTAAAACGACTGAGCAGCACCGTTGGAAGGAATCGGAGAAGGCGATTTTGCGGTAGATCCAAACATGGTACGCTGTAAAATTACCCTAAAGTGTGCCCTTAATCGCCCAAAAAATTCGGGCCCATGCCGGACGCTGATTTTTGGCACCCCGCCGCATCGCGATCAATTTGCGCCTGGCGCACCTGGCCTCAGATAACCCACCAGGCAGAAACAACAAATTCCAAGACCGAGGAAGGGATATTTCAAGGCGACGAGCGAGGCGATTCCGAAAAGGCACAAAGTCGCGATCGAGCGATATCGCATGTTCCGGCGGACTTTCGAAGCAAGGTCGGCTCGAGGGTCGATCAGCTCACATTTCGGGCGTTCGCATAAGAATTCGGTAAATGTTATCGAGGTATTATGAGCATTGTACGCTACCAAGGCGTTGATCGATACGTAGGTAACACACCGTTGATTCGATTGCGTCATCTATCCAAACTGACCGGCTGTGAGATTCTGGGAAAGGCGGAATTCGTGAATCCCGGCGGCTCGGTAAAGGATCGTGCGGCCTACGGGATCATCACCGATGCCGAGCAACAAGGTTTGCTCAAACCAGGGGCAACGATTATCGAGGGCACCGCCGGTAACACGGGGATCGGTCTTACCGTGATTGGTCACGCCAGAGGTTACCAGATAGTCATCGTCATTCCCGAAACTCAGTCGCCCGAAAAATTGAGTCTGCTGCGCACGCTCGGCGCGGAGGTGATCGCCGTGCCTGAGAAGCCTTACAGGGATCCGGAGAATTACAATCACATCGCGCGACGGCTTGCTGAGGAGCGTGGCTGGTTTTGGGCGAACCAGTTCGACAACACGGCTAATCGTGAAGCCCACTACCGCAGCACTGGCCCGGAAATCTGGAAACAAACCAGCGGCGAGGTGAGCGGCTTTATTGCCTCGGTCGGCACCGGCGGCACACTGGCGGGCGCGTCACTTTACCTGAAGGAACAAAATCCCAATGTTGCCGCGGTGTGCGCTGATCCCTATGGCGCTGCCATGTGGTCCTGGTTCACCAATGGCAACACTGATACCAACGACGGAGACTCGATTGCAGAAGGCATCGGGCAAGGACGTGTGACGAAAAACATTGAAGGCATCACGGTTGATAAAGCTTACCGCATCGATGACCAAACTGCGTTGACGATCGTCTACCAGCTTCTGCGCGAAGAAGGTCTGTTCCTCGGACTTTCCAGCGGGATCAACGTCGCCGGTGCTGTCCGTTTCGCGAAAGAGCGTGGCCGAGGCCAGACACTCGTCACGCTTCTCTGCGACTCAGGGCACAAGTACCAGTCGACGCTTTTTAACCGCGAGTGGCTGGCTACAAAAAACCTCGATCCTGGCCTGCCGCTGGAGTCCATCTTCCGCTAAGGCGCTTTAATTTTTGACATCAGAGTTGGCGAAAGCGGGCCCGTCACGCTGACTCGTCACGTCGTAGCCTCTGGACTCGCCGTAGCTGTACGCGAAGGCTGGTTGGCGTAGATGGAAGTCCCGCAAGTGCGGGACGAAAGCGGACCTGCCACGCCGAAGCCTAGCGAAGGCCGGTCAGCCTGCCCAAAGCTTGCTCAGAGTTGTTCGGAGTTAAATGTTTAGACGCGACCCCATTTTCCATCCTTTTTCCCGAGCCCATCGTAACCCGCTTACGATCCATGGGCGAAGATCGACATCAAATAAGATCGACATCGTTGTCGACCAAAAACTTTGCGATTCGTTTACTAATCTACTGCTGCGGGCGAGTTATCGATCGTCACTTTGTTGCGCGGATCAGGCACGTGAATCGTGGTTTCGATCACGTTCGTGTAGCGGTTCGCCCCTTCAGGGAAGGTATGCGCCGCGTTGATCTCGACGTGTACAATGTAATCGCCTTCCGGCACCCCGGTGATGTCGATCCATTGCCCGCTAAGTTGTTTGAAATACCAATCCGCCCAGCCGGTTGTAATGCCCTGGAAAGCGCAGGTGTAACCGCTGCTCTTGTTGTCATTCGTGTACTTGAGCAGGTCTTCCAGACAGAACGCTTGCTTGTGTCCTTGCGCCGCGACGGTGCCATCCAAGTTGAGCAACTGATAATTGGAAAAACCATCGATGTGGTAATGATTGTGGCACGGTGAATAGACGAACACGGAACGATACGGATTCTTCTTATCGGTCGGGCTGCCGACCACCAGGTCGCCATCGCCACCATTGATCAGCACAACGTCGAAGCGCAGCAAGCGCCGA
>QHRA01000136.1 GCA_003221295.1 Verrucomicrobiota bacterium | reverse complement strand
TTCAGCGCTGATTAGGTAAATTTTAGGGGAAGCGCTGAAATCAAATGCAAACTTCTGCTGCCGCAGTAACGACGGATGAGCTGGCGCTCCTGCCGGAGGCGATCCAGCCGGAACGCGATTTTTCCGATCCGGCCAATTTCATTAATCGCGAGCTGAGCTGGCTGGAATTTAACCGGCGCGTTCTGGAGGAAGCGCAGGATCCGACCCAGCCGCTGATCGAGCGGGTCAAGTTCATGACCATCTTCAGCAACAATCTCGATGAGTTCTTCGAGATTCGCGTCGCCGGCATCAAACAACAAATCCAAAGCGAGACCAGCGACGTTGGGCCCGATGGAATGTCGCCGACGGAGACATTTAACGCCATTCAGCGACTGGTGCACGAACTGGTCGCCACCCAATACGATTTCTGGAACAAGGAACTGATGCCGGCTCTGGCCAAGAGCGGCATTCGCCTTCATGACGTCGCCCAGTTAACCGGGAAACGCGCTGCCTGGGCAAAACGGTATTTTCAGGAAGAAGTTTTTCCAATGCTGACGCCCCTAGCGGTCGACGCCAGCCATCCGTTCCCGCAACTTTTGAACAAAAGTCACAATTTGCTGGTGCGCGCAAGGGCACATCAGGGTGGCGACCCGCTCCTCGCCATTGTGCAGGTGCCGCGGGTGGTACCGCGTTTAATTTTGATGCCCCGTGTTAAAGGCGATGACGAGCCTTGGGATTACATTTACCTCGCCTCGCTGATCAAACATTACATCGCCGAACTCTTTCCCGGCCTGATGCTCGATGGCGTGCACGCTTTCCGCGTCACCCGCAACAGCGATCTCTACATCGACGAGGAAGAAGCGGAAAATTTGCTCCGCACAATCGAACAGGAACTGCGGCGCTCCAGTCGCGGCAATGCCGTGCGTCTCGAAGTAGAAGCGGATTGCCCCCGTGATTTCCGCGATTTGCTCCTCGCCTTTTTCGATTTGCAGGAGGCCGACCTCTACAAGCTCGATGGCCCGCTTTCGATGACGCATCTGATGCCGCTGGTGACGAACGATGCCTTCGCGAAATTAAAAGACCGGCCCTTTCAACCCGCAACCGATCCGGCCCTGCTGCCGCAGGCCGACATTTTCGAGGTCATGCGCAAACAGGATATTTTGTTGCATCATCCCTACGAAAGTTTCGATCCCGTTGTCCGCTTTATCGAGAGCGCGGCAACCGATCCGCAGGTGCTCGCGATCAAGATTACACTTTACCGGACGAGCGGTGATTCGCCCATAGTCGAGGCGTTGATCGAAGCCGCCAACAACGGCAAGCAGGTCACCGCCCTGGTCGAATTGCGCGCGCGCTTTGATGAAGCCGCCAATATTCGCTGGGCCCGTCAGCTGGAGGAAGCAGGCGCGCATGTTGTCTATGGCGTGGTCGGATTGAAAACGCACTGCAAAGCGTTGCTCGTGGTCAGACGCGATTCCGATCGCCTCCGGCAATATGTCCATCTTGGCACCGGCAATTATCACCACCGCACCGCGCGCATTTACACCGATTTCAGTTTGCTCACATGCGCTCCGGAATTAACCGAGGAAGTCGCCATCGCTTTCAATACCCTCACCGGTCTTGCCGGTTATCCCGGCCTGAAAAAATTAATGGTCGCGCCCTTTGATCTCAGCGAACGACTGATCAAGCTCATCGAACGCGAACGCGACCACGCCCGCGCCGGGAAACCGGCACGCATTATCGCCAAACTAAATTCCCTCGTTGACGACGATATCATCGAGAAACTCTATGAAGCATCGGCTGCGGGCGTGAAAATCGATCTCATCGTCCGCGGGATTTGTTGTCTGCGACCGAGAGTGCCGGGCCTGAGTGAAAACATTCGTGTCATCAGCATCGTCGGACGTTTTCTCGAGCACAGCCGCGTTTACTATTTTGAAAACGCCGGCCAGGCCGACATTTATCTCTCCAGCGCGGATTGGATGCCCCGTAATTTTTACCGGCGGGTCGAAATTGCTTTCCCCATCGATGCGCCCGGACCGCGCGAAGAAATGGTGAACGATATTTTGCCTAGTCTCCTCAATGATCAGGTAAAAGCGCGCGAGTTGCAGCCCGATGGCAGTTATGTGCGGCTGCGTCCGGCCGAGGGCGCGGCCCGGTCGCAGGCACAACTGCATTTTCGGGAACGTTCGCGCCAGGCCCGCAAGGCGGCCGCGGAGTTGCAGGCTAAAAGCGGCGTGAAGTTGATACCGATTAAGGCGAAGCGTGACCAGCGCAAGCGCGCATGAAAAAGGTTCTTGTCGTCGACATCGGCGGCACCAACGTCAAGGCCATGTTCTCGCGAGAAGAACGGCGCAAATTCAGTTCCGGCCCTGGCCTTACTCCACGCCAGCTCCACGGGATGCTCCGCGGCAAACTCGATGACTGGAAATACGATGTCGTCTCGGTTGGCTTTCCCGCGCCAGTCAGGAACGGCCGCATCCTTACCGATCCAAAGAATCTCGGCAAAGGCTGGACGCGCTTCAATCTCGAAAAAGCCTTTGGCAAACCAGTGCGTGTCATCAATGACGCCGCCATGCAAGCGCTCGGCAGTTATCGCGGGGGGCGAATGCTATTCATCGGACTTGGGACTGGATTTGGTTCGGCGCTGGTTTGGAATGGCATTGTCCTTTCGCTCGAGCTAAGCGAGCTGCCTTATCTTGCCGAGGGCACAATTGAAGATCGCGTCGGCAAAACAGGTTTGAAACAGATTGGACGGAAAATCTGGGAAGAAGATGTCGAGCGCATTCTTACTCAGTTGCAACGCGCTTTTGTCGTCGACTACATCGTGCTCGGCGGCGGCAACGCGAAGTTGCTCGAGCAGTTGCCACCAGGCGTCGAGCTGGGTCACAATCGCAACGCTTACCTCGGCGGCCAGCGCGTCTGGCAAAATCACGCCCGCACGCGCCGCCCAAAGTGGACGATTTTGTGAGGAGATTAGGAATAGGAATATGAGTAAGAATAGGATTCGGTCTCTTCCTCCTAATCTTAATCCTGTTCCTATTCTTATTCCGTAATCATGAAGCTCTGTTTTCTCCGTCATGGTGAAGCCGATTGGCCGAATTGGAACAAGCCCGACGATGAGCGGCCGCTAACGGAACGTGGACGCAAGGAAATGAAACGCGTCGCCAAATTTCTCGAACGTCTCAAATTTTCTGCGGACGCGATTTTAACCAGCCCGCTCCCGCGCGCCTCGCAAACTGCCGAGATCGTGGCCGAGCGTCTAGGGATCGAATTAAAAACCGAGCCCGCGTTGGCCCACGGGTTCAACGTCGAACGATTGCGCCGTCTGCTCGCCAAGGCCGGCGCCGACTGCGTCATGGTAGTTGGTCACGAGCCCGAGTTTTCCGAAGTGATCAAGGAGCTCACCGGCGGAGAAGTGAAGTTATCGAAGGCCGGCGTAGCGCTGCTGGAGGTAAATCGCGGGTCTACCTCCGGCAAATTGCTTTGGCTTTTCCCACCGAAATTTTCGAAGGCAGTGCTGTAGCACAGCCATCTTGGCTGTGGGGCCAACGGGCATCTTGCCCGTTGAACGTTGCCGGCCAACTAGTCGGCGCGGCTCAGCAGCGTCGGTTTCTCCTGCGGCAGCAGCGCATCGATTGATTTTTCGCTGATGGTGACATGCAACCCGACGTGCGCCCGATCGTAAAGCGCGATCACGTCCCGCGACCGCATCCGAATGCAACCGAAGCTGAAAGGCTTGCCGATGTGGCGTTCTTCGGGTGTGCCATGAATGTAAATGCAACGGTCGTGCGAAGCCGAATTTTGCCGTTCCATTCCGCGCAACCAGATCACCCGCGAAATGATGGCATCACGATTCGGCGCATCGGCGCCGATAATTTCACGCGTAGGCGCGCGATTTTTTATCACCGTGCCAGCCGGCAAATGGTCACCAAATTTTCCGGACACAAAGAGCGTGCCGAGTGACGTCCGATAACTGCCAACATTGTCGCCATTGCCGAACTTGGAAGTAGAAATGCGATAGCGCGTTATTACTCGGTCCCCATCGAGCAGGGCCAGGGTTTGATCGGGAATGCTGACAACAATTTCGGCCGCGGTTGAGGCACCAAGCTGCCGCAGCGCGATGAGAACCATCGCGAGAATGAGTGAAGCCGGCAGCTTATGAGCGATCAGCCATCTCATGAACATTAGAGGCGTGGTTTCGGGAAATGGACGGCGGAGCTCCTGCGACGCTTATGACCAGCGTGGGCTCGCCCGAGCTCGCCCCTCCAGATATTTGTGAGATTGGGGTCTATTGATCATCGATCAGCGGCCGGAGATCGGAAATCAGGCTGTCGATTCTTCGCAAATCCTTCCGGCGACCTTTCTCGGGTCGCAGCCGGCGTTGCCGCACCATGATGGCGAAATCGCGGACACGATAGAGCTGTTCACGCGTCAATTTTTCTGCCGGCGCGTAACGGCCAAGCGCATCGGTCGCTGCGATCAATTCATGTTCGAGTCGTCGGGTGTAAACGCGCGCGGTAGTGCGCAGCTCGCGACGCAACTTTTGTAACTCCAGTTGCAAGTGACGGACGGGCGAAGTCTCTTGTTTCTTTTCGTCGCGCTGCTTTCCCTTTTTCATGCCATGACACCGGCCAAGGGCGCCGGACGGACAGCGGGCGCAAGTGTGCGCCCGTCGAGTTTGCGCACAATTTCAATGTGACCATCAAGGTGCTCGACCAAGGCCGAACAGGTCTCGACCCAATCGCCGCAGTTGTAATAGGTGACATTGCCAAGTTTATGGATAGCGGCGCTGTGGATGTGCCCGCAAAGAACGCCGTCCACCCGATAGCGTTCCGCGTATTTAACCACCGCCGCCTCGAACTTCCCGATAAAGCTAACCGCATCTTTGACCTGTTGTTTGACGTAGGCGCTGAGTGACCAGTAACCAAGGCCGAAGCGCCGACGGAAGAAATTGATCGCCGGATTGAGTGAGAGCAGGAACTGGTATCCGGCATCGCCGAGGAAAGCCAGCCACTTCACGTTTTGCACCACGGTGTCGAGCTCATGTCCGTGGATAACGAGAATGCGACGGCCATCTGCGGTCCGATGAATGGCGTGCTTCTGAATGGTGATGTCGCCATAGGCGCCGTAAAAGGAGCTGATCATCTCATCGTGGTTACCCGGGATGTAGATGACGCGCGTGCCTTTGCGCGCTTTGCGCAGAATTTTTTGGATGACGTCGTTGTGCTGTTGCGGCCAGTAACGGCTGCGGCGCATCTGCCAGATGTCGATTAAGTCGCCCACGATATAGAGCATTTGGAAATCGTATTCGCGCAGAAAATCGAGCAATCGGGCAGCGCCACTCGCGCGTGTGCCCAGATGCACATCGGAAATCCAGGCGGTACGCACCCGGGTTGATCCTTCCTCTCTAGGGTTAAACGTCTCGAACTGGAAACGCGGCGGAGCGACCGAATTCATCAACGACGCCAAAACATACAAAGCACGCGCTAGATCATGCAAAAACAGTTTTGTTAAGATTGTGTGACGAAGAGGGAAGGCTCACCAGTGGTGATTGAGAGCCTGGAACAATCCGAAATTTCACCGATTCGTCACGCCATCTCCGCCGGGTTGTTACAAAGCAAGATTAATGGGTGTGCCAGGGGACAAAAATTTCCCAGCCCCCAACTGCGTGAGGGAGATAAGTGAGCGGCACCCGGGTTGAAAAGCCCGGGTGCCTGCTCCTTTGAATCGTGTGAAAATTAGGTGACATCGCCACGCCCGGCTTTTCATTCCTACGGCTTCGCGGTACCTTATGAGGATGAAAAAGCGCGTTCTCTTCATTTGCGTTCACAACAGCGCTCGCAGCCAGATGGCCGAGGCGTGGTTGAATCACACCTGTGGCGAATACTTCGAAGCACAAAGCGCCGGTCTTGAACCGGGCGCGCTTAATCCCCTCGCTGTGCAGGTGATGGCGGAAGCCGGGATTGATATTTCGAAAAAGAAGACCCAGGCTGTCTTCGATGTGTTCGTATCTGGCCAGCTATTTGCCTATGTCATCACCGTGTGCGACGAAGCCAGCGCGGAGAAATGTCCGATTTTTCCGGGCCCCGCGACACGATTGCACTGGAGTTTCCCCGATCCGTCGGAGATGCAGGGCAGCGAAACCGCAAAACTCGAACAAGCCCGCCTTATTCGCGACGAAATCCGGGCGAAGATTGAGCAGTGGTGCGAAGAGGTGTGCTTGCAAACCGCGGCGATGTAAATGGGGATGGCGAAAAAACTCGCTGGCGAATGTTTCGGTACCTTCGCCCTGGTCTTCGCAGGGACCGGCGCGATCGTGATTGACGAAGTCACGGGCGGAGGTGTCTCCCATGTTGGGATTGCGCTTACCTTCGGCCTGATCGTCCTGGCCATGGTCTATACCCTTGGAGACATTTCTGGGGCGCATATTAATCCCGCGGTCACAATTGGCTTTTGGGCGGCGCGCCGATTCGATGCAGACAAGGTCTTGCCTTATATCGTGAGTCAATGCGCCGGTGCCTTCCTGGCAAGCGTTATCTTGCGCTTGCTTTTTCCGGTTAATATCACATTGGGAGCAACCATTCCCGCAGGTCCGCTACTCCAATCTTTCATTCTTGAACTGATCCTGACCGCGCTATTGATGTTTGTTATTCTTGGCGTCTCCACCGGCGCGCGGGAAAAGGGAATCACCGCGGGAATCGTCGTCGGCTCCGTCATTGGATTGGAAGCATTGTTTGCCGGCCCGATCTGCGGCGCATCGATGAATCCAGCGCGCTCGCTCGCGCCGGCTGTCGTCGGTCTCCACCTGCAAAGCCTCTGGGTTTATCTTCTCGCACCCACCATCGGCGCGTTAGTCGGAGTCCTCGCCTGCCGCTGCGTCCGAGAACCGGGCTGCTGCTGAGCAAAGCAGCTTTCGCCCGTTTCGTGATCAATTCACCTCTTTCAATCCTTATACTCATTCTCTAAACCCTAGAGTCGTATCCAAGGTCAACTATCTATTTCAGAATCTTAATGCTCTGCTGAGCAGCACGTGTCTTCGCCTTCAATTGCGGCGCGAGCTTCCTTGATCAAGAACGGAATCAGGGCCAGCGCTGCCACGCTGTCGAGCCACCACCAACCCAAAATCCGCGTTGCGGCAAGTCCGACCATTAGGACGATTGATAAGTAGCCGCATACAATCGCTTCGATAGCGTCAGCGCGAAGCGCTCCGGAGTTAAGGCGAGCGGCAACTTTTAGCTTATACCCGGCCAGAATCGGCATACCGATTTTTGCCACCAGGCCGATCAGGATTCCCCACGCGCTTTCATGCGTGTCTGTGACCCGGTGGGCGATGAAAATCCCGTAAGCCGAATTGAAGACAACGTAGGCAACGAGGAAATACAAAGTATAACCAACCAATCGAGACGCACGATGTTCCACTGCTTCAACTCGCGCCTCATCCGCGCGTCCGCTTGCCTCTATTCGCAACCGCCACAATAGAACGCTCGCACTGAAGAGTTCGATAATACTGTCGAAGCCGAATGCTTCGAGTAGAAGACTTTTCGAGGCCCAACCAAGGAGAAGCGACGCTGCTCCCTCGATCGTCATCCAACCTAACGTGATGTATGTCAGCAGCAGCGCGAGTCGCACATCGTCAGCACGTTCGCGCGGCTGAGACACGGCTAGTTGTTCTAAACGATGGTCTTCGATTCTTGTAGGCATGTCCGGTCACACGTGCCGCATTCAAGCTGCACTGTCATGTGTTCGATACCAAATCGGTCATGCAACTCGTGTTGAATTTGATCGATCAGCGGGTCGTCGAGCCG
Organism: Verrucomicrobiota bacterium; assembly: GCA_003221295.1. GTDB lineage: Bacteria > Verrucomicrobiota > Verrucomicrobiia > Chthoniobacterales > UBA10450 > AV69. Next base: position 1,218 of record QHRA01000136.1, on the reverse strand, counting down.
GCCGTCTGGTTTTACCAAATGCGCCGTCAGCGCGATTTCCGTCGTGCTCATCGCCCAGATGTGCAGATCGTGCACCTTTGCAATTCCAGGAAGCGCGCTCAAATACTTCTCGACTGCGTCAAGATCGACATCTTTCGGGACACCTTGCAGCGCGAGGTTCACCGATTCGCGCAGTAAATCCCATGTGCCCCAAACGATCACGGCGCAGATCAGCAGACTAACGATCGGGTCGATCCAGTGCCGGCCTGTGAATAGAATTGCCAGTCCAGCTATGACGACTCCGGCCGAGATCGCGGCGTCCGCCGCCATGTGCAGAAAAGCGCCGCGGATGTTGAGATCGCCTTTGCGGCCAGACATGAACATCAGCGCAGTCGCGGTATTGATTGCGATACCGAGCAGCGAAACCCAGATGACGGTTCGCGCTGCGACTTCGGCGGGATTGTTGAAGCGCCGCAGAGCTTCCCACGCGATGGCACCGACCGAGACAAGGAGAAAGATCGCATTAAACAATGCCGCTAGAATGGACGTGCCGCGGAGTCCGTAGGTTTTTCTCTTTGTGGGCAAAGTCTTGGCCATCGCGCTCGCGCCCCAGGCGAGCAAGAGGCCGAGCACGTCGCTGAGGTTGTGACCCGCGTCCGCGACCAACGCCAGCGAATGGCCGAGTAATCCGAAAATCGCTTCAAAGACAACGTAGCCGGCGTTCAACGCAACGCCGATTGCAAAGGCGTTATTGAAACTCGCGGGAGCGCGCGAGTGGCCGGCGTGTGAATCCTCGTGATACTCAGACATATGGATGTCGAGCTTATTACGCGCGTAATCTGCTAAAACATTTGCTCGATGTTCGGCCACTAGTTCTTGCGGAATCAATCGCACGGCGGCGTAAACCAATGCAGGCACAATGAAGGCGTCGTCGAGCTGACCTAGCACGGGGATGAAATCGGGAATCAAATCGAACGGCATGCAGAGATAGCCAAGCGCCAAACCGAGGAATGCTTTGGCGCTGACCGGCGTTCGCGGATCCGCAAACACGCGCCGATAAACCGCTAACTCGCGCTTGAATGACTTCGCCAGCTCTCTGCTTTTTTTCCACATCGTTCGTACGTTTCAGTCTAGTAAACTTACACATAGACTTCTTTCGTCGATGCGGGATCAGGTAACGAGTGCGGCGCGGGCCGCGTTGATCGCTCGAATACGTTATATAGCGTCGGTAGAATAAAA
>QHRA01000135.1 GCA_003221295.1 Verrucomicrobiota bacterium | reverse complement strand
TAATAATGTTGGATTGATGGCGGCTCTTAACGCTCACTCGGCCAGCCACGCGCGCGCCTCGGGCTCGCCTGTTTCGGGAAAAAACTTCACCGGTCCTTTGCGAAGGCCCGCACCTATGAACGCCAGCACCTGTGCTTCCCAGCGTGGATGGCCGGCGACGGCAATTTTCTCAAAGTCGTTGCGGTGGCTGAAGAAAAAGTCCGTATCGCCCCACTGCTCGCCGCGTTCCCAACCAGTAAAATTTTCCAGTAACACGAGAAGCTTGACGGTTCCGGCAGCGGCGATTTTTTCCAGGAAGTCGGATTGCACGGCATCAAGTTCGGATTTTTTCAGCTCGCCACCGACGCGAAGGACGAGAAGATGATCAGCATGTTGCTCGAGATTGGCGCTCATGGATGTTTGGTTTGGCGTTTGTGGAAAGAAATCGTTAGGCAGCAGGCATAAGGAGCATTCGAACGACGGCAAAAACGAACAACGCCACACCGAAGGCCGCGGCAAAAAGCCGCACTCGCGGCTGGTCAAACTTCCCCGCCGTGCCGGCAAAGAATAGGACCATAGCAAAGAGCACGGTGTTGGCGAGATATTGGCCGGAGCGATTGCCTGCTTCGCGCGCCTCGTCGACCCGCCGCACCGCGTCAGCCCTCGCTGCGGTCGCTTCCGCAGCGCCGCGGACCTGGTAAAGATTCGGCACAAATGGGTGTGCGTCGGCGGCGCGATTCTCGAATGGCTTCTGCGCCAGCCACGCTTCGTAGGCCTTCTTCACGTCGGGCGGAAAACGCTCGGCATAAAAGCTCGCGAGCTGTTCGTTGCCGGCATACTGCGCGGCGAGGAGTTCCATGAACATCGCGGTGTGAACGATCAGCGCCTGGTTGCCCTGCACCTCGAGCAGCGCTGCGCGTTGCTCCAGCGCGTTGGATTCGTTCATCAGCCGATTGCTTTGCCGGGTCCATGTGGCGGATTCATAGGAACACCACGCCGTGCAGATGGTGGTTAGCGCCATCAGCACGGCCACGACGGGCTCGATCCATTTTTTCGAGGGCGATTGGGCGGGATTCTCAGCCATAGGTGTTACGCTTGTTAGGTTCAATGCCCCCGTCGTCGGTGTGAAGTGAGACATGAGCAATCTAGCGTCGTTTCACGAGAACAATCGCGCCCGCAATACCGGAGACAACCGAAGCCAGCAGAATACCCACCTTCGCTGTCTCGAGCGCGGGTGCCTCGCCGAAGGCCAGATTGGCGATGAACAACGACATGGTGAATCCGATGCCACCCAGCATTCCAACTCCAACAATCTGACACCAGCCAATACCATCCAACATCCCAGCCAACCGAGTCCGTATAGCCAGCCATGAAAACAAAACGATCCCGATTGGTTTACCAATTACCAGACCGCAGATAACGCCGAGACTAACTGGGGCTACTACCGACCGAGCCGCGCCACTGCCCAAGGCCACACCCGCGTTCGCCAGCGCGAAAACCGGCATGATGAGGTATCTGTTCCAAGGGATGAGCGCGTGCTCGAGACGCAGCATCGGCGATTCGTTGCTCGTAAGAACGGCGCGGCTAGCTGTGCGTTGGCGCGCCGGAATCGTGATCGCGAGTAACACTCCGGCGACCGTTGCGTGAATGCCGGATTGCAGAAACGCGACCCACAAACCAAGGCCGAGAATCGCATAAATCAGAAGATGTCGCACGCCGGCGCGATTTGCGGCTAGTAAGGCAACGAAAAATACGCCGCCCACTCCGAGACTTATCCAGGAAATTCGTTCGGTATAAAAGAACGCGATCACCAGCACCGCTCCGATATCATCGGCGATAGCTAAGGCGGCGAGGAATACTTTCAGTGAGGTCGGCACCCGACTGCCGAGGAGCGCCAGCACGCCGAGAGCAAATGCAATATCGGTGGCCATCGGAATTCCCCAACCTGCCGCGCCCGGTCCGCCATGGTTGAAGAAGAGGTAGAACGCCGCTGGCACAATCATCCCGCCGAGCGCCGCTGCGATGGGCAGTACTGCTCTTTGAAAAGAAGCCAGCTCACCGACCAGTATCTCCCGCTTAATCTCCAACCCGACCAGGAGAAAGAACATCAGGTCCGTGTGCCAGAAATGAAAGTAGCTGCCGGCAAAGGGCGAGTTTGCCCAGATGAGCGCCGCCACCGTGCAGCCAATCAAGAGGAGTCCACCGGATGCTTCCAGGTCTGCGAACTCCTGGAACGGCCTAACGAGTCGTTGTATCGGTGTGACAGCCTCGTGCGGCCGAGGTTCGTTCATCACGTAATGATCCGGCTACTTGCGCTCACCGGCGACGAGTCCGTCGCGTTTTAAGATCGCTTCGTAGGTGGCGTACTTATATAGATCGCCCAGCGTTGGATAGTTAAGGCAAGTGCGATTAAAGAGCTCGGCCCCGGAGCCCGACATCATTGCGACGAGACCGATGTGCACCAGCTCGGTGGCTTGTTCTCCGACGACGTGGACGCCGAGCAAACGCATGTCGTCGCGGGCGAAAATAAGCTTCAATAAGCCACTCTCGTCTCCGATGATTTGTCCGCGTGGGTTGTCCATGTAGCGCGCCCGACCAACAACGTAGTCGATCCCTTTCGACTTCAACGAGTCCTCGCTTTCGCCGGCCATGCTCGCTTCCGGAATTGTATAGATGCCGGTGGGCAGAATCGGCGCGATCACATCTTTATAATCGACCTCGCACGCAACACACATCGCCATCCGTGCCTGTTCCATTCCGGTCGCGGCGAGCGCGGGCGCACCGATCACGTCGCCCGCAGCAAAAATATGCGGCACATCGGTGCGACACTGCGCATCCACTTTGATCAAGCCACGTTTGCCCGGCGTGAGACCAGCGGCGGCAAGATTAAGATCGCCGGTGTTGCTCTGTCGTCCGGCTGCGACGAGCACGTCGCTGACCATCAGTGTCGCACCGGAAGTAAGTGTTAACCTTATATTGCCGACGGGCGGCGCATCGCAACGCGTCACTTTTTCTTTCCAGACAAAATGCACGCCAGCCGCGATCATCGCGCGCTGGATGTTTTCGGAAATTTCGCGATCGAGAAAACCGAGGAGCGCGTCGCGCCCGTCAATGAGATGCACCGCAACGCCCAGCGCAGCGAAGGTGCAGGCATATTCGGCGCCGATCACGCCAGCGCCGACGACTGCCAGTGATTTTGGAAGAGAGCCGATCTCGAGGATTTCATCGGAGTCATGCACGTGAGGATGCTCGAAAGGAAACTCTGCCGGGCGCACCGGTGATGAGCCGGTCGCGATCAGAATTTTGTCACCACGCAGCAACTTATCAGGGCCAACGCGCACGGTATTGGGATCGACAAAGGTAGCGGCAGCATGAAACGTCTCGACATTGTAGGTTCGCAGTTGCTCTTCCCTGCGCCGGCGTTCGCGAGTCGCGACGTTTTTCTCGTGGCGCATAAAATCCGCGACGGTCGCCTCGCGTCTGAGCGAGAGGTCCACGCCAAAGAGCTTGCGCGAACGCACGCCGGAAAGCGCGAGCGCGGTTTCGCGCAAAGTCTTGCTCGGGATCGTGCCGGTGTTGATCCCGGCGCCGCCAATCTCGCGAAGCTTTTCCACCAGCGCGACGCGCTTGCCGAATATACTCGCCGTGTTCGCTCCGGAGATTCCTGCCGGTCCGCCGCCTATCACCACGAGGTCGTAGGACTCAGGCTGCATTGGGCTAGTGCGCCGAAGCCACCCTGGTCGTCAATGGCCGTCGCCGAAAATGAAGTTCGTCCACGACTTCATGCGGAGGAGCACCTTCCGCAAGATGGCCAGGTGGTGCATGTGGTGGGTGTAAACCGCCACCTGGGCGGTGCTGCCCGGCACAATCAGATATTTTGAGAGATCCTCCGCGGGCTCGATTGCGACGAGGATGCGTCCCTCGCCTTTGATTTGTTCAGGATCCACCAGGTTGCCACTGGGTTGGAGCTGGCCTTGAGGGATGTATGAGCCACTGATGACGATCTTGCCTTTGAAAAATCGACCCGGCACGGCGGGCAAAATGAATTCGGCTTCCGAGCCCTCCTCGATTCGCTGGGCGCTGTTTTGCAGAAAAGCGGCCGCGAATTTCGGTTTTTCATCATGCAAAAAAATCATTACCGGCCGAAGCGGCAGCGAAGCCGCATACATGCCGGGACGCAAAAAGTTTTGCTGGACCGTGCCGTCGGTCGGCGCACGCACGACAGATTGATCGAGGTTGAACTTCGCGGTATCGAGTTCGGCCTGCAGACGTGCCACGTCGGTATTGACTCCCTCGACGACGGCTTCCGCCTCGAGTAGTGCGCGGTCGGCTTCGGACTTGGCGCTTTGCGCGGTCGCCTCGGCGGCATTGTAAGTGTTCCTGGCGTTCTCGAATTGAACCTGGGCTATGGCGCCGCTTGCGAGGAGCTTCTGCGACCGCTCGAAGATATCCCTGGCGCTGTCCCTGTCCGCCAGAGAGGATTCCAATTTCTTCTGAGCTGCATCCGCCGTCGCGCGCAATTGATGTGTTGTCTGCACCGCATCGGCCAGCGCGGCCTCCTTGGCCTTCACCGCGTTTTCAAAGGGTTTGGGATCAATGCGAAAGAGAACGTCGCCCACTTTCAGAGGCGTGTTCCCCTTGACCGCCACCTCGGTCACTATCCCGCTAACGGCCGGAACGATCGGTGTGGTGTTAAAGTAGAACCGCGCCTCACTGGTGAAGGGGTGATTGTAGTTCATGCCCAGCAGGAGCGTGGCGAGCAAGGCGATGCCGCCCAGCACCGCCGTGAGCAAGCTGTAGCCATTGACCGGGATCTTGAATATGCGGAACACGGCGTACGCGAATGCCGCATAGGTAAGAATGAGAAGTAAATCCATAATCGAAGACTATTTGGATTGCGGACCGCTGGACTTGAATGCGTTCGCTTCTAGAGCCGCAATTTTCTTTTCCAGCGCGGCCACCCGGGAGGTTGCGTTGGATCCCTCCGGCCCGGCTTCGTCGGTTTTTCCTCGGGGCGTTCCGGCATAGCCATGCTCCGGGTGATATGCGGTCGCCCAAATCCAGAGAAACGGCCAGATCGCGTGCAGCGTAAAGAGACTGATCCACCCGCCCGCGTGAATGGCATCGGCGTGGGGGTGATTCCGCTTCAGGGCCATGTGATAGGGGATGTCGTGAATCGCGATCATCCCGTAGGAGAGGACCAAGACGACAAAGAAGAGGATGGCAAGGGCGAAATAACTCAGGAAGTCCATGGCGGTGAGGTGTTGTCAGTCAGGTGCTTTGAAGTGGATGGAATATAGGGACGGCACGTTCCTTGTCTATCTGTTCGTTCCGAGTCTTCGCTACGAAGGGAGCCTTGTCTGTCATTACTGGCGAACTCTGGCCTTATCTTCATGAGGCTGGCGACCGCAGGACCGATCTGGTCTTCCAGTCGAAAAGGATCGCCAGGAGACGGAACACGAACGTGGTCGCAATCGCTAAGATGGCAGACGGTACCAGGGGAGCGTGGAAGACGAAGGCGAGCAGTGTGAATCCGGCCACGCCAAATAATGAGGCAATAACATAGAACTGTCAGGGCTTGGATAAGAGCGGCTCTTCGCGCACGAGGACATCGCGGATCAGGCCACTGCCGACTGCCATCTCGCAGCAAACCGCCGCCGAGACCGCAGGCGAGGGCCAAAACAAACAGACCGATAGGATCATAATGCCGCCGGATCGCCGCCATCGCTCCAGTGATACTGAAAAGAAAAGTCGCTCCCAAATCAATGGAAATGGGAAGCGCCACAGTTCGGACTATCAAGGGATCTGACATGGGCGGCCTACGACATCATGGCAACCAAGACTGGCCCCCATGCCGTAAGCACGATATTGCCAATCGCATAGGGCACGGTGTAGCCAAGGGCCGGAAGTTCGCTCTCCGCCTCTTCCTGAATGGCGCGAAGTGCCGCAGTGATCGTCCCAGCGCCGGAACACGCGCCCAGAACAATGACTGGATTCATCTTCAACACATATCGGCCGAACAAGATCGCGACGGTGTGCGGGAGGACCGCGATCACAAGGCCGACAAGGACGAGACTGATCCCGGATTTCTGCAACCCCGAAAAGAAACTGGGTCCTGCTGCGAGACCCACGCAAGCCATGAAGACCGTTAACCCGACGGTGTCGAAGACCCACATGGCAGGCTCGGGAATACGACCGAACGTCGGGTGCACCGCTCGTAGCCAGCCGAAGACCAGACCCATGATGAGCGCGCCCCCGCTGGCGGTGAGGGTAAGTGGCAGACCGGCAACGACGACGGTGAGCAATCCTACCAGGCCACCGAGGAAGATGCCGATGCCGACGAAGATCATGTCCGTCATCACCGTCTTGTGGTCGGCGTAGCCGAGGTTTTTGGCGGCGCGCTCGACGTCGCTCTCGGCACCGAACAGAGTCAGCAGGTCGCCCCGTTCCACCCGCGTTTCAGGCAAAAACGGCATGGCCTGGCCGGTCCGGGTCAGCTTCTTCAAAAACACGCCCCTGGCGAATTCCATCGCTGCCAACTCGGCGATGCTTTTCCCGACAACCGATTTGTTGGTGATTACCACGTCGAGGAACTCGATCGGAAAATCGAGAAGTTCCTTGTCGTTCACTTCAGTCCCGATCTCCGCGCCTCGCGCCATCAAAAGCTCCGAGCGGGTCAGGACCGCGACGATATCGCCCTCGCGGACGACTGTGTCGGGTTTAGGCTCG
>QHRA01000134.1 GCA_003221295.1 Verrucomicrobiota bacterium | reverse complement strand
ATCAGCTTCGGACCTACGTTCGGTAGGAACCAGACGATGAACCCCGTTCCGACAAGGTAAGTAACGGCGTAAGCCACCGGGATGTTGTTAGTCAGGCTCGTCTTGTCCGCAGCCGAGATAGCAAGCCGCCCAATGGCGTCGCTGGCGGTTCCGATCACGGTCGATTCCGTGAAGGCGCCGGCGAGAAGACCAGCCGCCGTGCCCATGTCGTAGTCAAGAAGTTTCGCCGCGGTAAACGCAGCGAGCAGGCAGGTAATGCAAAGCACAACCGTGAGGGCTAGCTGCGGCA
>QHRA01000133.1 GCA_003221295.1 Verrucomicrobiota bacterium | reverse complement strand
CTCGAGCAGCGCGGTATTTTAGGTCCCGGCGAAGGCGCGAAGCCGCGCGAGATTTTGGTCGATCTCGACGCCGCGGTTTAATCGGCAAGAGACAAAATGTCCATCGAAGGACTAGGCAGAAAATTTCAGGAAGCACGCAAGGCGCGCAATCTTTCACTGGAGGAAGCTGCCAGGCTAACGAGAATTAGACAATCGCGCCTGGCGGAGATCGAAGCGGATGACTTTTCGAACTTTCCCAGTTTGGCTTACGCCAAGGGGTTCCTGCAAATCTACGGCAAATTTCTCGAAGTCGATGTTTCGTCTTATCTCGATGCTTTTGAAACCTCCGGCCATCTTACCGTCGATGGCTATTCCTATTTACAAGACGCGCCGGCGCCCAAAGCACCGCGCGGACACCGGTCGTCACGCCGAACCGAAAATGCTCGGCCTTCGTTGCTCCCTTTCCTGATTGGGATTGCGATTCTGGTCGCCGGTTTCTCGTTTCTGCGCTTTATCTCGAAGCTAAATCAAATCGCGCCCCACTCGCCCGAAGCAGCGGCCAGCGCTACCCCCAGCCCGACCGCGGCCGTGGCCGCGATTGTTGCGCCGCGCGCGCTACCGGTTGAATCGCCCGGTCGCGTGGCGGCGACTGCTCCACCCGTGAAAGGCGCCCCGACCATCACGGCCCCGGCGGCAACGCCCGTGCCCACCGCGATTGCGGTCGAAACACCCGTCCTGCCAGCTCCGCGAGCAGTCGAGCCGGAAGTTCGCCGAGCGGTACCGGTGCGGCCCGATGAAGTCGCCGCCGCGCAGGCCGCAAACGAAGCGATTGATGCCAATGGCCCGAATCGCATCGACATTACGCCCCTAAAAAGGACCTACATGCAGGTAACGATCGACGACGATCCAACCAAGCCGGCGCTTGAGCGGTGGGTTTCGCCGTCTGACGGAACGGTCGAATTCCGCGGTCATCGCTTCAGCGTGCGCGTGCTCGATCGCGAAGCCGTCCAGATTCGCAAGAACGGCAAAATCGTCTCCAACGGCGACACCGATTTGCGGATAACAGCTCAGTGAGACCGGCGAAAACCTCTTCTGTAGTGACCGCCGCGTCGGCGGCAGTTCCGCAGCCCGCGCAGGCGACACGCCGGCCGCCACAGCGACTACAGCGGCCAAAGGTCGGAATGGTCAGCCTTGGCTGTGCGAAAAATCTGGTCGATGCCGAAATCATGCTCGGCAGCGTGTTGGAGCGCGGCATGGAAATCACCTCCAGCGCAGACGATGCCGACGTCCTCGTAATCAATACCTGTGCCTTCATCGATTCGGCGAAGGAAGAATCGATCGACGCCATTTTAGAAGCGCATCAACAACGCAGCCTGCACAAACGCACGAACCAAAGATTGATCGTGAGCGGTTGCATGTCGCAGAGGTTTTCGGAGGAATTGCGGGCGCAGCTGCCGGAAGTGGACGCCTTCATTGGTCTCGATCAGGTGCGCGAACTGGGCACGATTGTCGAACGCCTCGTGGCCGGGATCGGTGATCCTGGAGAATCGGGGAACGAGATCAATGTGGCCGGCGTCACCGATGCCGGCTACAACTTCGTCACGCCACGGCCCACTTACATCCCGGATTACGACACGCCACGTTTTCGTTTAACCCCTTCGCACTCGGCGTATTTGAAGATCGCCGAGGGGTGCAATCATCCGTGCAGTTTTTGCGTCATCCCGCAAATGCGCGGGCGTCACCGCAGCCGCACTCCGGAATCGGTCCTCACCGAGATTCGCGCGCTTGTGGCTGAAGGAGTGCGCGAAATCAATTTGATCAGCCAGGACACGACCTATTACGGGATGGATTTGTGGGCCGAAAAAGCCGGTCCGCGTCAACCGGTCGATTCCGCGCGGGGGCTGACACTGGCCTCGCTCCTGCGCGAGATTGAAACAATCGACGGCGAATTTTGGATCCGCTTGCTTTACACTCATCCGGCACACTGGAGCGACGAATTGATCGCAACCATCGCCGAGTGCCGCCACGTCGCGCGTTATATCGACATCCCGTTGCAGCACATCGATGAGTCGATGCTTCGGCGAATGCGACGCGAGACCAGTCGCGCACATATTGAAACATTGATCGCGAAGTTGCGTCTGGGCATTCCCGGAGTCGCATTGCGCACGACCTTCATCGTCGGCTTCCCCGGCGAAACGGAAACGGAATTTGAGACGTTGCTGGACTTTATCGAGCGCGCGCGATTCGAGCGGCTTGGTATTTTCAAATACTCGCGCGAGGAAGGATCGCGCGCCGCGAAAATGCCAGGACAAATATCGGCGAAGGTAAAAAACGAACGCCATCGTCACGCCATGACTTTGCAGCAGAAAATCGCGCATGAAGTCGCGGCGGCCAAAATCGGAAGTGAGCTAAAATTATTGGTCGACCAACCACTGGTCGCCCGTACCGAAGCGGACGCACCCGACATCGATGCGCGCGTCTTATTGTCCCAACCAGCGCCCGTAGGCGAATTCATTACACGAAAGATTCAAGGGGCCCGGGGTTACGACCTCCTCGTGTGGGACGGGTTTTTATTGTTCGAGCGTCAATTCACGGGTGACAAACCGCGAAATTTCTGACAGACTTTTTGTTCCACCTGTCAAAGTGACCATGGCTGAAGCGAACGAACCAAAAAAAGAAACTGTCCGAATTACTCTTCCCCCTCGCGGTGGAGACGCCGCCGCGCCCGAGGAAGACGATACCGTTCGAATCAATCTTCCGTCGCGGCCGCCTACCTCGGAGCCTCCGCCGCCAACCGCGGCGCCCTTGTTACCAAGGCCAGGCACTGTTCCGATTCCCAGACCGCCGGTGGCGCAGAATCCATTGCCCACACCCCCGGTCGGAGGCGTCCCTGCACCGCGCACGGTACTGCCCCCGCCGCCTCCCCCGCCAGTTACCAAAACACCTTTGCCTCGGCCGAGTGGAACAACCGCCGGAGCGTCAGCGCCAAGGCCAACTGCAGCCACAACTCCTCTGACCAAGGAAACGGCGCGCATTAGCATCCTACCCGATTCGCCGAAGCCAGCGCCGGCGAAAATGTCAAAGACTCAGCCGCTCATTACCGCGACGGCCACACCAGTTGCGCCGCCGACCGCGCCTGTGACCATCGCCCCTGCAGCACCACAGCCGGTCCTCAATGTCATCCCAGTGCCGCTTTGCTGGGGATTAGTGGTGGTGTCAGCCGCCATTTTGATCATTGAGATTTGGAATTATATTTCGTGATGGAAAACACTGTCACGCTTACCGAATCGAACTTTGATCGCGAAGTAAACAACAGCGACAAGCCCGTCCTGGTTGATTTCTGGGCAGAATGGTGCGGCCCCTGCAAGCTAATCGCGCCGCTCATCGATGAAATTGCGCGCGAAAAAGGCGACGCCGTCAAAGTAGGTAAGGTGAATATCGACGAGAATCAGAATCTCTCCTTCAAATTCAACATCCGCGCGATTCCTACCCTCCTGATCTTCAAGAACGGGCAGGTGCGCGATCAGGTCACTGGCATGACGAGCAAGAAGGATTTAGTCGGCCGGATCGAGGCGCTGGCGTAAAATTTCGCGCTGCGAAATTTTACGGTGAGAGGTGAGAAGTGATTAGTGAGAGGTTGGGCGACTAAATCATTTACTTCTCACTTCTCACCTTTGAAGAAATGCGCCCGGCGCGGCTCGAACGCGCAACCTTCAGCTCCGGAGGCTGACGCTCTATCCAGTTGAGCTACGGGCGCTGGTGCGGAACGATTATATTTGCCGGACGCCCAATCACAACACCGCATCGAATTACGCCGCCATCCCGAGCGACAGTCGAGGGATCCCGCCAAGTTACCTCAAAGGTTTCGCCTCGGGATCCCTCGGTCCGAGCCGGACTGGCGGTTTTGCTCGGGATGACCGAAGACTACTCCCGCACCGCGGTCGCTTCCTTGCCTTTGCGGGTGCGCAGGTAGTTGAGCTTGGCCCGGCGGGCGCGGCCTTCTTTTTCCACTTCCACTTTGGCAATGCGCGGCGAATGGAGCGGAAATACGCGCTCGACTCCTTCGCCATAGGAAATACGGCGGACGGTGAAGGTTTCGTTCAGACCGCGACCTTTTCGACCAATGACGATACCAGCAAAAATTTGAATGCGTTCCTTGTCGCCTTCCACCACTCGGGTATGGACGCGGACGGAGTCGCCCACTCGAAATGCCGGCAATTCCGTTTTGAACTGGTCTTTCTCGATGGCGTCAATGATGCGGTTCATGGCAGCTGCTTTCGCGGGCGCTCAATCTCCGCAGATGCGCGCCAAACGCAAGTACCGTCATCCCGAGCTGTCCTGTAGATCCCGTGGGGTCGGCTTAAAGGCAATTTCATCGGGATCCCTCCCAGCCTTCGCGCAAGGCTACGGCGTGGCAAGCGACTGTCGCTCGGGATGACGAACCATTGGCACAAAATAAATCTGTAGATAATCTTCAGCCGATGTACCGGCGCTGCGGTTTTCGTTATGAAAAAAAACTGCGCACCCTCGGTATCATTCGCATTGCGGGAATTGATGAAGCGGGCCGCGGCGCGCTGGCCGGTCCGGTGGTGGCGGCGGCCGTGATTTTGCCAGAGAAATTCCGGCATCGAAAATTAAAAGACTCGAAACAACTCCTACCCGAGCTGCGCCAGGAAATCTACGACGAGCTAGTGTCGCGCGACGACATTATTTGGAGCATCGGAGTGGTCGACTCCATCGAGATCGATCAAATTAATATTTTGCGCGCGACCCACAAAGCGATGCGCTTCGCCCTCGACGGGCTGAGCGGGCCCCCCGATCACGTGCTCATCGACGGACTTCCGGTCTCGCCCTTCCCGCTCCCTCAAACGGCGATTATCGATGGTGATCGCATTAGCCTCTCCATCGCCGCTGCCAGCGTGATCGCGAAAGTGACGCGCGACCGTTTAATGCGTGAGTTTTGCGCGCGATTCCCGGAGTATTGTTTCGGCCAGCACAAGGGTTACGGCACCGAACTTCACCTCATTAAACTTCATGAACACGGGCCTTCTCCGATCCATCGCCGATCTTTCGAACCGGTGGCGCAACCGCTTCTCGCGCTCGAAGGAATTATCTGAGCATCTGCGGCTCGGTACGCGCGGGGAAAAACTGGCCTGCACTTTTCTTCGGCGCGGAGGTTACAAAATTCTTTACCGCAATTTCCGGGCGCGCCATGGCGGCGAAGTTGATATCGTTTGTCGCGATGGCGACACCCTCGTCTTCGTCGAAGTAAAAACGCGTACTCGCGAAGATTTTGGCCGACCGGTTGAAGCGGTCAACGCCGCGAAACGCAAACTGATTTCACGCGGGGCCTTGGCCTGGTTGCAGTTGCTGGACAACCCCGACATTCTTGTCCGGTTCGACATCGTCGAGATTGTACTGGCCGAGGACGGACAACCGCATTTCGAACTAATCCGCGACGCCTTTCCCCTTTCCGCGCCTTACATTTACTAACCGTTCAGTCGCTCGGAACACAGGTCTGAAGACTTGTGCGCCACACAGGCTTTCAAGCCTGTGTTCCGCTGGGTTTAGCTAACAATTCGTAGGAAAGCACACTCAAACAGTAAATCGCCGCGGTTTCTACCCGCAGAATAATCGGGCCGAGGGTGATGGGGCGACAGCCGTTGCTCCGGACGAGGTTGAGCTCCGCCGGAGTAAAATCGCCTTCCGGCCCGATGCACATCAGAACACTCACCGGGCGGGCGTGATGATCGTGTTCGTAATCAGCCAGCACCGTTTTTAAATGGACCGCATCGGATTGAAGCGAGCCGATTAAACGAAGCTGTTGCAGTCCCGCGTTAGCGAAAAAATCGCTGAGCTTCCTTGGCGTTTGCACCGTCGGCAGCCAGTTTTGCCCACATTGCTTGGCGGCTTCGATCGCGACCTGTTGCCATTTCGCTTGTTTTTGCGCCGCTTCCTTGGCCTCGAGATGCACGATGGTGCGCTCGGAAATAAGTGGCGCAATCTCGGCCGCTCCGATCTCGACCGCTTTCTGCACGATTAAATCCATGTTCTTCCCTTTCGGAATGGCCTGCGCCAGTGTGATCTGACAGGGCAGCGGCTGGACCCGCGCCTCGTGCATTTTGCGCAAAAGAATTTTCTGGCGGGTTATCTTCGCAATCTCAGCCGTAATTTCATGGCCGCGACCGTTGAAAACAACCACTCGCCCACCCGGCTGCAGACGAAGTACGTCGCGCCCGTGATGCGCTTCCGCCCCGCGCAAAACAAGCGAGTCAGGATTCCAGTCCTCCGGGGCGATGTAAAAGCGATGCATCAAATTCAATCCGTCATCCCGAGTGTGAGTCGAGGGATCCCGAGATGATACCTTAAAGCTTTCGCAACGGGATCCCTCGACTTCGCCCGGAATGACGGGAGTGGAGGCTAGCGAAAGAAATCTTTTGCGCGTTCAAAAAAGCGTCGATGCAGCGGCGTATTTTCCTCACCGCAGAGCGCGGAAAATTCCTCCAGCTTGCGGCGTTGCTCCGAATTCAATCGTGTGGGCACTTCTACAATCACCCGCGCGAGCAAATCTCCGCGGCCGCGGCCCTCCAGGTTCGCAATTCCCTTGCCCCGCAACTTGAAGACCTGGCCGCTTTGCGTTCCGGCAGGGATTCGCAGATTTGCCTTACCTTCGAGCGTCGGCACCGGGACCTCGCCGCCAAGCGCGGCAACCGCGAAGGAAATCGGGACTTCGCAATAGAGGTCGTCTTCATCGCGCTGAAACACCGGGTGTTCCTTGAGGTGAAGCACGACGTAAAGATCGCCCGGCGGCCCACCGCGGATGCCGGCTTCGCCATTTCGCGAAGAACGCAGGCGCGAGCCGTTGCCGATACCCGCTGGGATTTTCAATTTGATCCGGCTGGAATTTTCGACCCGCCCTTCGCCGCCGCATTTGTGACATGGCTTTTCAATAATTTGTCCGGCTCCCCGGCAGCGCGGACAGGTTTGCGACACCTGGAAAAAACCGCGAGAACTGATCACCTGCCCGCGTCCGCCGCAGGTTGGACAATTGATCGAGCGGGAGCCGGGCTCGGCGCCGCTGCCGTTGCATTGATCGCAGGTGTCCAGCTTGCGAATTTCGATTTCTTTCTCGGTGCCAAATGCGGCTTCCTCCAGCGTGATCTGCATATCGTAACGCAAATCGGAACCCCGCTGCCGCTCTTCCGCGCGACCGCCGCCGCCACCACCACCAAAAAAACTCTCGAAAATTCCGCCGCCACCGCCGCCGAAGACCTCACGGAAAATATCGAACGGATCGTGGAACCCACCACCGAACCCGGCGGCGCCTTGCGAAAAAGCGGCGTGTCCATATCGATCATACGCGGCCCGCTTATCGACGTCGATCAGGACATCGTAGGCCTCGCCTAGTTCCTTAAATTTTTCCTCGGCATGCGGATCATTCGGATTCTTGTCCGGATGGAACTTGACCGCGAGCTTGCGATAGGAGCGCTTGATTTCATCCTCATGCGCGCCTCGGGCCACTCCGAGCACTTCGTAATAGTCGCGTTTGGTTGTAGGCATTTAGAATAGTGAGCAACAGGCAGATAGTGACATGAAAGCAAGGTTTCTGCCGACCGGTTCTAACTTCGCACCTCTCTTTTCGCTTCTCTCTTGTTCAAGAAACGCGGCAGGGACGCCACGCTATGCCCACAGGATGCGCGCGCTACCCTCTCACTCATCATTGCTTCCAACGCGCCCGCTCGAAACCACCACCGCCGCTGGCCGCAGAAGCCGATCTTTCAAGCGATAGCCGCGGCGGGTTTGTCGGATGACCCGACCTTCGGGAACTTCGTCACTTGGTTCATGGCCGATCGCCTCGTGCAGGTTGGGATCAAATTGTTTTCCAACCGCATCAATTGGTTGCAGTCCATTGTCCGCTAGAAAATCGGTAAGTTGTTTAAGGACCATGCTCATGCCGGAATAAATCGGCGAGTGCTTGCCCTCCTCCCGAGCGGCGGACAGTCCGAGCTCGAAATTATCGACAATCGGGACTAGGCGTTCGAGCAACGAACGATTGGCATACTTAATCCCTTCATCGCGCTCGCGGGCGGCGCGCTTTTTGTAATTCTCAAAGTCAGCCTGAGTTCGCAATGCCAGATCGCGAAAGCGATCAAGATCGCTTTGCAAACTCGCAACCAGATCCTCCTCCGTAGCTTCTGCCTCATCGGAACTGTTTTCCGTCGGTACTGGAGGGGGGATTTTGTCTTCTTCGCGCGGTTCAGGGCTGGTCTTTTTCATGTTTACGAATGGTAATTAGCGTGATGTCGTCGTTCTGTGGATGCGCGCCCACGAAATTGCGCACGTCATCAATTAATCGTGTGATGATGGCCGAAGCGCCGTGGGCCGCGTTCGCCCGTACCGATTGAATCATCCGGTCAATGCCGAATTCGAAACCTTCGGTATCCAAAGCTTCCGTCACGCCATCGGTATAAAGAACCAGACAATCACCCTGCTCGAGCCGGATTGCGAAATCATTCGTGATCCGATCGAACACGCTGCCGCTGTCGATGCCGACAACCATTCCGGGTGGCTTAATTAGTTCGACTGTTTGCGGCCCGCGCCGATAGAGCAACGGTGCATCATGGCCAGCTCGCGCGATCGTGACCGAACCGACGGAATGATCCACCACCAAATATGCCATGCTAATGAACATGTCCTCTTTGATGTCGGGATAAAGCTGGCGATTGACTGCCTTTAAAACCTCCGCCGGCGATGGATTCTGCGGCGCCTGACTACGCAAAACGCTTCGACAGATCGCCATGATTAACGACGCCGGCACGCCTTTGCCCGAAACATCCGCGATCGCCAGGCCGAGACGATGTT
>QHRA01000132.1 GCA_003221295.1 Verrucomicrobiota bacterium | reverse complement strand
TAACCGGTATAAGCGTGAGAATCGACTCGAATGCCACGGCCGCCCGGCGCGTAATAAAACGCAATTCGACCGGGTGAGGACTGGAAATTTTTCGCCGGATCCTCGGCGTTGATCCGGCATTGGATGGCGTGTAATCGCGGCGAAGCCCGAGCGACATGCGGGGAGAGACGTTCGCCCGCAGCGATGCGAATCTGTTCTTTCACCAGGTCGCAACCATAGACCTCCTCCGTGATGGTGTGCTCGACCTGAATGCGCGTGTTCATTTCCATGAAATAGAAGTGGCCGGAGTTATCGACCAAAAACTCCATCGTGCCGGCATTTTGATAGCCGACCGCTTGCGCCAATTTCACGCAGGCGTGCCCCATTTTTTTGCGCAATCCCTCGGTCATGAGCGGCGAAGGACATTCTTCAATCACTTTTTGGTTGCGCCGTTGGATGGAGCAATCGCGTTCACCCAGATGCACGACGTGACTATGCTTGTCGGCCACGATCTGAAATTCGATGTGATGCGGATTGACGATCAGTTTCTCGATGTAAACGTCGCCGTTCCCAAAAGCCTTCTCCGCTTCCATGCGCGCGGCATGAAAGGCTGGGAGAAATGAAGCGTCGTTGTGGGCTGCGCGCATGCCGCGCCCTCCCCCGCCCGCGACCGCTTTGATCATCACCGGGTAGCCGATCTTCTTTGCGATCTTGAGCGCGTCGGCTTCTTCCGTAACCACGCCATCGCTTCCGGGCGTGACCGGCACACCGGCTTTGCGCGCAAATTGGCGCGCCAAATTTTTATCGCCCATCGTCCGCATCACACTTGCGGGCGGCCCGATGAAATGAATGTTGCAGCTCTCGCAGACTTCGGCGAAGTGCGCGTTCTCCGCTAGAAATCCATAACCGGGATGGATCGCATCGACATCGCCCACTTCAGCGGCGCTCATGATGCGATCGATTTTCAAATAACTTTCCGAGCTCGGCGGCGCGCCAATGCAAATCGATTCATCCGCCAGTTGGACGTGGAGTGAATCGACATCCGCTTCCGAGTAGATCGCGAGGGTGCGAATGCCAAGTTCTCTGCACGCACGAATAACGCGCAATGCAATCTCGCCGCGGTTCGCGATTAAAACTTTCTCAAACATGTTATAAGGCAAGCGCGCCGCTGGCCTATCCCAACTCCAAGGCAGGCGACCGGCCTACCTTACAACAAACACGCTGCATTACCGCACGCGGTACAGCACCTGGCCGAATTGCACCGGCTTTCCATTTTCGGCAACGATCTCCGCGATTACGCCTTTTGTTTCCGCCTTGATTTCATTCATCACTTTCATCGCTTCGATAATGCAAACGACCGTTTCTTCGGTTACCTCCTTGCCGACATCGACGAACGGAGACGCGTCGGGCGAAGCCGCGCGATAAAATGTTCCCACCATTGGCGAGACGATGTCGCGTAAGTGCGACGTCTCGACCGGCGCTGAAACGGGGTGCGCAACGCTCGCATTCGGTGGACTGTTTTGCAGCGTGGGCGCAGTCTGCGCTGGCATCATCGAAACTGGTTGCTCGCCGATTCCCTTTTGCAATTTCAACCGGAACCCGTCCTTCTCCATTTCGAACACGGAAAGATCGTTCTTCCGCATCAAATCGATGATGGCTTTTATATCTTTGAGGTCCACGGCGTGCGGGATGACTAAGCCGGTTTAGGTAACGCACGTTCACCGAGCAGGTCAAGACACGAAATATCCTTGGAAGTTAGGCTCCAAGCCTGACTCGGCCGACAAGCTTGCAGCTTGTCAGCGTGGTGCTCACCAACGGGCCGATCAGCGGGCAAGATGCCCGTTGGCCCCACCGCCAAGATGGCTGTGCTACCGTTCGCGCCTCTGACTTTTTGCCAATATACTCCGATGCGGTCTCATGAGCGGAATAACCTCAGCAGACATTCACGCTCGGGAACGACGTGATTTCAAAATTATCGACGAGACCGACGATTATATAATTGTCGATAAACCGGCCTTGCTCCTGGTCCATCCCACCAAACCTAATGGCGCGACAACGCTTTGGGCGGAATTGCGCCAATTACTTGCATTTGAAATTGCCAGCGGCGGACAGGTTTCTATCGTCAATCGCCTGGATCGCGAAACGAGCGGCATCGTGCTGGTTGCGAAAACAACAGCAGCAGCGCGTGAGTTCGGGCTACTGCTGCAATCGCGTCGCGTCAATAAGGAGTATCAGGCGATTGTGTGGGGCTGGCCGGAATGGGAGACCAAAATCGTTGATGCGCCAATCATCCGTCAGGGAAAGATCGCGATGTCCAAGATTTATTTGAAGCAAACGATCGATCCGCGTGGCGTGGAAGCGGTGACGGATTTTCGCGTGGTAAAACGTTTTCAAAAATTAACGCCAAATGGTGAATCATTTTCGTTGTTAAAAGCGCAGCCTTTGACCGGGCGCACCCATCAGATTCGCGTGCACCTCGCTTCGCTCGGACATCCAATTGTTGGCGATAAAATCTACGGGCCGGACGAGAATCTTTATCTGCGATTCATCGAAACCGGTTGGACCGATGAATTAGCGCACAAATTATTGCTCGGTCGCCACGCCTTACACGCATCGCGCTTGCGCATCGACGAGCGGCGCGACTGGGCGAGTCCGCTGCCAAAGGACTTGCGCGATTGGCTGTACCTGTAGCACGGATTGCAAACGGCATCGTCCTTTTTATCATAACCGCCTTAATCGGCATCGGGATTTCCGACGAACCACCTCGTTTTGAGTTCGCCATCGAAAGCGCATACCTCTTTGGCGCTTTTAATCCGCCGCAGAATTACGAGATCAGCGCCGATTTTCTGACTACGCGGGTGCGCTGGGGAAACTACCTCCACCGCGAAGGACTCTTTCGCGGTTACAATCAGGTCTACTTCAGCTTTTTGGCCGAGCCGATTATTCGCGGAATCGAGAACCATTACTTCGGGATGAATCTGGGACTGCGCTACAACTTTGTCCGGCCCGGTAGCCGATTCGTCCCATATTTTTCGGGCGGCGTTGGCCTTGGAGCGATCGACAGCCATCCCGAGCAATTCGGGGGGCAAGGGCAGGATTTCACCTTCAACATTCTGAGCGCCGCGGGCGTTTCCTATCAATTTAGCGACCGCTTCAGCGGTCAGGTCGGTTTACTTTATCAACACTTCTCCAACGCCGGCCTAACCGATCCGAACCCGAGTCTGAATCTCTTTGGACCACAAGTCGGATTTACATTTTCATTTTAAAAGACGTGACGGCTACTATGAATTTACCGATCGAAAATATCCTCGTGGTTAAGCGCAGCCTTTTCGACCGGTTGGGCGCCTTCCAGGGATTGAACTTTGAGCCGGAGCGTTATCTCGGTGCGCTTTTATGTCGCGGGAACAATTTCTTTCTCCCGCGCGCCGGGGCCGAGCGTGATCCGACCCACAAACAAATCATCCCCTACGCCATCATCGCCTATGGCGATCGCGTGCTGTATTACGTCCGCGGGAAAAAGGCGGGCGAACAACGTTTAGTCGCCAAAGGATCGATCGGCATCGGCGGGCACATGAACGACAGCGACGAATCATTGTTTGCCTGGGACGAAGAGGCTTATCGCGCCGGGGTTGAACGCGAAGTAAATGAAGAGATTCGAATCGAGACAACTTTCGACGATCGGATCGTTGCGCTTTTGAATGATGACAGCACTGAGGTCGGCCGCGTCCATCTCGGGGTGGTGCACGTTTTCAATCTCGACGAACCAAAAGTCGAGAAACGCGAAGCAATGATCACGAATCTCGAGTTTCTTTACCGCGAAGAGCTGCTCAAGCGTCGCGACACTCTTGAGACGTGGTCGCAGTTATGCGTCGATCAATTGGATAAGCTTATTGCGGCGGCCGTTCGTAGGTAACGCCGAAATCGGTCACCAGCCAGATACCGCTCGGCCGCGCGATAGTAACTGACACTGTGGCGTGCTGATTGGGGTACGTAAGGATGGCCTGGTAGCTGCCGTGTGGTGAACCGAAGTAATGATCAAACTCCAATTGACCGGTGAGAGTGTAATTGCGATCGGGCACTCCTAGCTGCGTAAGGTAGTAAATAAACTGATCATCCATGGCGGGGGGCACCGCCAGACGGCGGTCGCTCGCGACGTTGGAATGGAGAAACTTCACGTCATGCTGAAAGGCACAACGTTCGATTACCTGTCTTACGAAACGTTCGCCCTCCGCTTTGGCATCCTTTCGCATGCTGATAAGAAAGAACAGGCCGCCTCCGATGACGGCGATAACGATAATAATGAAAACCAGTGCTTGCCCACGCTGACCCGATTGTGGCAGGCGGCTCGTGCTCCTATTTTGTTTGAGTGATGAAGAATTAATCATTTTTCGGGATAATTGCTTGTAGTCGCACCGCTCTGTCGGGGCGTTCCGGCTTCAACATCATGGCGACAGAGCGCCGAAGCTATGTGAGAAGCCATTATGAGATGCCTTTTGTCCGTTGGAAAGCTTTCTCTGTAGCACAGCCATCTTGGCTGTGGGGCCAATGGGCATCTTGTCCGTTGAAGAATATTTCGTCGAACACAAAGGCGAGCGCCGCGAAATCCGCCCTTCGATTGCGCAGATCACTCTCCGTAACCAAATCCTATTCCTTTAATCACATGATCATCGCGAATCAGTGTGCCGTGTGATTGTTTGCCGGTGTATTGGCCGAAGCGATTACGCGAGTTTACGCGAAACTCGACCAGCCACCCGTAAATATGCTGCCCGTTCTTTCCCAAATCGGCCGGCCTAGGGTCACCCTGCCATTCGATCTTGGCGCTGTCGGCATCGAGCAGCACTCCTTGCATCCAATTCCAAACAATTTCTTTGTAATTCTTGGGATATGGTCCGCAAAGGGCCGGATCCACATTTTGCGCGACGGCGCTGAGAGCAAGGAGGCAGATTAACGCCACGGCTAGCTTCACGAATCTAAGAAAAACGAAATGACGGCAATCGTCGATAAAAAAGCGTTGGGAACTCTCCGAGCTTGAAGGCGATTGCTCGCTCTCGATGCCAGGCGCGAACGGGCGCCGCGGTTTGGTGAATTGCCGCCAGAAGCCGCGGCTGAGCGTGGGAGGGTTGGCGCACTCCAAGACGCTTCGCGAAATTCCGGTGTCCGTTCAACTCTGTGCCAGCTTTTGGAGTACGGTCCGCAATTGCGGGACCGCTTTGGATGCTCTGCCGCTAGCGAGGACAACGACTCAATGCGGAACAGGCTTCCAGTCGCGCCGCTAATTCTTTAACAATTCGCGAATGATTCTTCGTCTCGCTTTTTTTAGCGTCGTCCTGGTTGTCTCCTCCATCCCCTTGCCAGCGCAACAACCTTCGGCTGCAACCGCGAACACAACTGCTTCGCCGACGCCGGTTGCGACCCCAGCCGGGATCACTGACCCCGAGGCAGCGACTCGCGCCTGGCTCGACACCATGCCGGCAAACGAGAAAGCGCGGTCGGACGCATATTTCGAAGGTAGTTACTGGCTCATTCTGTGGAATTTTCTCGTCACCGTCGCAATTGCACTCTTGCTCTTAACGACAAGACTTTCCGCGCGCATCCGTGATCTGGCGGCAACGCTAACGAGCTTCAGACCGGTCCAGGCCGGCATCTACGCAATCGGTTTCGCAATTATCATTTGGGCGTTGAATTTGCCATTGAACTGCTACGAAGGTTTCGTGCGCGAACATCAATATGGAATGTCGAATCAAACCTTCGGCGCCTGGTTCGGCGAGTCGCTCAAAGCGCTCACCGTTGGGCTCATCATTCTGCCAATCGTTTTCGCCGTTCTTTATTCAATCTTTCGAGTAGCCGAACGCACCTGGTGGATTTGGGGAACCATCGCTGGAATAGTTCTAACGACGGTCCTTACCATCGCGGCTCCGGTTTTCATCGAACCGATTTTTAATAAGTACACTCCGCTAACTGACCCCAAAATTCGCGATCCGATTCTGGCCTTGGCGCGTGCGAATGAAATTCCGGTGCAGCAAGTCTTTGTCGTCGATCAATCGCGACAAACAAAACGGGTAAGCGCCAACGTAGCGGGATTAGCGGGAACGACGCGGATCGCTCTTAACGATAATCTTCTCAATCAATGTACCTTGCCGGAAATTCGCGAGGTGATGGCGCACGAGATGGGCCATTACGTTCTCAATCACGGCGCTAAGATTACAATGTCGCTCGCGATTTTTATCTTCCTTGGGTTCGCTTTGGCGGCAGCAACATTCAATCGCGTCATTAGAAAACGCGGCCCGAGCTGGGGTGTGACCGGAATCGCGGATCCGGCCGGATTCCCATTGCTGATGTTGATTTTCGCCACTTACGGCTTCCTGCTGACGCCGATCGCGAACACCATGAGCCGCACTATTGAAGCTGAAGCGGATATCTTCGGATTGAATGCCGCACGCGAGCCGGACGCGTCAGCCATGGTCGCGCTCAAACTCGGCAAGTATCGCAAGATGGAACCGACACCGCTGGAGGAATTCATCTTTTTCGATCATCCAAGCGGATGCTCGCGCATTCGCATGGCGATGGATTGGAAGGCGGCCCAGTTACCGTGCGAGAGTCAAGATAGCTGATGACCCTTGCGTTCGCTTAGAAACTGTTCCGCTGCGGTCAAAACCAAAGCCCCTGACGACGTCACTTCCGAAGTTAACATCCTAGTGTCGCATATGGATCACCCAAATGTTAACTCCGCAGCCGTCGCGCCAGGGTAAAAGGTCGTTGCGTTGCTTTAGCTGTTTACGGCCGTTGATCGATCGGAATGACTTTCTTGCCGACCGGCTCGCCGACATACTGACTCAGCGGGCGGTAAAGGCGATTGTCTTCCAATTGTTCAAGCACGTGTGCACACCAGCCGGAGCAACGGGCAATGGCAAAAATCGGTGTGAAGAGATCGGTTGGAATACCTAACGAGTAATAGACGGTGGCAGAATAAAAGTCGACATTCGCGTTCAGGTTCTTCTTTTCCTTCATCAACTGGGCGATGCGCTCCGACATGCGGATCCATTTCGGCTCCCCGATTTTTTCGCTCAGCTTGGCCGCCATCGCGCGCAAATGCGGTGCCCGCGGGTCGAGCGTTTTGTATACGCGATGACCGATGCCCATGATTTTCTTTTTTTGCGCCAACTGCTTTTCGATATAGGCATCGACGTTCTTCTCCTCGCCGATTTCCTGGAGCATTTGAATGACCCCCTCATTGGCGCCGCCATGCAACG
The DNA here is from genome assembly GCA_003221295.1 of Verrucomicrobiota bacterium. Lineage (GTDB taxonomy): Bacteria > Verrucomicrobiota > Verrucomicrobiia > Chthoniobacterales > UBA10450 > AV69. The sequence goes on along the minus strand of QHRA01000132.1, from coordinate 1,364 downwards.
GCCCTTTGAGCGTTCCGATGGCTGAGGTAATGGCGGAGTAAAAATCGCTCAGCGTCGAAATCGTCACGCGCGCGCTAAAAGTGGATGCGTTCATGCCGTGATCGGCGTGCAACACAAACGCGACATCGAGCGCGTCACTCGCTTCCTGCGCCTGCGTTTCCCCACATATTAGATAGAGGAAATGCTCGGCTTCAGTCAGGTCGTCCCGAACCGGCGGCAGTGACTTACCCTGGCGGGCGCGATGGAAATAAGCGGCAATGACTCCGATTTTCGCGGTGATACTTCGCGCGCGTCGTTCATTTACTTCCCGCGTTGCTTCCTTCTCCATGTCGGGGTCGTAAACGCCCAGCATGGAAATGGCGGTCCGCATCACATCCATCGGGTCGGCATTTTTTGGCGCCGAGGTGATGAAATTGATCACTGCGTCTGGCAGTTGTCGCTCGGCTCGCAGCGCGTGCGTGAATTCATCGAGCTCCCGCCGATTTGGCAGTTTCCCTTTCCACAACAGATACACCACTTCCTTGTAGCTGACTTTGCCGGCAAGATCGTTGATATCGTAACCGGCATAGATGAGCTGGCCCTTATCGCCAATGACGTCGCTTAATCGCGTCGTATTCGCGATAATGCCTTCCAGCCCACGGGCAACGTTCGTCCCCTTCGGCCCCGGCGTGGATTCGGTCTTACGCAATTCGGCCACGGTCATTTCAGCGAAAGTAGCTCAGAGCTTCATTCGCGCAATAAGCGTGTCCGCCATCGTTGCTGGTGTTTCGGCGACCGCAATGCCGGCGGCCTTGAGTGCCTCGATTTTTCCGGCCGCCGTCCCTTTGCCACCGGAGACGATGGCGCCGGCGTGGCCCATCCGGCGTCCGGCCGGCGCAGTCACCCCGGCGATGAAAGCGGCGACCGGTTTCCGGCAATTCTCCTTAATCCACAAGGCCGCTTCTTCTTCGGCGGAGCCGCCGATCTCGCCGATCAAAATCATCGCCTCGGTTCCGGGATCATCGTTAAAGATCTTGGCCGCATCGAGATGCGACATACCATTGATTGGGTCGCCCCCGATTCCGATGCAGGTTGATTGGCCGTGCCCACGACTCGTTAGCTGCCAGACTGCTTCGTAGGTTAAGGTGCCGGAGCGGGAAATAACGCCGACATTGCCCGCTTTATGAATGTAACCCGGCATGATGCCGATCTTGGCGGCGCCGGGCGTGATGATCCCGGGACAGTTTGGACCGATCAGGCGCGATTTTGTTCCGGCCATTTGCGCTTTCGCCCGCATCATGTCCATCACCGGAATCCCTTCGGTAATGCAGACGACCAACTCGACGCCGGCATCGACCGCTTCAAGAATGGAATCGGCCGCGCCT
>QHRA01000265.1 GCA_003221295.1 Verrucomicrobiota bacterium | reverse complement strand
TTTTCAAAAAATGATTCGCCTTCACCGATCAACGCCAGGGCCAGATGCGCGAGAGGAGCGAGATCGCCACTGGCGCCAACCGATCCTTTTTCGGGCACGACCGGATAAACGCCGCGGTTCAACATTTCGCAAAGGAACTCGACCACCTCGATTCGGACGCCGCTAAAACCAAGCGCGAGCACGTTGGCGCGCAGGAAAATCATCGCGCGCACTTCCGGAATCGAGAGCGGTTCACCGACGCCGCAGGAATGGCTGCGGACAAGATTGAGCTGTAATTGGCGGAGCGCCTCAGGTTCAATTTTGACATCAGAGAGTTTGCCGAAACCGGTGCTGATCCCATAGATGACCTGACCTTGCTCGAGAATTTTTTCGACGACAGAGCGCGACTTGCGAATTCGATCCCGCGATTCATCAGTTAACTCGATGCGCTCACTTCCAGTTGCGACCGCGGTCAGTTGCGCGAGTGAAATCGGGCGGCCGGAAATCTCCACAGCGCGATCTTAGCCGCTTGATCGCGAAATGACAAAGCGCGGAGGTGGATCGAACGAATCACGGAGGAACGTGATTCTGCACGTCCAGGACGAAAAGAATCTCGTCCCTCCGAAAAATTGCAGACGCAAAGAGAAAGGCCAGGTCGAAGGTGACCTGGCCTTTAAGTTAAAGCTCTCCGCAGGTGGAAGCCTATTTCGAATAGGTACGCGTCGAAGCCGCCGTCGTCCCCGTGGACATTGATTCTTTTTTTTGCGCACAAGCGCCCAAGCTTAAGGCGCTGGCCAAAACCTTTATATTAGCGAACGCAAATCGCGCAACGATTTTCTCCGCCGCGCACGATAACGCGCTAAATCATTCCCTGATTGTTACCGGCGTGTCCACATCCACTAGATCAAAGAGCTCGATGACATCTGCGTTTCGCATCCGGATACATCCGTGGCTGTCGGGCAGGCCGATTTTGTTCTCATGTTTTGTCCCGTGAATGTAAATAAAACGATCACGGGTATTGGCATTGTGCGCCTCCAGCCCGTCGAGCCAGAGAATGCGCGACAAGACGAGATCTTGCGTCGGTGGCAGCGGATCGTCCGGTTTAAGTGGGACGCGGCTTACGAAGATCGTCCCGGCTGGCATGGCGTCCCCAATTTTATCGCTAACGCGAAACTGGCCCAGTGGTGTTCTATGGCTGCCTTCTTCGCTGCCGAGCCCAAAGCGCGAAGTAGACACCGGATAACGGCGGATGATTTTGCGGCCCCGACGCAGTTTCAATTCCTGATCGCGCACAGAAACGTGAATATGAAGCGAAGATTTTTGCATCGTGCCGTCGCTGACCTAAAATGCGCCTGCGGATGAGCAAACATTATCACATCGCGGTAGTGGGAGCGACCGGCGCAGTTGGCGTTGAAATGTTTCGGGTGCTGGAACGGCGCTCCTTTCCGGTGGCCTCAATTCGTGCCTTCGGTTCCAAACGTTCAGCCGGCAAATCGGCTTTATTTCACGACGAAAAAATCCCGGTCACGGAACTGGCGCCTGAATCGTTTCGAGGAATTGATCTCGCGCTCTTCAGTGCGGGCACCGCTGTCGCGCGAGAATTTGCCCCGTTCGCGCGTGATGCCGGCGCGATTGTGATCGATAACTCTTCGACCTTTCGAATGGAGCCGGAGGTGCCGCTGGTCATTCCGGAAATCAATGGCGACGATGTAAAACTCCACCGCGGGATCATCGCGAATCCGAATTGCACTACCGCAGTCGCGCTGATGGCGATTTATCCGCTGCATCGCGTTTTCCATGTGCAACGCGTTTTTGCGGCGAGTTATCAAGCAGTCTCTGGTAGCGGCGCTCGCGCGATTGCGGAGTTGGAGGAGCAGGTCCGCGCCGCGGCCGAAAGTCAGCCGGCGCGCGCGGAGGTTTATCCGCACCCCATCGCCTTCAACGTGCTGCCGCAGGTCGATGCATTTCTAGAAAGCGGTTACACCAAAGAAGAAATGAAAATGCAGAATGAAGGCCGTCGTATCATGCATCACCCCGAATTTTGCGCTTCGGTCACGTGTGTTCGTGTTCCGGTCTATCGCGCCCACTCGGTCGCGCTCAGCGCGGAATTCGCCCAACCGGTTTCGGCGGAACGGGCGCGGGAGGTTTTGGCGAAGGCACCCGGTTTGGAGCTGGTTGATGAGCCGGCCCGAAATCGATATCCGATGCCGCTGCACGTTGCCGGGAAAGACAATTGTGAGGTCGGTCGGGTGCGGCGTGATTGCGCGTTTGAAAATGGACTCGCCTTCTGGGTTTCGGGCGATCAGTTGTTGAAGGGCGCGGCGCTGAATGCCGTGCAGATTGCCGAGCTATTGTAGACTCTCCCGTTCTCCCTTTAGGGAGCGCAGGCTGCTAGCTGGCATTCGTCGGCAGCTTGCCGACGAAAATTGTGTTCGGCAGGCTGCCGAACACCGCAGGCAAGCTGCCTGCGCTCCCCAAGCGAAAGAAACGGCCCCGGAAATACCGGGGCCGTCCTAAGTCTAATCTTGTTAGTTACCGCGGAGACGGAGTTGGGGAAGTTTCGCCTTTCTTTCCTTTACCCTTACCCTGGCCACCGCCTTGCTGTCCGCCCTGTTGGCCATATTGCCCACCTTGCGGCGGAGCCTGGGATTGAATCTGCTCGTGACGTTTGCCACCGCCACCGCCTTGCTGTCCACCCTGTCCGCCCTGTTGGCCCTGTTGGCCGTACTGTCCGCCTTGCGGCTGACCCTGGGATTGAAGCTGCTCGCGACGTTTGCCCCCGCCGCCGCCAGCCCCACCGCTAACATTCTGCGATCTGGGCTGGAAGCTTTCTTGTTGGCGGTTCCCTTTATGTTTGCCGCCTTCGGGACTGTTTTGGTTTTGCAGATTCGCGTTCGGATTTTGCGGAGTCACGGGGCCGCCAAGACCAGGCGTTTGTTCCCCCTGTTCCCTGTGCCCCTTGTTCTTACCCTTGCCCCGCTCGGCAGACTCCGCGGGTGAAGAGCCACCCGAAGTGCCTGCTTCATTTTCAAATCTCTGACCTCTGCCCTTCTTACCTTTGCCTTGCTCCATGGATTCTGTCGGCGAAGTACCGACGGATGCGCCGGGTTCATTCTCGAATCTCTGGCCTTTGTGCTTACCTTTGCCCTGTTCGAAGGACTCGACCGGTGAGGACCCAGCTGGCACCGAAGCGCCCGGTTCGTTCTCGACCCTGTGGCCCTTTCCTTTCTTGCCGTGTCCCTGTTCGAACGGCATGGCCGTGGACGTTGGCGAAGTTCCAGGCGCAACAGAAGCAGCCGCCTGATTCTCAAGTTGTTCGCCTTTGTGCTTACCTTTGCCGCTTTCGAAGGGAGAAACACCAGGTGAAGCCAGGGCGTTTACGTTGGCACCAACGTTCGGTTGAATACTGGGCTTGGGAACGTTTTGCGGATTTTCGGTTTTAAATTTCTGTTCCAGTCTCGCCTTGGTATTCGGATCGGAAATATTCGCCCAACCTTTTTCAATCTTAGGCTGATCGATCTTCGCTTTCACGACTTTCGGCGCAATTTGCGTATTCGCTTTCTGCAACTTCATTGGCGCCGCTAGAACGAGCTTGTCGCCCTGAACTTTAGTGACATTTCCCGCCTTCACCGCCTGTAGCGGATCGACGCTGGTGCGTTCGAGTTTCAACCGCTGAATCGGTCGAGTCGAGTATCTGCTGAGCACAGCATAGTCCGGTCCATAATTGTAAACGACGGAATTGTTATAAGTGATGTTGGTTACATTCACCGTGTTGTTGATGTAAACGACGTTCTGATTGTAATCGTAGAAGTGACCCCGTAGCACCGGCTCGCCGATGAAGCGCACATCGATGAAATTGTAATAGGCCGGGCCGATTCCGAACTCGACGTCTACCTGTCCGGTAATTGGCCGACCTTCATAAACGATTTCGCCGCGACCTTCCGGAGGCAACGGAGCCCATCCGATATAATTTCCGCCCGTCCGCCATGAAACCCAGGCCGGTCCCCATTCATAGCCGGGAACCCAACACCAACCATAATCCTCCAGTCGGACCCAGCGGCCATAGTGGTAGGTGGCCCAGCCGAAATCTTCATAGGATACCCAAGTCCAGCCGACATCGGTGTAGGCCCAATAGCCATCCGTGTATGGCCGCCAATCTGCACTGGTCGCGGCATCAGGCTGCCAGACATAGCCATAATCGGCCACCTGGTACCAGTTACCGCCGTTCAAATTGTCGTAAAAAAAGTTAACTGAGACATCCGCGCCGCCCGATTGGAACACCGTCAACGCGAACGCACATGCCGATGCAAATATTAAAAAACGCTTCATAAAGTTATTCAAGGTTATGGCGTCTTAGACTTCGGCGCGCATTGGTTTATTCACTGGCTATTCGAACGCGCCAGCGCGGTTGCGCGCGTCGCTTCCCCTAGCGCGGCCGCACCACTATGAATGAGCGGACGCGATGCCGGCACATGGAAAACACGTGCGTGCTGTCTGGATCGAGGCTAGCAACGAGTTTGTTGAATTCGGTCACCGAAGTCGCGGGCTGCTGATCGATTTCTTCGATGACATCTCCGCGCTGCAATTCCGGCAAATCCGCCGTATCAACGACGACTCCGCGCACGCCCGTCGGCAAATCAAGACGTTTCGCCAGATCGGCCGTCAATTCACTAACGCGAATCGAGCCCAAGGGGTTCGTATTGCTTTGATCTTCGTCCGGGCTCGTATCGGGGGCATTTGGCTGCGGCAAAGGATTGCTCGGATTCGGTTGTCCCGGCCGTGGAATGGCGCGCGCGGTTTGATAATCCGGCGGCTGCTCCCGAAGTTCCGCTGACACCTTGAGCGGCTTGCCGTCGCGAATTACCTCGAGATCGATCTTCTTGTTCAACTCTGCTTGCGCAACCAGCGACCGAAGCTCGGGGAAATTTTTTACGTCGCGTCCATTGAACTTGCGGATGACATCGCCCTTTTGTAAATGCGCGTCCGCCGCCGGCGATCCCGGAAGAACGTCTCCCACGACCACGCCATCGTCATTTGAAGCCAGCTTCTGCGGGTTCACCTGCGCTTGGATTCCCAGGTAACCCCGGATAATTCGCCCCTTCTTGAGCAAGCTTTCGAGCGCGACTTTCACCGTGTTTGATGGAATGGCGAACCCGATCCCCTGCGACCCACCGGTGCGTGAGATGATCGCAGTATTAATTCCGATCACTTCACCGCTGAGGTTAATCAACGGTCCGCCGCTGTTTCCCGGATTGATGGCGGCGTCGGTCTGCAGAAAATCACCGAAGCCATCCACCCGATTCGGGCGTCCCTTCGAGCTGATGATTCCCTCGGTCACTGTTTCCTCGAAGCCGAACGGATTGCCGATGGCCAACACCATGTCGCCTGCCTGCACCGCATCGGAATCACCCAGCTTTAACGGTTTTACCCCAGGCTCATCGATTTTTAAAACTGCGAGGTCGACTTGGGAATCGCTTCCGATGACTCGTGCCTTTTTGGTCCGGCCATCGGAAAGTTGCACTTCAATTTCATCCACCTGATCGACCACGTGACTATTAGTAATAATGTGACCTTCGTTGGTCACGATTACCCCGGAACCGAGTGAGTTTTGCACCATCGCTTCCTCATTGGGATTGCGAAACTGGCGCGGGTTGCGGAAGAAAAACTCGAATGGATCGAGCGCGTATTGCCGGCGCACGGCGATCTTTTTCGATGTCTTCACGCTGACAACAGAAGGGATGACATTTGAGACCAGGGTGCGGCGCTCGCGATTGAACTCCTCCAGCGTGCCAATTTCTTTGCGATCAACCGGCGGCGCTGTAGCAAGCGAGTATTTTTCCGGCGTTGTGCTGGGCCCGACCAGCCCACCATGCCTCATCCGGTAATCGTAAAGAAGCGAAATCCCGAGACTGATCAACACCACGAAAACCAAAAATTTAAGAAAGTTTTTCATTAGCTGACGTGCGAGAAAGTTTGTCCCTGTTTTTCGACAATCAAGTCGCGGAAACGTTGATTCTCCGGGCAGTCCAATCCCGGATCGTTTTCCAACAATTCCAGCGCGGCCTGGCGCGCCTTCCGCATCAAAGCGGCATCCCGCCTGAGGTCTCCCAATTTTAGTTCCGGCAAACCGCTTTGCGCAGTGCCGAGGAGATCGCCCGGACCGCGCAGCTCCCAATCCGCCTCAGCAATCTCAAAACCGTCCGTTGTTTTCTCCAGCACCGCCAACTTTGTCATCGTCTCAACGGATTTATCCGAAGTGATCAGCCAGCAGTGCGACGTGTGCGCGCCACGACCGATTCGGCCGCGCAATTGATGCAACTGCGACAATCCGAATCGTTCGGCATTTTCGATAAGCATGACCGTGGCATTAGGAATGTCGATGCCCACCTCGATCACGGTCGTGCTGACCAACGCTTGCGTTTCTCCGGCGCGGAACCTTTGCATGATCGATTGCTTGTCCGGTGAGGCGATTCGTCCATGTAACAATTCGCAGCGAAACGGTCGCAACCGTTCCTGCCAGGTCTCGAACTCTTTCGCGGCGGCCTTGGCCTCCAGCTTTTCACTCTCATCGATCAACGGATAGACGATGTAAGCCTGTCGTCCGTCGCTCAATTGTTCACGCAAGAACGCGATCGCTTCACCTAAGTTATCGCCCGTGATCAAGTGCATGACAATTTTACCCCG
>QHRA01000264.1 GCA_003221295.1 Verrucomicrobiota bacterium | reverse complement strand
AAAAGGTTCTCTGCCTCCTGGCGTTGAGCGCATGTTTTTTTGCGTATCAGAAACAGCAAGCCAGTAACAAAGTACGTGTCCAGATTCAATCTGAGGTGCGTTCGACGGCGGAAGGACCGACAGAAATCGGAAACTCGCCGACTCCAGCAGACGTGGCGACGACGCCGAGCCCGGTTGCATCGGTCACACCGCATTCAGAAGCAGGCGTGACTCCTACTGCGACGGAGACTCCGATTTTATCGCCGACACCGACGCCCGCGATTTCATCCACACCGGAATCGGCCGTACAAACGCCCGAGGCTGGCAAAAAACCAGTTGCGACGTCGACGCCGCGCTTGCGCCTTAACCCATTATCGACCGGCACGCCATTCCCGCAAGCGAGTGCATCGGCCGAATCCAATTCTCCTGTATCATCGGTTGCTCCGACTGTTCCCGCCGAGACTGGGTCGCGGGCTCAAACAACCGCAAAACCCGAAGCTTCAGCTTCCGCGACCGCGTCATGGATTCGCAGCGCCAGCGGTAAAAAGCGAGCGAAGCCATCCGTTTCGCCGTCTCCGTCGCCTTGAGTTCGTCCCGAGCCAAGTGGAGGGATCCTGTTGAAGTTACCCTAAAGCTTACGCGGCGGGATCCCTCGGTCCGAGCCAGACTGGCGTTTGCGCTCGGGATGACGGTGAGCTGTTACCGCGATCTTGTTGCGCCGCTAACTGCTGCGCGTACGCCAGGGTGTCGATATTTTCGATCGTTTTGTCGCGCCGAATGGCTTTGATCCGGGGAAAACGCAAGGCGAGTCCGCTGGAGTGGCGCGTGCTTGGTTGAATGGAATTGAAGGCAACTTCCAGGACGATGTCTGGTTTCACTTCGCGATAGCGCCCGTGCTCAACCAGGGTGTTGTCTTTGAAATGCTCGGTCAGTTCGGCGATTTCGGCATCGGTCAGTCCGCTATAAGCTTTGCCGATTGGTAATAATTCGCCGCTGCTTTCATCGCGCACGGCAAAGGTATAATCGCTGAGCACGTGATTTCTTTTTCCGTGGCCAAGCTCGGCTCCCACGACCACGACATCGAGCGTCGCCAGCTCCTTCTTCAGCTTGAACCAGAACATCCCGCGCCGTCCCGGCGAATAAAAACTTTCCGGATCCTTGACCATAAGCCCTTCGTTTAAACGCAGCCGTGCGCTTTTGAACTCGATCTCGATCTCGTTAGCGGAATGCGCTGCCACCACCGATGCGATTTGAAATTTCGATGGCAGCTTTAGACCGCGCAGAAGTTGGCGTCGCTCCCGCAGCGCAGTTCTCAACAAGGAACGGCCGTTCAAAAATAATAGATCGAAAGCAACAAATATTACCGGCACGTCGGCCGAAGAAGTCTCAAATAAATCGAGCGCGTCGGTTTTTCGCCCAAGTCGTTTCTGCAAATCGAAAAAAGTCAGCTTGCGATCCTCGGCAAACGCGATGATCTCGCCATCCAGAATTACTTCTTTTGAAAATTCGCGCGCCTGCTCAGCAATTTCGGGAAATTGGCCGGTGATGCGCTTGAGATCGCGTGAAAAGATTTCAGAACGTGCCCGGCTGGCGTGTAGTTGCGCGCGAATGCCATCGAATTTGTCCTCGACGTAAACGGTAGGCGCTGTAGCTGCCGCCGTCTCTGGCGGCAGGTTTTTCGGTTCTGCCGCTGAGACAGCAGCAGCTACATCAACAAATCGTTTCCAGATTGCTTCGGCGGTTGGTTCAGGACTGGCGAGCATGCATTTGATGGGGCGAAAGAGCGAAAGCTCCGCCCGGTGAAGGTCGTTATTTCTTGCCAGAACCGCGGTGCGTCCGATGTCGCCGAGAAGCATGTTCGCTTCCTTCACCTCATCGAGTGCAACATTGAACGCCTTGGCGATTGCTTCCTCGACCAGGCCCTCGCGTAATCCGATGCGCAGATCGCCAGTGAGAATCTTGACCACATACTGACCTTCCCGCGCGGAGAGGCGCGCCAAGCGATTTTGCAGCGCCTCCTTTTTCGCGACAGGTCCACGCAGTTTCTGGAGTTGTTCAAAAAACTTGTAGGAATCGGTAATACCGAAAGGCTCCGGAACGGTACGACCATCAAGTACATCAAACGCAGTTTTACCGGCGTCGCCATGACTGTGAGCAATGCGCCGAAATTCTGCGTCGCTGACTTTTGTCGCGCCGCCAAGGGCGCGGTAAATGACGGAGCCCCCCACTTGCAACGTGCGCAGATCGGTTTGCGGAAAAGCATGACCGGTAAAATAAACCGTGGCGATCGCGAGTCGCTCGTCGTCGAGCGACGAGAAATATTCTGCCAACAGACGGACCTTCTCGAGCTTCGCGAGCGTTGCTGCAATGGCTTGGCCAACGTTTGCAAACGCAAGAAATTCCGATGTCGCTGGCGCAATTGTAGACCCCGGGCCGCGGCCGGCGACCGCGGCGACAGGAACTGTATCGGGTGATTGCGCAAGAAACGTCCCAAGCGTGAGCTCCATCTGATTTTCCTCGGTCAACGCCCAGGCCTCGATCCCGCGCGCGCGCAAATCGCGTGCAAACTGCGCGGCGAATCCGTGCAAAGTGAAAACCCGTTTCGGTCCCACTAGCTCGACGTAACGCAACAGATCATCGTAATCGGCGTGATCGGAGAGGGGAAACGCCGCGTCCACCTGATAGCGATAAATCGCGTTCGGATCGACCGCCCAGCCACTGATCATGGCTACGCGTTTGCGCGGAATTTTCTCAAGCATGCGCGAGCGATTCGCGCTCGGCGGACAAATCAGAACTTTGCCGCCGAGATCATTCGGATGATAACGAAGGTAGTGGCAAAATTTCTGGCCGTATTGTTCGTAAATACGCGTCATTTGATAAACCGAACCGTGCAGCATCGGTGTGAGATCGGCTCCGGCGAGGGCGCAAAGGATTTCCTGCGCTTTGCCCAGCGAATAGCCCAGTAGCACCGGAACTTCATCGTTCTCGATCGAATCGCGGCAAAAAGCGACGATTTGCGCGATCACTTCCTCCGTCGGCGGCAGGCGATAACGCGGAATGCCGTAGGTTGTTTCCATGATCAGGGTGCTCGCCGCGGTCCATTCCGCGGGCTCGGCCGATTGACCCCGGCGCAATTTGAAATCGCCGGTGTAAAGCAGCGAATCATTCTCAGTGCGTAAGAAAAACTGGGCCGAGCCAAAAATATGACCGGCTGGAAACAGGGTGACCTGCATTCCCCGGATATCCTTTTCCTGGCCGAATGGCAGGATGATTTCCTTACGTTTTCCCGGTAGCCGCGCTTGCATCAAACGCGCGGTCCGCTCCGAAACGATAATCTGACGATGCGGTGCAATGTGATCGCTATGGGCATGAGAAACGAAAGCGAAATCCTTGGCCTCCCAGGGGTCGAGCCAGAGATTCTGTTGCGGCAAAAAAACGCCACGCTCGTATCGAACATCGATCACACCGAAATTTAGCTGCCTGTTTAGGTAGGGAAACCGGCATTCGCTTAGTGTCCTAATTTGAAGCGGCAAAATAGGAACACAGACTTTCCAGTCTGTGCGCCCAGCGGAGTTTTACTCCGCTGACGTGTTTCTTGGGCGGGTTCCTGAGAGCAGCGGGTTTGGAAACCCGCTGGGCGCACAGGCCAGAGGCCAGTGTTCCTGCTAGGATCCTGCGCTCGGCAGAATAGGAAGCTAAACTTTCAGTCTGTGCGGCCCCTTCGTTACCGATTCGCTCTCCATTGACAGGGTCGCACGCAGCCGGTTTGATATGGCTAATGCGATTTACCTGCGCAGTCGCGCTTTTGCTCAGCGTGAGCTCTGTCTCGGGGGCTGATACCGAGCAAGGGAAATTACCACAGGCGCTCAATCCCGATTTCCAGTTTCGCAAAGCTAAGATTTACAGCCTATCGCAAAACCTTCCCCGCAACAGAGGACAGCGAGGGAACAATCCCGCGAATCAGACGAGCAAGGCCAATTTCAAATCGAGCAGCGTGATTCAGGAAGCTTCGCTAAATTTTGAACGATCTTATCGAATGTATGGCGCGGTCACCGCGCTGGATCAACGGCAGCGCTTCGGGCAATACTTTGACTTTTTCTGGCGGGCGAAGCGGCCATCGGATGTGACCGTCCGGTTTGAATACAAGCAGGAGAAACTTCGCGCCTTTGTCCAGGCGAAAGAGCAAGCCTATCAGAACGTGCACGGGACGAATCGGAGCGAATTTCGAGTGGTGGGCGACGAGTATTTTGATGATGGGCAAGTGCTGGCCTGGCGTTGTTTACTCATCGAACACGGCCGGATCGTAGCTGAGAAACGCTCTTTTCTATGGGACTAGTCTGTTTGACTGCCAGGGCTAAAGTTCATAACTTTCTATAGTTAACTGTGGAATCGTCGATTCAGGTCGGAGTAAGCGGCCCCGCCGTCTGGGTCCGGGTGGAGGGCAAAGGCAATTTTCTGAACAGCGGCAATTTCAAGCAGTTTGCCCGCGAAATGGTGGACCGCGGCTATCGCGAGTTCGTGGTCGATCTGCTCGATTGCGCGATGATGGATTCCACTTTCATGGGGACAATGGCGGGACTGGCTTTGCGATTAAAGGAACTTGGACAGGGACATCTCCGGGTGGTGCATTGCGGCGAACGCAGCCGCCAATTGCTTACCGGCCTTGGTCTCGATCAACTTTTCCAAATCTCCAGCAACGGCGCGCGCGCCCCTGAATGCGACGCGCTCGCGGCCAAAACCCTGGGAAAAAAGGAGCAGGCCAGGGAAATGCTAGCAGCTCACGAAGCGCTGTGTGAAGCGGTGCCGGAAAATCTTTTGCGGTTCAAAGACGTTCTCGATTACCTCAAGCAAGACCTTCACGACAAGCCGGTAAAGAAGTAAGTTGGCCGCCGACTTCATGTGGCCGACCCTTCTCTACGCGCTCTTGGCTATCGCGATTTGCGGTTGGGTTTTCACCACCTTCCGCCAAAGGCGCAAGGTGCACGCGCTCGAGCGCTCGAAGGAGGAAATCCAGGTCGAGGAGACGCTTGTCTTCGATTTTTTACACGGGCTGGGTGAAGCTTTTCGTGAAACCATCAAGCCGCATGACTTGCATCGGCTGATCGTGGAAGGAGCCACGCGAATTCTTGACGCTAATGGGGGCGCGCTCTATCTCACCGATCGCAGCGGTAACAAACTCGTGCCGATGTTTCTTTCCAAGGGTTGTCCGCCACTAGTGCCGGTGCCGGGCCACATTTTGCATCAGGCCGCGACTACCCCCGCTGCCTTGGAAGGATTTTTGCAGATGCATAGTGTTCCACCGGGCGAAGGTTTTATCGGCACCGTCTGGCAGACGGCGCAACCGGTTTTGCTCACCGATGTGCGGGACGTGCCGGAATTGGCGCGCTTGCGTGAGACACCTCTCGGGACCGCTTCGCTGATGGCGACGGCCTTGCTTTACGGCAAACAAAACATGGGCGTGCTGGCGGTTGGCAACGGTCCGATGGGCGCGCCATTCACGCCGAGTGATTTTGTCGTCTTCAAATCGATCGCCGAGCAATCCGCCTTCGCCCTCTACAACGCCATCATTTACTCCGAAGCGAATGAAAAAAAGCGACTCGATCACGATCTCGAAATCGCGCGCGACATTCAGCGAATTCTGCTTCCGGAAAAATCGCCGGCCATTCCCGGTTTCGAAATTGCCGGACTCAACATTCCGGCGCGGCAGGTCAGCGGCGATTACTTTGACTACATCCGGGTGGACGAACATCGTCTCGGCCTGGCGATCGCGGATGTTTCGGGCAAAGGCGTGCCGGCGTCGTTAATCATGGCGATCTGTCGAAGCGTTTTGCGTAGTCAGGCGCCGCAGAATCCATCGCCGGCGGAGGTTTTAAAGGCAGTCAATCGCCAGCT
>QHRA01000287.1 GCA_003221295.1 Verrucomicrobiota bacterium | reverse complement strand
GTGATATGGTTTGGTTTTGTCGGTATAGCCCTGTTCGAGAGCTTCGGCCACCCCTTCGCCAACCGGGCCGCCCCAAGTTCCATCAGGATTTTTCCAGGCCAGACCGTCGTGCTTTCCAGGCGTGCTGATGATCTTCTGCGCATACTGATTTACTTTGGAATCATCATGCTTCTCCTGCGCATATTCCTTCTGCGCATCATCGAACCCGCGACAGATCGTGATCGCGTCGAGCTCATTCGTGCCTATACGGCGGTTTAGAATTTCTTCCTTGCCAACCTTGGTATCGAACACCCACTTACCCTTTCGTTTTACAATCGGAATCGGCAGCGGGAAGTCATCCTTCCCGACCTCCATTATGGCGTGGTCGCCCTTCTGTTCGAGTGAACTCTTTTCCTTTGCCTTCTCCGCAAAGGCAACCGCGCGGTTCTTGTCCTGCACTGGATCTTCCGAAGCGACAAGGTCCTCGCTTTCGGGTCCAAGGATCTCCTTCAATGCGGCCGTATCGAATGACGCAGCCGCCTGCACCAGCGCATCGGCAGCCTCTTTGGCGCTGGCGAATTGCTTTTGATTGGCCGGAGGCGTCGCGGACGCATCAGCCTTTGGTTCCGCCGCTGCCGCGAATGCTGCCGTCGCGAGGGTGACGATCACAATTGTGGAAGCGATTTGAAGAGTCTTGACCGGGTTCATCATGTTTAATTTTGAGATCATAATCTTGTTCCTCCTACCTCCTACCTCCTGCCGCCGCCGCCGCCGCGACCACCACCACCACCGCCGCGACTACCACCGCCACGGCTGCCGCCATAGCTTCCGCCGCCGCGGCTGTACCCGGAGCCGCCGCCCATGCTCTTGCCACCCCTGCTGCTACTTGCTCGAGCTGAATTCCCGCTGCCACCACCTCCACCGCTGCCGAATGTGCCACCGCGCGAACTCGCTCCGGAAGAGACGCTACGATTTCCCACTTTGTTAGCGCCGCCACCCCCGCTCTTTCCAACACCGCCCGCACCGCCCGGCTTTCCAACACCGCCGGCACCCCCGGGCTTTCCGGCACCACGGGGCTTTCCGACACCACCAGCTCCACCGGGACCGCCGGGTTTCCCAACGCCACCGGCCCCACCAGGACCACCGGGGCGTCCTGCGCCACCAGCGCCACCCGGGCCACGGCCACCGTATTTACCTGCAGTTCCCCGATCACCGTAAGGAGCATTGCCGCGGTGTTGCGGATTGTGCTGCCAATTACCTTGTCCCTGGCGGCTGACATTGCGGTTGAAATTGTTGTTCTTGTTATAATTGTAATTGTTATTGATCTTAACGTTGCCCCCATTCCAATCGCAATCGCCCCAGTGGCCACCCCAAGCGCCCCATGCGGCAGCACCCAGCGCAATTCCCGCTCCCCACATTAAAGCCGTTCCTGGCACATAGCCCGGATACGTGTAGGGATAATAAGGGTACTGAGGAGGAGGAGGTCCGTACACCACAGTCGGGTCGTAAGACGGGACATAGACAACGTCGGGGTTCGCTTGCTCGATCTTGATCACCTGTTTGCCGCTGGGAACTGTTTGGGTCTCTACCACCTGCTGCGCGCTGGTCTTTAGATTGCCGGTGCCCTGAGCCTTCCCCCGCATCCGCTGGACCGCATCCATCACGTCAGACTGCTGTGCCAGGAATGCGTTTCCCAAATCCGTCGTCCACTGGACATTGCCGGCCGTACGCTGCACCACGTCTGGAAACTCTACCAGTCCTTGGACGCTTGGGTCCCACGGCTGCTTTGCCACAGCGTCTGCCAGCGCTTTGCCTGTCAAATTCTTATTTCGCTCCATCCACTGCTGCAGCTGGATGATTTCTAGTGGATAAGTGGAAGCGGCGAGCGTTTGCGCCAGAAGTGGATCTGAATAAAGAGCGATCGGCGCGACCAGAGAATCCAACTCTTGAGGTAGGAGTTTAGCGGTCTCTTGATCACTCGTCGTGGTCGTCATCACCTGCGACTGCGCCTGTTGGGTCGGTGCCGGTGATTCGGTTTGCTGAGCAAAGACCACACATGGTCCTAACCAAAACAGGACGAGAGCGAAGAAAGTGGCGCTGATGCGATGACAGATTTGTGCAGAAATTATTGTGCAGGCGTTTCGCGGTTTCATAACTTTTCTAATTTTGGTTCATCATCGTTTCTCGGACGCATATAACAAGATGAATGTGGCTGTCGGCAGCGAGCGCGGATATAGGACTTTAGACCTACATTCCAAAGCATCGCAGAATGCCGATTTGTGCGGGCCGTCCGAATGGTACAGAAAGGATTCCGTTTGCTGCTTCCAGTTTTGCGAATTCCTGCAATGCCTGGCGAGGCGCTCAATTCAATGTTCGCCTCCGGAATAATCTTTGTGTAGTCCAACCGCCTGTTTGTTTGAGGATCGAATGTAGGGAATGATCGTGCGGACGATAAGATTCCAATCACTGGCAATCGATATCGGAATGACGGGCTGGATGTTTAAGGTGTAGCGCCAGCCTTCGTCAGAAGGACCGATGCGGAAGTCGAAGTTGCTTTGCAGCGGGAAGCTGATGAGAGATGCAATGGGGTTTTGGAGTTTTTTGGCGAGTTCTGCGGCTTGATCCGGCGGGGGCTTCTTGCGCAGCAGCCGAGAGCGCGTCGATGCAGCAGGCGATGACGGTGAAAGCGTGTGCAAATTTCAAAGCTTCCAATTCAGCAACGTCGCGTGTTTAGTCGGGATGAATTTCGATAATCGCGTTCCCTTTCTGGTTGGTGTGTTTGCCAGCATACTCGACACCAAAAAGCGACCTCGGTCGCAATGTTAGTCTTTTTGCATTATTTCCATAACTTACTCCGTCAAAAATCGATCTTCAGTCGACTGCCGGCCAGCACGGCGGTGTCGAAAGCCTTCGTGCTCGGTTGTGCGACTTGCAGGTCGGCGGTCA
>QHRA01000197.1 GCA_003221295.1 Verrucomicrobiota bacterium | reverse complement strand
ATTCTGGTGATTCTCCTGCCAGTCTCCCTCCTCCTGGCCCTGCTTTTTGTTCTCGGGCGGATGTCGCGCGCGAACGAAATTGTCTCGATGCTGACCGCAGGTATCGGCCTCATCCGCGTGCTCACGCCGCTTTTCCTCCTCGCTATTCTCACGACCGCGGTTTGTTTCGCGCTGAATTATACAATGGCGCCGCATGCCGAGATGGCGCGAAAACTTTTCTTTGCTGACAAAAGTGCGACCGGCGCCGAAGGGCAAATTTTCCGCAACCGGCGCGATTCACGCACCTGGTTTATTCAACGTCTCCGACCCAATTCCAACGTCTTTGATAATGTCGAAGTGTTGCAACAGGACTCCTCCGATCACATCACCATGGCTTTTCTGGCCGCGCGCGCGCAATTTCAGCCACGCGAAAATACCTGGATTCTCTCGCAGGCGAAAGTCGTGCACTACGATCCCGCTGGTAACATTATTTCCGAACAAATGGAAGCGAGTCTGTTCGTCAGGCATTGGAGCGAAACACCCTACCGGCTGCGTAGTGCCAACATGCGCGCCGAATTCATGAGTCTCCCGGAGTTGCGCGATTATTTGAGTTTTAATTCCGATTTTCCGCAAACGTTGCTCGCGCCGTTTCGCACTCATTATCATTATCGAATTGCACTGCCCTGGACCTGCTTCGTTGTCACGCTCATCGCCGCGCCGCTTGGCGTCGGCTTTTCCCGGCGGGGCGTCCTTGCCAGTGTGGCGATTGCCATTCTGCTGATTTTTGCATTAAATTTTTCGACGCACCTTTTTCTCGCCCTCGGCGAAGGTGACCGCATCCCGGCCTGGATCGCTGGCTGGGCGCCCACAATCGTTTTCGGGACGATCGGCCTCTATTTGTTGCAATTGCGATCTTCCAATCGTGATCCTTCCGACTTTCGCGGCTTCCTGCCGCGTCGTATATTTGCGCGATGATAAACCCCTTGGCGACCGATTGGCCAATTAAACAGCGTTCGGAGATTTGTAACGCAACCCAGCGACCGTTCGCCCCCGGCGAAGTCTTCTATACTCTGCTTTATCGCGAGGGCGATGGGTTCCGACGTGAAGATTTGAGCGAAGAAGCCTGGCGAAACCGGAATGAGAACATTCAGCCGTTCTCATTTTGGAAAACGAAATTCGAACCGGCGCCAGCACCGGCCCCCGAGCCGTTAGCCAAAGAAAACGCGGAGCAGCTTTTCCGGCGCCTGATCGTGGAAGCTGATCCGCCGGCGAACGCCTGTTTCGTTCTCGCTGTAATGCTCGAGCGTAAACGCGTGCTGAAACAAGTGCGCACCGAAAATACCAACGGAAGTCGTTTGCTTATCTACGAGCATCGCGAAAACGGCGACGTCTTCATCGTGCGCGACCCGCAATTACGTTTGAGTGAGCTCGAACGCGTGCAGGACGAAGTGGCAGCGCTGCTGGGCGCTGGCGCACCCAGGAGAAATGACAAAGCACGAATGACGAATGAAGCACTAATGTCTGAATGACCAAAGAGCGTTCATAGTATCTCTTTTCGTCATTTCGATTTTGTCATTCCTTCGTCATTCGTGCTTCGTCATTTTTAGCTCCCATCCACCTGCACTTTGCTCGGTTTTGTGAGACAATTGCCCGGATGGATACCGCGCTCCCCTGGTTCAAGGATGCTTTCCCAATCTATCTCGCCCCGATGGCGGGTGTGACAGACAAGGTTTTCCGCCAAATCTGCAAGGGATACGGCGCAGACGTTCTCGTTACCGAATTCGTTTCTGCCGAAGGCGTCTTTCGACGCAATGAGCGTACCCGTGAATATCTCGACTTCGACGCATGCGAGCGGCCGATTGGGGTTCAGCTCTTCGGTGCCGACGGCACTCACATGGCGGAGGCTGCCAAACAGGTGGTCGATTGGGTTGCCCCCGATTTTATCGACCTGAATTTCGGGTGTCCGGTAAACAAAGTCGTCGCAAAAAACGGTGGCTCCGCCCTGTTAAAAGATTGTCCGACTCTTACCAGCGTGGCCAAAGCAGTCGTTGATGCCGTCGCTCCCCTGCCTGTCACGGCGAAGATTCGTATCGGTTGGGATGCCGATTCGGTCAATGCCGTGCGCGTCGCTGAAATTCTGGAGAGATGCGGCATCGCAGCGCTGGCTGTGCATGGACGCACCCGCGCGCAAGGTTATTCCGGCGAAGCAGACTGGCGCGTCATTGGCGATGTGGCACAGGCGGTCACGATCCCGGTTATTGGCAATGGCGATCTGTTTTCTCCGCAGGAAGTTATGCGCCGGCGCGCGGAACCGAAAATTGCCGGCGTCATGATTGGTCGAGCTGCGATGAGCGCTCCATGGATTTTCCGGCAGATTAAACATTATCTTGCGACTGGTGAGCTCTCACCAGCGCCCGAATTATCGGAGCGATGGGATGCGATCATCGAACATTGCCGCCGTCACGCCGAAAACTGGGGCGATGAAGAACAAGCCATCCGCGCGATGCGCGCCCGACTTATGGCGTATTCGAAAAATTTTCCGGAAGCAAAAGCACTGCGCAAAAAATTCCAACACGTCGCAACTCTGGCCGACGTCGAACGAATCGCCGAAGAACATTTGGCAACAGCCGCAACGATGAGCGACTTTGTAGGGCAGGCATTCCTGCCTGCCACCGCGTAACCTGTGAACGACAACCAACCAGCTAACGGGATTAAGATCGGTAACGAGAAGCTGATCAGGGTAACGGAAAATGCTGCTCGTCGCCTGCGCTCGCTCCTCGAAAAACAAGGCCGGCCACAAGGCGCTTTACGTTTGGCCGTAATCGGTGGCGGTTGTTCTGGTCTGCAATATAAAATGGATCTCGTCGAAGGCCCGGCACCGCGCGACATCCTGGTTCAGTCATCCAATGTCCGGATCGTGGTCGATCCCAAGAGCGCGCTCTTCGTCAGCGGATCAGTCCTCGATTTCAGCGACGACCTGCAAAAAGGCGGTTTTAAAGTTACAAATCCGAATGCCGTCGCGCATTGCTCCTGCGGCGAAAGCTTCGCCGCGTAACCCAGTTATCGGCGAAACATTCTACGACCGCGGATTACGCGGATGACCCGGATAACGAAAAAAGGCACCTGGAGGGGCGAGCTCCGCGAGCCCGGCGTCGCAGGAGCTCCGCCCTCCAAACCTCCTCCATTCTCGATTCACCGCCGCCTTGTAGGGCGGGCATTCCTGCCCGGCACGACAAGCGGGAACGCTTGCCCTACAGAAAAATGGTCTCGTCAATGGCATTAATGTTCATTTGAACTTGCGTCCGACCTAATGTGTCGCATCATTTCCTTGAAATGCTGACCGATCGACAAAGAAGCGTGCTTGATTTTATCCAGAGCGAACAGCGCGAGAAAGGTATCACCCCCAGCACGCGCGAAATCCAAAATCATTTTGGCTTCGCCAGCCAAACTTCGGTCATGCAATACATTTCTACCCTCGCACGCAAAGGATTTCTCGATCGTCACGCCCGCAAAGCGCGCGCTCTTGTCACCCCGGTGCAAAAAGTCCAGATCACCGATATACCGATTTACGGACAAATCCCGGCCGGCATGGCAACGTTGACCGAGCAAACCGTGCTTGGCCACGTTTCGCTCGATAGCCGCTCCGCTAATGCATCGAAGAACGCGCGAATGTTTGCACTGAAAGTGCGGGGCGATTCGATGGTGAATGCCCACATTCTCGACGGTGACATCGTGATTCTGGACGATCGCAGGGAAGCACGAAACGGCGATATTGTGGCGGCATTGATCGACGGCGAGACAACGCTGAAACGTTTTGTCATCGAACACGGGCGGCCTTACTTGCGAGCGGAAAACCCACGCTATCCAGATCAGCGCCCGGCTCATGATTTGCGGATTCAAGGCGTGATGGTGTCACTGATTAGACGGCAGCCTAATGGCGGAACCAGACAAATTTCATCCGCTAAACACACTAAAGGACGCTAAAAGGGCCGCTGTCCGCGGACCGCTAACTTGGAACACGGGCCTCTGGCCTGTGCGCCCAGCGGGTTTTCAACCCGCTGCCGTCGGTAACCAGACGCAGCTCGAAGTCTGTGTTCCAATACATAAATGTTCATTTGAACATAGTATCTACTTGTGCCATTCTTGGGAATGGCGGCGAGCCGGCAAATTATCGATCTCCGCAATCTTTTGGCGGAACGCTTTGAGCATCCGCCCACTCTTGCTGGCGGACAAATCAGCATTCCTTTTCTTGAGCGAGCGACCAATGGCGGTCTCCGTAAAGGCGCGATCACGGAAATCATCAGCTCAAATGCGAGCGCGGGCTCGGCCCTGCTCATTCACAGCTTGCTGCAAATCGCACAACGCGATTGCTTTTTTCTCGCCCTCATCGATGGTCGCGATTCGTTCGATGTCCAATCTGTCGACACCGGCACGCTGCAACATTTGCTTTGGGTCCGTTGCGCGAAAGCAACCGAAGCGATCAAGGCGGCCGATTTTCTTTTGCGCGACGGAAATTTCCCACTCGTCATCCTCGATCTCGTTTTGAATCCAGCGGAAGAATTGCGCCGCATTCCAGCGACGAGCTGGTATCGCTTGCAACGATTGGTCGAACCAACGCCGACCGCGTTTGTGGTAATGAGCCGCCATAATATGGTGGCGAGCGCGCGCACTAAAATCGTGCTGGAGAACCGATGGACGCTTCCCGATTTATCCCGGGACAATCCGAGTGCGCAATTGCACTTCAAAGTCCAGCGGGCAAAAACAATCGCCTCAGCGTTGGGATAAAATGTTCGCCACCATTTTGCTGCCGAATTTTTATCTGCAAGCGATCGCACGCCATCAGCCGAAATTACGGAAGCAACCGCTCGCTGTCCTCGACGCCACCGCGATGAAAGCGGTGATCCTGCAATTAAATGAAGCTGCCGAAAATGAAGGGGTCCGCGCTGGGATGACCCCCAGCCAAGCCCTGGCCCGCTGCCTTCACTTGGTCATCAAAGCGCGTGCGCGCGATTGCGAGCACCAACTCAGCGACATTTTGCTGCATCACGCCTTCATGCTTTCGCCGTTCGTAGAAGCGACCGCTCCCGGAGTCTGCACCGTCCAATTCATGCAATCAAATCGTCTCACCATCATCAAGGAACGGCGCTCTCTAGACTGCCGCCTTCGTCAAAAATTGCGACACCTGATTGACTCACTTGCCCGTTGCAACGTGATCGCGCGCGCCGGGATTGCGCAAAACCCGGACGCGAGTTTTCTCGCGGCCCACCGCGCCGAACCGGTACTCGAGATTAAAGAGGCCAAGAAATTTCTTTCGCCGCTCCCAATCGAAACGCTGGCCGTGGAGGCTATGCTTTAGCAGTCGTGTAAGCGAAAGTTAAAGTGTGGGTGCATGTCGAAGCAACGTCTTAGTAGTTCGCGGAGCCGACTCGCGCGCGAGTAATCACAGAGCGGGCGGAAAAGCAGCAGAAAACTGCCGTACTCCAAAAGCTGGCGCATGTTCGAGCGCGCTTTCAATTCGCGAAGCGTCTTGGAATGCGCCAGCCTTCCGGCGCTTTGAGAGCGATTTCAATACAAGACCCGGTCATTACGGCGCGTGCTACGCGTTCTTCTTACTTGCATCTACACACTCACTTTAACTTGCACACTTCAGTTACTTCGGCAGAAACCGGAAGACCACGATCCGGCCCGACAATGCAGTGTAAGTGAAAGTTAAGGTGTAGGTGCAAGTGGGCCGTTACGGCTGTCGCCCCGTCAATCAGCCGCCGGCGTAGTTCGGGTAGCGGTCGCGCAATTGTTTGGCGACACGATCTGCTTCTTCCGTTTTGCCGGCGCGACGATAGGCATCCGCCGCCTTATTGAGCGCACGTGGCGTGATGACAGGGTCATCGTAGAGCAAGGCCACACCAGCGTAAGCTTTGCCTGCATCTTCAAAGCGCTGGCGCTCGAACTGAACATCACCCGCTAACAACCGCGCTTCCGCATTGACCTTGCCTTCGGGCTGCAAGGTCATGATCTCAGCCGCAATTTTTTCGGCATCGTCCGGTTTATGCGCGGCAATTTTGGTGACGCCGAGCGCGAGCAGAGCTTTCGCCTTCCCGGCTGCGTCGGTCGAGTTTTGCAAATAGCGTGCGTAAGCGTTTTCCGCTTGGTCGTAATGCTTTAGCTTGCCGGCAACATCGCCGAGGTAAAACCAGAAATCCGGCTTAACCCCGGCCGGATTTTCTATGCGCCCAAGAATGCCAAGATACTTTTCCGCCAACAAATAATTCTTGTCGTTATAATACTCGATGCCGAGCCATTCCAGCACTTCGGGGGGAACGTTGGCGTTGCCACTGGAGGTAAGAAATGCATCAACCTCGCTCGTGGCGGCCTTACGATCGCGCAGATAGTAGTGAGCTGAAATGATTCGAAGAGTAGCGGGGTTGTAGTATTGCTCCCGATTTAATCGTCGCGTGGCATCGAGGGAAGGGAGGGCACGTTTATATTCTTTGCCGTCAAACGCGGCCTTGCCGATGTAATAGTTGGCCTGCGCGACAGCGCTACTTTTTGGATATTCCTTGAGTAGTTGTTGGAAGGTTTGCGCCATTTCCGGCTCGCGATTGAGCTCGCCCAGCAGCAACGCCTTTTGCTGAATCGCCGCCTCGCGTTCCTTCGCCTTCGGGTAATTCGAGATGAGAAAGTTCAGATCGGCGATGGCGCCGTCCATGTTATTACTTTGCTGGTAGGCGAGCGCCCGCTGAGTCAATGCGATGGGAGTCTGCGGATTATCCGGGAATGTCTTGATGAAGTAGCTGAACGCCTCGATAGCGCGGGCGGAATCTTTCATTTGCACAGCGCACCAACCCAGTTTGTAAGCCGCTTCCGACCGCAAGTTCAACGTCAGTTGGGACGCACGGAGTTCCTCGTAAAACGGCGCCGCCTCCGCGAACTTTTGTTGCTTGTAGAGCGCTTCTGCTTTTAACAATTTCGCCTGGTCGGCCCGCTCGCTCGTAGGATTGGTTTTGAGATATTCATCGACTTCCGCGATGACCGCGTTTGGGTCGGAATTGTAAATATTGATCAGACGTTGATAGCGCGCGTCCTTCGCTTCTTCCCGGTTGGGAAATTTTTCGATGATCTCGCGATAAATTCCTTCTGCTTCCTGGGTGTGGCCAAGTTGTCGTTGCGCGTTGCCGACAAGAAGCATCGTTTCCGCTTTCGCTTCCTCTGGTAATTGCCCGGCCGATTTTTTGTAATCCGAAATCACCTGGGCGAATTGTCCGGTTTGATATTCGAGACGAAGCAGGCCGGCTTGCGCGACGCCCTTCCATCGCCCGGAATCGGAAGCGGCGCGTCCTTTTTGCAGAAGAACACGCGCTTTTTCCACCATCGCACTGTCGATCTTTGTGCGATCGGCGACGGCAAGATCGAGCGCAATCAAACCCGCGCGAACGGCTGCTTCGGCTTTCGCGGCCGGCTTTTCTGCCTCGGTCGCAAGCGCTTCATATTGCTTGAGGGCATCGGTCCGACGCCCACGCGCGAGTAACATCGCGCCGGCGGTGGTGCGCGCATCTTCGCGATACTGACTTTTCGCCTCAGCCACCTGGAGGTAAAGCATGAGAGCGTCATCCGCCCGTTTGCTACTTTCCAGGCACCGCGCTTCGAAATATTTGGCCGATAACGCAACCGAGGCGTCCTTCGAGTTTGCGGCTGCTTTGTGGAAGAGCGGTTGTGCGGCAGTGAAATCCTTTTGCGAGAAAGCAAGGACGGCGAGGGCGTAAGCTGCAGGGCCGGCAAATTCGCTGTCTCCAAATTCGTCGAGCAGCTTTTGGAAGTTGGTCCGTGCGGAACCGTTCTTCCCGAGTAAGCGATAGCTTTCGCCTAATCCAAAATAGGCATTAGCCCGGCCGGAGCCGCTCCTGTAATCACTCAAATACTTTTCGTACTCAGGAATTGCCAGGTCGTACATCTTGCGGGCGAAAAGCGCATTGGCGTACTCAAGCTGACGTTTGTCAGTCGGTTGCTCTGGCGTCGACGGTTTTTCTTCGAACGCCGGGGTCGCTTCATCGACCGGCAGGGCACGTGGAACCGGTGGTTCGTTTAAAGGCACGGCGCGACGAACTTCCTGCGCCAGGGTAACGTCGCTCACCCACAGCAGCCCTGCCAAAAGCAAACCGGCATTGCGCCGGGATGATTTCATTTTGCGGTCGCGAATGCGACGTTGGTAATTCCGGCCTCGCTGCAAATGTTGAGCACGTTAACCACGTTCTTATAAGCGCCGCCTTCATCACCGCGAATCACCACTGCCTGTTCCGGATACAATTTCACCAGGTTCTGCAACAGATCACCCAGCTCCGAGCCTGTCATCGTCCGGCGATTGACGATCACGCTTCCATCGGTCTTCACATTCACGACCACATCGCCCGGCGGCGCCAGTTTCTCCTTTGCGGCAGTCGCTTTCGGGACTTTGACATCGAGTTCGTTTTCGTTGCGTGCGGCGCTCCAAGTCAGCAAAAAGAAAATCAGCAGCAGCATTAAGACATCGACCAATGGGGCGAGCTGTATTCCGGGGTGCTGCAACGGCGCGCGGCTACGCAAATTCATTGGGCCGAGAGCAATTAAAACTCCGACTCGAGCAGCGCGGGCGTGCGCTCGGAGCCACGAGCAAATTGCAATGAGAGAAGAGCGAGGATGTGGGTAACCGCCGATTCCAACTCCGAAATCAAACGTTGGGAGCGCCCGCGGAAAAAGGCATAAAAAATCATCGCCGGAATACCAATGGCCAATCCGGCGGCGGTATTAAAAAGCGCTTCACTGATGCCATGCGAAAGCTGCATGTAACGCTGACTGCCAACATCTGCACCGAGTGCACCGAAGGAGCGAATAATTCCGATCACAGTCCCAAGCAGACCGAGCAGCGGCGCAATCATTCCGATATCGGCGAGGTAAGTTACGCGGTTGTTCAAATTGGAAGCGACCCGAGTCCCTTCCGTCTGGGCAATTTCACGAATTTGCTCGAAATCGGCGTTCGGATTCTTGGTGGTGAAGTCGAGAACTTGCTGGACCACACGGGCGATGGCTTCGCCGTGGCGATTGGAAACAGCGAGCAGGCCGAGATAATCGCGCTTGCGCAGCAGCGCATCAGCGGTGGCCATAAATCCATGGGAGACAACCGCGCCGCGTCGAATGCTCAGGAAGTAAACGATGACGAGCATGACCGAAATGATCGACAAGATCAGGAGCACCACCATTACCGGTCCGGCCTGTGACATCGCGTGTAACATGGTGGTGGTTGTCCGCGGTAGCTCTGGCGCGAGCGGCGGAGTCGCGACCGGCGCGGGAGTTTGTGCTAGAAGTGACGAGGCGCTGGCCGGCGCGAGAAACAGCCAAAAGAATTTTTTCATGCCCAGACAGCCGCTACGATAAACGACGGGCGCTAGCGCGCAACCAAAGCTCCTTCAAAACGGCGCAAGCGGAAGATATGGGCAGGGCGAGTCGCTGGATCGAGCTCGACGTAATTGCGCCGCCCGTACCAGGTATAACGGGAATCATCGAGCAAATCGTGCACTTGGTACGGCTCGCCTTCGTTCTGACCGAATAATTCGATTGGAACATCGATCATCGAGTTTTGCCGGCGAAAGGGGTCAAGATTTACCACCACGAAAATGATATTCTCTCGCGCCGGTGTCGTTTTGCCATAAAACAGGATCGCGCCGTTGTCCGCGTTGTAGAAACGCAGATTATCGTAGAATTGCAGCGCTCGATTCTGGCGCCGGATGGTGTTCAGGCGCGCGATAAACTCTTTGATATTACCAGGCACATCCCAGTCGCGCTCCTTAAACTGATACTTCTCCGAATCGATATATTCTTCGCGCCCGGGCAGAGCGGCGTTTTCGCAGAGCTCGAACCCACTGTAAATCCCGTAGACGCTCGACAAAGTGGCAGCTAACACCGCGCGAATTATGAAAGCGGGGCGACCGCCATTTTGCAAAATCGGGGGCAAGATGTCGGGCGTGTTCGGCCAAAGATTGCCCCGGAAATACTCGCGCATTTCCGTCTGGGTAAGTTCGGAGAAGTAATCGATCAGTTCCTGTTTGTAATTGCGCCAGGCGAAATAGGTATAGCTCTGATTAAAACCGGCCTTGGCCAGCACCTTCATCATCTTTGGTCGAGTAAACGCTTCCGACAAAAAAATCGTGTCGGGAAACTCGTCGCGTACCCCGGAGATCAAATACTCCCAGAACGGCACCGGCTTGGTGTGCGGATTGTCGACGCGAAAAATACGAACGCCGCGCTCGACCCAGAATAAAATGATGCTCTTTATTTCCGCCCATAACTCCCGCCAGTTCTGGCAGCGAAAATTCAGCGGATAAATGTCTTCGTATTTCTTCGGCGGATTTTCGGCGAACTTGATGGTGCCATCCGGGCGCGCATAAAACCATTCCGGATGTTCCGCCACATAGGGGTGATCGGGAGAACAGTTGATCGCAAAATCGAGCGCAATTTCCAGCCCGCGTTTTCGAACTTCCTCCTCCAACCAGGCAAAATCCTCCAGCGTTCCGAGGGCGGGATCAATATCCTTGTGCCCTCCGCCGTTCGGACAACCGAGACGCCGATTACCGATGGCATAAGGCACACCGGGATCATCAGGTTGAGAAATAACAGAATTGTTTCGTCCTTTGCGGTTAGTGGTACCAATGGGATGGATCGGCGGGAAATAAATGACGTTAAATCCCATGGCTTTGGCATACTCGATCCGGGGCAAACAATCGCGCAGTTTGGAACCGCGCTCGCCACTGCCCTCCGCGGAACGCGGAAAGAATTCGTACCAAGCCGCAGTCCGCGCTTCCAGACGGTCAACAACCGCGCGCGGTGGCGGAGCCCATTGCGTCGCGCCGGTGCGATCGGGATAGGTCGCCATTAAAACTTCGAGCTCGCCAGAATGCACCAGTTGGTCGACCTCTGCCGGGATCCTTGTTGCCACTGCCTCCGCGATTTCGCAGAGCCGTTTTGCGTCGTGCGGGTCGTGCGCGCGCCTCGCTGCTTCCTCGATCAGTGCCGCGCCTTCGAGGGCTTCACTACGCAAAGGATTGACGCCAGCTTTAAATTTGGTCGAAAATTCGTGCTGCCAGCTGATAAAGGCGTCAATCCAAGCTTCCACGGTATATTCGTAAATTGCATTTTCATAAAGAGTGCAGGCTCCACGCCAGCGATCGTTATCGATTAATTTCATCGGCGTCTCGTGCCAGTGGGTCTCGCCCACCATTCGCCATTTCAGCGCAGCCGCGACAACATCGTGTCCCTCCTTGAAAATATCGGCTTCGACCACCAGATCTTCACCGGTCACTCGCTTGATCGGATAGCGACCGCCATCAATCAACGGCTGTAAATTTTCAATGACCGCACTCGGATATGCCCGAACCATGGGCGTTCCATCAAACGAATTTCAGTGAAAGGCAAGTCGCCCGACGCTGCCCTCTTTTAGGGAGGCGATCTTCGCCGCTGTTTCTTTTCGCTGGCGGCCAAAATGGCCGCCCTACAATTCTTGCTCGGAGCGTAATACCGAGGATGCCCTACGCGGCGAAATAAAACGCGCACTCGTAGAGTCCGGAATTACGCGTCTCCTGCCGCCGCACTCGTGTCCCGAGAAGCTGCTCGAACATTTCTTGCTCGAGTCGGCCAATAATGGGAAATTTGTCGAGCACGTTCTGGAGCGGCGTGTGGCATTCCAGAATCTGCGGGCCGCCATCGTCAGTCACGAATTGCGACATGTATCCTTCGGTATCCCGAATTTTCGCCAGTGATTTAGCCCGGTCCGCCACCGTCTCGCCTTTGACCTTCTCTTTCAGGTTCGCGCATTTTCGTTCAAACAAGTTGTAGAGCAATTTTTCCGGTGCGTTCGGTCCGTAAATGCTTTGGACCGAATCCAGCAACTCCAAGGTGAATCGATTGCTGTCCGCCTGAAAAAGATCATGCGCGCGCCGGGTCAATCGATAAACCATTTCCGGGCGACCCATTTTTTGCGGACGGCGCCAGGTATCGAGATAACCGTCGCGTTGCAGGGTGAGACAATGCTGTTTAATGCCCATGTAACTCATCCGCATGCGATCGACCAATTCGTTGACCGATAACCCGCGGCTGCGTTTGAGCGCGTTGACAATTTCGAGCCGTTGCGTCCGGCCAATCTCTGCCAGCAGTCTTTGATTCATGGCGCCAGGGCGATCACTACTTTAATGATAAAAAGTCCGTCAATGCAACTAAATTCGCGTAAAAACACGCCACTGTAAATCACTTAGACAATGCGACTTGTGGTCGAAGGATCGAACAAGTGCGCCTTGCTTACGTTGAGCGCGAACTGCAGACGATGTCCGGTCTCGCGATGATCGAGCGCACGCTGGCTTCGGCAAACGACCGTGTGCGCTCCGGTCTGCAAGTACAGATTCGTTTCCGCTCCCATCGGTTCCACAATGTCCACAATCGCCGGAAAACTCGCGGCCGCATTCCCCGTTTTCGAAAGCTCTGCCAGTTCGATGTCCTCCGGCCGAATTCCCAACAGCATTGCTTTGCCGAAAAATTCACGCGCCCGCGGTCGATCGGCGAATCGCACTTCGATTGTTCCGCCCTTCGTTTCCTTAAAAACGATGGCGTCGCGCTCCTGTTTTAATTCGCCATTGATGAAATTCATCGGCGGGCTACCAAGAAACCCGGCGACAAAAAGATTGTCCGGCTCATTGTAAAGCTTCAGCGGCGTATCGATCTGTTGGACCTTGCCGTTGTTCATCACCACAATCCGGTCGCCCATCGTCATCGCTTCGATCTGATCGTGCGTGACGTAGACCATTGTTGCCTGCAAACGCTGATGCAGTTTGGTGATTTCGGTACGCATTTGGACCCGCATTTTCGCGTCCAGATTCGATAACGGCTCGTCGAACAAAAAAACTTTCGGCTGCCGCACAATGGCGCGTCCCACCGCGACGCGCTGTCGCTGTCCGCCGGAGAGCGCTTTCGGCTTACGATTGAGCAATTCTTCAATTCCAAGAATGCTAGCGGCATCACTGACGCGCTTCTTGATTTCAGCCTTGCCATACTTCCGCAGCTTCAAGCCAAAAGCCATGTTGTCGAAGACGCTCATGTGCGGATAGAGCGCGTAATTCTGGAATACCATCGCGATATCGCGGTCCTTCGGCGCGACGTCGTTGACCCGGCGCTCGCCGATGTAAATGTCGCCGCGCGAAATTTCTTCCAAGCCCGCGATCATGCGAAGAGTCGTCGATTTGCCGCAACCGGACGGACCAACCAGCACAACGAACTCGCGATCGGCAATTTCGAGATTCACATCGTCGACTGCAGTTACGCTGCTCCCCTTTTCTGCGGGATAAATCTTGTAAACGTGATTAACGGTGACCTTGGCCATTGCGTGCTTCGCCGGGCAGAGCGCAGTTCAGCAAGTTAGCGGGAAGGCTTTGAGGCTCAAACTTTCTCGGTGGACCAAGCTCTCCCTAGCACCCGCCTGAAGGCCCGTGCCAATGAGAGGATGGCTCGCTGAAGGGCAACGCAACGACTTTGACGTTTATTGGCCTGTCGTCCACCAACGTGATTAACGACGTGCCGGTTTCGGTGTAGCCGCGTTTTATTATCGCTAAGGCGATGTGTGCATTCAACCGTTCCGAAAAAACGGCGCTGGTTACGTGACCAACCATCTTCGTCTCCGCGTGTAGCTCCTTTCCCGGAGCCAACGCCTTTTCCGAAGTCACCCCGCACAGGCGCTGCCGGGTTTGGCCGCTCATTTTCATTCGCGAGATCACTTCCTGCCCGATGTAGCAGCCTTTTTCGTAATCAATCGCACGGGCGGCCAGATTCGCTTCCGGCGGAATAATCTCCCGCGTGAGCTCGCAGCCCCAGCGTGGAATTCCATTCTCGATCCGCAAAACTTCCCACTCGCTTTCATCCATCGCTCGATAATCGGCAGCGAGCGCGCGCTTCATTGCTTCCGCCCGAGCCGCTTCAACCCAAAGGTCCCAGCCATCGATTCCCAGTCGCCGCGAGCGAAAATCGAATTTTGCGTCTGATATCTTCGGCTCTGAGCCCGCCAGCAGATGGAAAAGCGCAGATTGATCTGTCACATCCTCAATCTTCACATCATCAGCAATCACGTATCGCTCGAGTCGAGTCTGCAACAGTTCACGCAATTCCTGATCGGCATCGATCCAAATGTCGTTAGGTGTCGCGGACAGGAAGACGTGCGCATCGAAATGTCCTTTGGCGTTGAGCACGCATGATTCCTGTGTCGCCTCCGCGCCGGCTTTGCGAACGTCGTTGGTGGTCTGTCCGTTCAGAAAACGAATGCGATCGGCTCCAGTCACGCGCAACTTCGTGCGAGCGGAAAGGTCGAAGAACGCCGGAGCCATTTTGACCGTCAATAATCGGTCCGTCGCAACAAGCGACTGAAGAATCCGCGCTTGTCCTCCTCTGGTTCGGAATCACCGTTCGAAGGAGTATCGGGTGCAGTCGTTTCCTCCGGCTCCGGCTCCGGCTGCGTTTGACGCGGTGTCTCAATGTCGACTGGCATCTGCCGTTCTTCTGCGACCAGCCGTTCTTCTGCGACCAGCTGTTCTTCGGGCGGAGGTGGCTCGGGAGGCGGTTCTCCAATCTGCGTCGCTTCCAATTTTGCCAACTGCTCCTCGACGAACTCAGGCGATTCATGCGGCACCACAACCGGGCGGGGCGAGAACAAATCGGGCTGTCGCTCGGCCAAATCCGGCGCTTGTACAAAAGGCAGAAAACGCCGGGCGATCGAGGAAAAATCATCGTCCCCACGGCCTTGGCGCGCTTCATCGAGCAAGCGATCACGCGTCGCACCCGCTACGGTCAGATCAAGGTCGAAGTGGCGGCCCATCCGATTCGCAGTCTGCATGTCTTTGAGCATGTGTTTGACTGAAAAATGCGGATCGAAATCCGCCGAAATAATCCGCGGCACTTTCAGATCGAGCGTGGCTGAATTGCTGGCGTTTTGCTTGAGGGCATCGGCAAATTTTTCCAATGGAATGCCCGAATAATGCACGATGGCCATCGCTTCCGCGGCCCCTTGCACGCTCGCTGCCGTCACCATGTTAGTTGCGATTTTGATGATGCTGGCGTCGCCGATTGCACCGATGCCCACGATCGCTTTGCTGCTTGCTTGCAATAGTGGTCGCACTTCATTAACAGCGGCTTCATCGCCACTAACGTAATAGACAAGCTGTCCTTTTTCGGCGGCTAGTTTGCTGCCGGTAAATGGCGCTTCCACCAAACGGGCGCCACGCCGTTCCACTAACGCCGCCGCTTCGCGCATGGTGTCGGGCGAGACCGTGGGATGCGCAATCACGATATGACGCGGCGTGAGCGACATCGAAATGGTCTGGATCATTCGCATCAGCGCATCGTCGTCGGAGACGAAGATCTGGAGGTAATTGCACGTCTGCGCCAGCTCGGCCGGGGAACCGACAAAGTTGGGCACTGGTCGCGGCGTGCGGTTCCAGACGAAGACCGACAGCCCCTGATGGCGCAAATGATCGGCAATGCGACGGCCAATAATGCCGAGGCCAATAATCCCAACGCTCTTTCGAATACTACGCGTCATGTCCGTCCCTCTGGAAACTGCGATTAAACCTACCGCCGTGCAATCTATTCATTTCGCCACAAACCGGGTGCTCCGCGCCAGGTCTGACTCCAGGGCGGCAACGGCGGTTCGCCGTTTCTCTGCCGCAATGAGGGCGGTGATTTCAGGCGTGACGTCTGCAAGCGTCAGTGGTCGTGCTGGATGCACATCGGTGACTTGGAGCGCGTGGAAGCCCAAATGCGATTGCAGGAATCGCGGAGGAGCGTTGGGCGTCAGTTGTTCTGCGGCCTCGAAAAATTCCGCCGGCATACGATTGGCCGCGAAAAAACCGAGATCGCCCCCGCGCGTTTTGCTCGCTTCATCTTCGGAGACTAAGGCAGCGAGTTCGGTAAAATCCTCGCCCCGGCCCAAACGTACGGCGATATCCAGGATGGCCTGTTGTTTCGCTTGCGTCACCTCGGGAGCTGAGCCTTCGGGCGCAGCCAGAAAAATGTGTCGCGCGCGAATTCGCGTTGGTTGCTTGAATTCGGCTTGATGTTGCTCGAAATATTTCTGCACTTCCGCATCTGACACGGCAACTTGCGAAGCAATTTGATTCTCAATCCATTCCTCGCCGCGGATTGTGTCGGCTAAGGTTCGCCTGAGAGTTCGTTGTGAGACGCCGCTGTGGTGCAGGGCTGCGCGAAACTGGCGATCATCCGCAAATTGGTTCCGCAAAGCGGCCAAGACCCGGCCGGAGCTGTTGGTTTTAACGGTATTCGTTGGCAATGCTTCGCTTGCAATCAATTC
Organism: Verrucomicrobiota bacterium; assembly: GCA_003221295.1. Classification (GTDB taxonomy): domain Bacteria; phylum Verrucomicrobiota; class Verrucomicrobiia; order Chthoniobacterales; family UBA10450; genus AV69. The sequence continues at coordinate 11,752 of QHRA01000197.1, read as the reverse complement.
GTCGCGGAGCGCGACGCTCTCAGCTTCATCGAAATCTTCTCTTCCTGCGCAAAATTGTTTCTCGCGGAGACGTGCTCGAACATCCGCCTCGAAGACTCCACTTTGCCGCACCAGCGCAATCAATTTGCCCCGCTGAAAAATGTGGCCAGCCACCTGATGCACGACAGGAAATCTGCCAAGCCCGTCACCGATTAGCGCGCCAGCCCCGATCGTGATCAACGCAAGAAGCGCATTTTTCATTTCAGTTCAAATTGCACCAGATCGTAGAGCGCAACACGCCCGACGATTTCCAGACTTTCCGCGCTGATTTTGTCGAGTGTGTCCTCGGCAGTGTGCCAGGGCGGAAAATCGAAATCGATCAGATCGATCACCGGAATCCCGATTTCGTTAAGCGGCGTGTGATCGTCGGTGATTCCACCACCGAGATAGGTGAAATGAGCACGTTGGCCGAGCGCATCGGCGGCAGCAAAAATATTGCGAGTTAGTGCGGGCGGCGAATCGGGCGGCAGCGTTACGTCGAGCGATTTGTCCCCGATCATATCGAAGAGGATTCCGCCGCGAACGTATTTCGCTTTTCCCGAATCGCGCAGATCTTCGGCAAAATGGCGGCTACCGTAGAGCCCATCGGTTGCGGTAAAGTTTTCGAATGCTTCTTCGCCATCGAAAAACAAAAGCTCGATCTTTGCGGCAAGGGCCGGGCTCATTGCCAGGACCCGGGCCATTTCAACGAGCAACCCTGTGCTCGATCCGCCGTCATTCGCGCCAACAAAGCGAATGGTTTCGAAGGTTTTGGTGTCGTAGTGCGAGCAAAGAAGAAATTGCGCTGCCTCCTTTTTTTCGCTGGTCCCAAAGCGTGCAATCAGATTTACAAATGTCATTTTCCCGCGCGGAGTCTGGTCGGAAAATTCAGAGCGCGTTACGGTCCAACCGGCGGATTTCAACTGTTCGATGATATAAAGGCGGGATTTCTCCAACGCTTCCGAGCCGGCGGGGCGCGGGCCGAGATCAACCAAATGCTGGACGTGGGCAAACGCTTTCTCGCCGGAAAAATTTTCCCAAAGCGGCGCCGTTCGAGAACTGCAACTCTGGACCAATAGGGTTGCGAACGTTGCGAGAAACAGCGCGCGCGAGAGGGTACAGCGCATGGCGCCGACTCAATTTTCTAGCGGAAGCCCGATCACTTGCATGATGCGCTGCAAGTCGTCTGCACCGTAATATTCGATTTCGATTCGCCCTTGTTTCTCGCCGTGATGCAAAACCACGCGTGTCCCCAGATGCTCCTGCAAACGTGACTGCAAATGTTCAATCGTACTGGCGCTCACGGACACGGATGAGGGACGACGACGGCGCGGTCTCGCATTCCCGAGCTGGCGGGCAACCAGCCGCTCCGTCGCCCGCACTGTCGCGCTGCGTCTCAAGACCGTTTCCGCGACGGCCAACTGTTCTTCTGGCGCTTTCAGCGCGAGCAATACTTTGGCATGTCCGACCGAGATCAAATCCTGGGTTAACCACGTTTGCACCTGCTCATGCAAATCGAGCAACCGCATCGCGTTCGCCACGGCCGCGCGGCTCCGGCCAACCTTCTGCGCGATCTCTTCCTGCCGCATTCCAAATTCACCCGCCAAACGAGCGTAACCCTGCGCTTCTTCGATCGGATTCAGATCGGCGCGCTGTAAATTTTCGATGAGCGAAAGTTCGAGCACGTCGCGGTCGCTCGCGCTCCGAATAATGACGGGCACTTCGTTTAACCCAGCTTCCTGGGCGGCTCGCCAGCGCCGCTCTCCCGCGATCAATTCATGACGTCCATCGATCGCCCGTACAATCAGAGGTTGAATGATTCCGTGTTGGCGGATGGATTCAACCAACTCCGAGAGCGCATCCGCGCCGAAATCCTTACGCGGCTGCAATGGGCTTGGGGTGATGCTATAGAGACTGACTCGCTGAATTTTTTCCGAATCATCGACCGCCGCAATCGCTGGAGCTGGGGCCGGCTGCGCGGCGATGAGCGCGCTGAGACCTTTGCCGAGCGCCAATTTTGCCATCGCGCAGAGACTATCGGAAGCGACTCCGCAACGCAAACAGCTCGTTGCGGCAATCTACGGCACGCATAGCATCGTCCATGGCCGCGACGTTAACCGGGACCTTCACCCTCGGGCATTCACCCGATCCGGATGACGCTTTCATGTTTTACGCGATGGCGGCGAACAAAATCGATTTGCGCGGTTATCATTTCGAACACCGGCTCGAGGACATTCAGACTTTGAACGAACGCGCAATGCGCGGCGAGCTGCATATCTCTGCGGTCTCGATCCATGCCTGCGCCTACGTCGCGGACAAATATTTGTTGCTGCCATGCGGCGCGAGCATGGGCGACGGCTACGGACCGCTGGTGATTGAGAAACATCGAACACCGAACATCGAACCCGCCTACGCCGAAGGCTACGGCGTGGCAGGCAGCGAACATCGAACATCGCATGAAGATATTCGGGAGCGGTTGCGCGGTCGCTTAATCGCAGTGCCGGGAGTGATGACGAGCGCGTTTTTGGCGCTGCAGCTTTATCTCGGCGAATTCAAATACATCGTCGTGCCGTTCGACGAAATCTTCGAGACGGTAGGAACTGGTCGTGCGGAGGCTGGCTTAATCATTCACGAAGGGCAGCTCACCTATGCGCACTCCGGATTTACAAAAATAATTGATCTGGGCGAATGGTGGAAAGATCGGACCGGCCTGCCATTGCCGCTGGGTGGAAATGTTCTGCGCAAGGATATTCCACGCGAGATTCAGAGTGATCTGGTCGCGATTTTGCGAGAGAGCATCGAATTCGGCCTGAGCCACCGTGACGAAGCGGTGCAACACTCGATGCCATATGCGCGCGACATGGACAGCAACCTGGCATCAAAGTTTATCGGAATGTATGTAAACGAGTTCACGCGCGACTATGGCGAGGTCGGACGCGAGGCCATCCGCCGGTTTCTTGGCGAAGCGCGCGAACACGCTTATATCGATCGTGAAATCTCGATCGAGTTCGTAAAGTAGATCTCGGTCGCCGCTATTTTTTCTTCGCGCTCGGAGACGGCGAAGCTTTCGGCTTGCTCACCGCTTCCACGACGAAATTCTTCACCCGCTGGGCCTCTTGTTTGAAACCGTTAGTGAAATCATGCGTGCCGTACTCAAAAAGCACGACAAAAGAGAAGGTGAAGAAAACGAATAGGACGAGCCAGAACAGCCCGCGAATGAGAGACATCCGACGACCTTAAGGCAGTGATGGGGCCTGGTCAACGGCGCCGTAACCAAGGCAAGCCTTCGCAGTTGAACCGGCAGGCGAAGCTGCGATTCTGCTCGCTGTGCGGGTGCCACTGCTCGACCTAGGCGAACAATATCGCGCTCTTGCCGCGCCGATTCGGCAGCAGATCGACGAAGTGTTGCAGAGCCAGCGTTTCATCCTCGGGCCGAAAGTGGAGCAGTTCGAACGCGCCCTTTGCGATTACATGGGCACAAAATTCGCCATCGGCGTCTCCTCCGGAACGGACGCATTGCTCGCAGTCTTGATGGCGTTGGAAATTGGACCGGGCGACGCCGTGATTACGACGCCTTATTCGTTTTTCGCGACTGCTGCCTGCATTGCACGGGTTGGCGCGACGCCGCTCTTTGTCGATATCGAGCCAGAAACTTTTAATATTTCATCCGAAGCAATCCGATCGTTCATCAAAAAAAATTGTCACCACGCGAACGGCGTCCTGATGGCGCGGGACCGGCAAGCCATTCGCTTGATTATTCCAGTGCATCTTTTCGGATTGTGCTGCGAAATGGACACCATCATGGAGATCGCGCGCGAACACGAATTGCTGGTGATTGAAGACGCGGCCCAGGCAATCGGCGCCGGATACCCTCAAGCTGGCGGAGTGACGTCGGCGGGTGCGATCGGCGATATCGGTTGTTTCAGTTTTTATCCTTCGAAAAACCTTGGGGCGGCCGGTGACGCCGGGGCCATCGTTTGTATGGCGGAAAATCTGGCAACTCGTTTACGAACCTGCCGTCAACACGGGATGGAACCGCGTTATCATCATCAATTCATCGGCGGGAATTTTCGCCTCGACGAACTGCAGGCGGCGATTCTTCAGGCGAAACTACCACACCTAGCAGGTTGGTCGGCCGCTCGTCGAGCGGCCGCTGATTTTTACCGCGAGGAATTCTCCCGACGCAATTTAGGTGATTCCATCATTCTTCCGGCCGAGCCATATCGGGAGCGCGCCGGTAATCATCACATCTATCATCAGTTTGTCATTCGCGCGGTGGCGCGGGATGAGTTGAAGGCGCATCTCAGCAGCAACGAAATTGAAAGCGAGATTTACTATCCGGTCCCACTCCATTTGCAGGAATGCTTTTTCTATTTGGAACACAAAGAGGGCGACTTTCCGGAAGCGGAACGTGCGGCCGCCGAGACGCTGGCCTTGCCGATTTATCCAGAGCTGAGTCGCGAAGCGCAGCGATTTGTGGTGGACAAGATTGCGGAATTTTACGGCTAAAAAAGCATCTGCGTCATCCCGAGCGAAGTCGAGGGATCCCGTGGCGTAAGCTTTAAGGTTTCATCGCGGGATCCCTCGACTTCGCTCGGGATGACGGATCGCACGCGCACTTGCGGTGCATCCGGCGCGAGCCTATATCAACGCTCGCGAAAGGGTAGGTTCCGGAGTGGCCAAACGGGGCAGACTGTAAATCTGCTGGCTTTACGCCTTCGCTGGTTCGAATCCAGCCCTGCCCATTTCTTTGTGTGGCACGGCCATCCTGGCTGTCGGGCCAACCCCGAAAGCTTTCGGGGTTGATCGCTCTAACCGCAGTTGGACTTCACCAACTGCGCCGAAGATTAACCAAAGCCTTTTAGTGCCGCTTTTTCGTGGCACGTCGAGAACGTGCGCGTGATTTCGCACCACTTCGCTTTGCCGTTCGTGCCGATGTGCGACGGGCCTTAGCCTTGCCACCGCGACGCGATTTGGCCGATCGTGCCCGACGCGCACTGCTCAATTTGGCGCCTTTGCGCTTGCCGCGGCTCTTCACCGACGGACGCCGCGAAATCTTGGTCCGTTTACGAGGTGCGGATGCTTTCTTGCCCCGACTAGTAGGGCGTTTCACTTTCGGTTTCGAACGCGAACGGCGCGCACTGCGCAAACCGATCGCTTTTTTTGCGGTAGCGCCGATGGGCTCACCCGTCGCAGCGGCCTTGCCGGCGATTGCGCCGATCACGCCACCGACGACCGCACCTACGGGACCTCCAACACTGCCAAGCACCGCTCCCGCCGCCGCGCCGGCGGCGGGTTTAGAAATCGGCGGGATGGTAATGTTCTCGTTCGATTGTGGTTGTTCGCTCGATGTTGAATTTTCAGTGGACTCCTCCGCCATAAGCTCTCCTGGGTTAATGTTTAAACTAAGATCGTATTAGCGACACATTACAGCCTCTTCACGAAAAGGAATTAACAAAAAGCGCCCGATCTATAAGAGCGGGCGCCTGTTAAAAAAATACTGATTTATGTTAGCGAGATCCGCGATCGCCGCGGCCATAACCGCCGCCACCGCCACCTCCACCACCGCCGCGGCCGTAGCCACCGCCTCCACCGCGGCCGCCATATCCGCCACCGCCGCCTCCGCCTTGAGGGCGAGCTTCCCGTGGACGCGCTTCGTTCACGGTCAGAGCGCGGCCTTCCACGGTTTTGCCATTAAATTGTGTAATGGCATTTTGCGCCTCCTGTTCCGTCGCCATCGTCACAAAAGCGAAGCCACGAGACTTGCCTGTGAATTTATCCTGCATAAGCATGACATCCTGCACAGCACCAGCCTGTGCGAAGAGATCCTGAAGGTCGGTTTCCGTCGTGTTGAACGAAAGATTCCCAACGTATAACTTGGTACCCATTTGAGTTTATTCTGGAAAACGCGGCCAGGTCACTGTTCCCGGTTATCGGATTTCAAACTGCCACTGAATAAACTCAACTGACAATTCACCAACTGCCCGAGCGCTGTTTTCTTTGCCGCCTTAGTAGGAGCTTTTCTGCCGAAACGCAACTATAAAGAGAAAGGTTTTGCCGCTCTAAATACCATAATGAATTTCGAAGTTAAGACTTCACGGCGCGTTGCCATCGTTGCTGCTGGCATCGTTAGCCCTCTCGGCTTCGGGTTGACAGAGACGCTTCAGTCGCTTCGGCAGGCACGGGATTGTGTCACACCGGTCACCGCTTTTTCGGTCGAGAAAACACGGTGCAAGACTGCCGCCCAGATTGATGACGGACGATTATTGGACAAGGCAAATCGCAGCCGGCAGGACCGCCGCTTACATCGCGCTTCCTACATGGTCATGACTGCATTAGCCGAACTTCTCGAACGCGCGCGGGAGTTCGAGCCTGAAATCGCGATCGTCGGTACCACCAGTGGGGGCATGAGTTTCGGAGAGAATTTTTATCGCACGCTGGGAAATGGCGGCGCTTGTTCGGCAGCCCTGATCGCAAACTATCCGCCGCAAAAACAGATCGTTGATGCCATGGAAAGATTTGGCATCAACGCTCCAGCTCAGGTAATCGCGAACGCTTGCGCCTCTGGCACAAACGCAATCGGTCATGCTTTTAACGCGATTCGCGCCGGCCGCTACCAACGCATTCTGGCTGGCGGCTATGACGCACTCTCTGAACTCGTGTTTGTTGGCTTCGATTCATTACAGGCGGCGACGCCGGAAAAATGTCGACCCTTCGATTCCAATCGCTCCGGTATGGTGCTGGGCGAAGGCGCGGCCCTGCTCGCGTTGGAAGAATTCGAGTCCGCGCGCAGCCGTGGCGCGAAAATTCTTGGGGAGATCATTGGCTACGGAATTTCCACCGACAATCATCATCTAACGCAGCCAAATCCCGACGGCAGTGGTCCGCGACGCGCTATGGAACAGGCGCTGGCGCAGGCGGAGCTTGAGCCAAACCAGGTTGGTTACATTAATGCACACGGCACCGCCACCATCCTGAATGACATCGCGGAGGGAAAAGCGATCATGGAATTGTTTGGCGATGTTCCGGTGAGCTCGACGAAGAGCATGATGGGTCACTCGCTGGGCGCGGCGGGCGCGATCGAAGCGGCGGTGACTCTGCTCGCGCTGGAACATCAATTCCTGCCGCCCAATATCAATTTCCGCGACTCCGACTTGCCGCTCAACATCGTGGCAAACCAGGCGCGCGATGCGCAATTTGATTGCGCGGTTTCCAATTCATTTGGTTTCGGTGGAACTAACGCGACGATTGTCCTGCGCAGCTCCGAACGATGAGTTTGAGGATCGCCGGGATGAGTTGGGTAACGCCGCTCGGCAGCAACGTGAATGATGTTTGGCAACGATTGGTCGCGGGCGAGGCCGCGTCGATCGAAATCCTAGAGAACGAACAAAACGGTGCGCGCTATCTTGTCCGTCGCGTTCCAGCCACCACAATGGCACATCTCCCGCCGCATGCGCGATTGCGCCGGGCGAGCGCGATCTCACGGTTCGCTGCCGCTGCTGGACTAGCGGCGCTGGCTGAAGCGAAGACCCCGCCATCTCTCGATCGCATTGCGCTTGTCTTCGCCATTTCAAACGGCGGCGTCATTTATACGCGGCGCTTTTTTGCAGAGATCGTGAAGTCGGGGGCACAATCTGCCAGCCCGCTGCTATTTCCTGAAACAGTCTTCAACGCGGCCGCCAGCCATCTTGCTGCGATCCTGGAAATCACCGGTGCTTCTTATACCGTTGTCGGGGACGGCGCCGTCGGCATTCTTGCACTCAAGCTGGCGGACGACCTGCTGGCGTCGGAGGATGTCGACGCCTGCCTTGTCGTTGCCGCCGAGGAAATCGATTCGCTCGTCTGTGAAGCTTATCGGCAATGGCGTTTCCTGCGGGACCCGAAGAAACCGGAAACGCCGCGCGGCATGATCATGAGCGAAGGTGCGGGCGCGGTCTTGTTGAAGCGGTCTGAAGGTGAGATGGAGATCGACCAGATTGTTCCCGGCGCAAATTTCTTTCGCCGTTCCGAAGCTTCGGCGCGACTAGGTGGTGTGGTCTCGCGTCTCAAGAACGAAATCGGATTCTGCGTTGGCAGTGGGAACGGCACATTTATCGATCGAGCGGAACGCGCGGCGGTGGGCGATGAAATGCCGGTTTATTCACCAAAAATCGCGCTCGGTGAAAGTGTGGGTGCTTCCGTCTTCTGGCAACTGATCACGGCGGCAAAAGCGTTGGAAGCTGGGACGTTGCCAGGGTCCTCGAAGCCACCTATCAATTCGCACGCAATGGTGCTCGCTTGTGGTCTCAACCAACAGACTGGCGGGCTGACTCTGCGCAGACGTGATTGCCCTGCTTTTCCGGGGAGTAGGTAAACGCCAGTCCGGCTCGGACCTTTTCGCCTTTGCAACGCTTTCGCCCTGCGATACCTTCGGGCGCGCCATGCGAACGCGGGCAGCAATCCTTTTTTTTGTCCTTTTTGTGGCTGCTCGTAGCGGCACCGCCATTGATATCGAGACGCCAAAAAACCAACCGATCGAGATCACTTCCACCGGCGAAACCCGCTACGAGAACGGTGTCGCCATTGCCCGGGATAATGTCGCGATTCATTGCGGCGATGCCGACATTTACGCTGACTCGGCGCGCTATGACTCGCAGCGGCATGAGGTTTCAGCCGAAGGTCATGTCCGAATCTATCGCGAAGACAAGCTCTATCTCGCCGAACACGGAACCTATAATCTCGATACCAAGGAGATTCACGCTGACACCCTTCAGACTTCCTCGGAGCCCTATTTCGTGAACGCCGAGAAACTTGTGAATTTTTCCGACGGACACTCGATCGTCGAGAACGGGGATTTCACCACTGACGATTCGAGCGATCCAGATTTTCATTTTCACGCTCACAAGGTTCGAATTTACGAAAACGATCGCGTCGTTTTCCAGAACGTGACTTTTTATGTTGGGAAAGTTCCTGTTTTTTGGTGGCCATATCTTTATCAATCATTAAACGACGCCTTTAGCTTCAGCATTTCGCCCGCTTATCTCAGCTCCTGGGGACCGTCGCTGCTGACCGCGGTAACGTTCCCGATTACCGAGAAAATCAAGGGGACCGTCCGGTTGGATTACCGGGTGCGGCGCGGAGCGGCCATCGGCTTCGAGTCCGAGATGAATTACGGCAAAGACGATAGCAGCTATCTCCGGCTTAAAACCTATTTCATCGACGATCAAAACCCGGAGTTGAATCAAACTTCGGTGCCGCGCGGAGCCATTGGGAGTGCCCGTTACCGTGTAACCGTGGAAGACCGGACGAATTTCACGAGCGACATCTATGGCATCGTTGACATCACCAAATTAAGCGATGCTTACGTCATGGAAGATTTCTACCAGTCTGAATTCCGCATCAATCCCGTGCCGGACAACGTCGTGGCGGTAACTAAAGTCGATCCCATCTACACCTTGACCGCGATCGCACGCTTTCAAGCTAACGGCTTCTTTCAGCAAACCGAGCGCCTTCCCGAGGTAGTGCTGGACGTCGCCCGTACTCCGATTTTTGGAGGTCCAATCTTTTACCAGGGCGAAACCGGGATTGCGGACCTTCATCGCAACTTCGCAAACGGCTCGGGCTTCGAAGACTACGAAAGTTGGCGGATCGATACCTTTCACCAATTACTTTACCCAAACACTTATTTTGGCTGGCTGAGCATCGTCCCGCGCGCCGGCTTTCGCGCAACCTACTACAACGAAACGCGAGATCTTGGCAAAACCTTGTTTGTGCCGAGCACTAATCCTCTTATTCCTGCTTTTCTTTTGCCGGATCCGACCCTGGCCGAACCTCTTCAGCTCGCAGGCGATACAACACGAACTGTTTTCAATGCCGGGGTAGAAGCATCCTTTAAGATCTCGCGTGCGTGGGAGGAGGCCCAGAACAGCGCACTTGGGCTCGACGGTTTGCGACACGTCATCCAACCATTCACCAATTTTTCATGGGTTTCAGATCCTGGCGTTAATCCGGCGGCGATTTTACAATTCGATCGCGTCGAACCAACCACGAAATTACATCCAATCGATTTTCCGGAGTTCACCACCATCGATTCGATTGATCGCTGGACGATCTGGCGCCTCGGGGTCCGCAACCGGCTGGAGACTCGGCGCGACGACAGCAACATTACCTGGTTCGAACTCGACACCTATTGCGACGTCAATTTCGAGAATCCTTATGATCGCACTCCCTATTCGAATCTTTTCAACAACATTCGCTTTACTCCGCTACCATGGGCCTCGCTCGCGATTGATTCCCAAGTGCCCGCTTTTGATAAAGGATTTACCGAAGTCAATACCACCGTATCGTTCCAGCCGATGGCGAATCTTCAGCTCAACGTGGGCCACCGTTACCTTAACGACAATCCATTTTTTCAAAACAGCAGTTTGTTTACTTTCGGCGGGTATTACCGGATTAACGACAACTGGGGGTTCGCGGTGCAGGAGCAATACGAGGCGACGAGCGGGTTGCTTGAGCAACAGCGTTATGCCGTCTATCGCGATCTCTCCAGCTGGGTCGCTTCTCTCGGCGCGGTCGTGCGCGACAATAAAGGGGTAAGAGAGTATGGTGTTCTCTTAACTTTTACCTTGAAAGCGTTTCCGAAATTCGGGTTCGACCTCAATTTCGATCCCGGCGGCGCGGGACAATAATTGATCGCGCGAAGGTAGAAATCGGGTAGCATTCCCGCCACTTCGCTGAGGCACTGAGATGGATTTATCGATTATTGGTTCGGGATATGTCGGTCTGGTAACCGGCGCCTGTTTTGCCGATGTCGGCCACAACGTCGTCTGCGTCGATAATGATACAGGTAAAATCGAAATGCTGCGTGCGGGGCATGTCCCGATCTACGAACCCGGACTGGAAGAATTAATTCATCGCAATGTCGCGGCGCACCGACTCCGCTTTACCGAAAGCATCAAGGAAGGAGTCGATAATTCGCAGATAGTTTTCATCGCCGTTCCCACTCCCCCGCTCTCCGATGGAAGCGTAGACTTGAGCTTTATCGAAAAAGTCGCGCGCGAAATTGCCGGTGTTCTGACCGATTACCGCGTTATCGTTGATAAGAGCACGGTGCCGGTAAAGACCGGCGAGAAAGTGGCCGAATCGATTAAGCGTTACAATCGTCACGGCGCCAAGTTTGATGTGGTCAGTAATCCGGAGTTTTTGCGCGAAGGCAGCGCCGTTCACGATTTGATGCATCCCGACCGCATCGTTATTGGCGCGCAAAGCGAACATGCGGCCGATTTGATGAAAAAAATCTACGAACCGTTGATGGCGCCAATTCTTGTTACCGATATCAACAGCGCGGAGTTAATAAAACACGCGGCCAACTCATTTCTGGCCCTGAAAATCTCCTACATCAACGCGGTCTCCGCCATTTGCGAAGCCAGCGGTGCGGATGTCGAAAAAGTGGCGGATGGTATCGGGATGGACCGGCGGATTGGCCGGAATTTTCTCAATGCCGGCATCGGCTACGGCGGATCCTGTTTCCCGAAAGACATCGCAGCATTCATCACGATCAGCGAACAACTGGGTGCTCCTTTTTCGCTTTTGAAAGAAGTGCAGCGGATCAACGCCGCGCAAAAAGATCGTTTTCTGAAGTCAATTCGCGACACTCTCTGGGTTTTGCGCGAGAAAAGGATTGCGGTCTGGGGGTTAACGTTCAAACCGGATACCGACGATATCCGTTCCTCAATCGCAATTGATCTTGTAGCCG
>QHRA01000196.1 GCA_003221295.1 Verrucomicrobiota bacterium | reverse complement strand
AACCGCGCAATCGATTACCGTCTTCAGCGGTGAGCGTGATTTTGTCTTTCTCGTAAATGATCTCAGCCGCGCTCCCTTTGAAATCGAACCGGGTAGCCAATTCTTTGCGCGCTTGATCGAGCGCGTTATCAATTTCCTGTTTGTCCACTTCCGAGACAATGTCGAACGACGGCATGATTTAATTTCCGATTTTCGATTTCCGATTATTGATTTAAGCATCTGCCGCAACTTCGCGTTCTCGCCAAGCGACTTTTTGCATAGGACGAGAGCGATCGCGCAAACATTTGCAGGGCAAGTTCCTGCGAACCTTCTACGCTCGGCGTCGCAGAGTTCCGCCCTCCATTACGTGGCCGGAGCATCACGAGCGCCTAATTATTCGAAGCGCAGGGCGACGACGGGATCGATTTTCAAAGCGCGGCGCGCTGGGAAATAACAAGCGGCGAATGCAGCGGCTGCGAGCAACAGAGTAACGCCGATGAAGACTGTTGGATCGCTCGGATTCACTCCATAAAGAAGGGTGCTGGCCATTCGGGTCGAGCCGAAAGCGGCGAGCAAACCGAGAACCAAACCGATTGCAGCGAGCAACATCCCCTGACGCAAAACCAACTGAAGGACCTGACTACTTTGCGCGCCCAAAGCCATGCGAATGCCAAGCTCGCGCGTCCGTTGACTCACCGAATAGGCCATCACGCCATAAACGCCAACCGAGGCGAGAATAAGCGCGAGCAATCCCAGACTGCCGAGCAAAATCGCGCCCATCCACGAAGGCCAGAGAGCAAAAGCGAGATGCTGAGCCACCGTCTTTTCGTAGGTGATGGAAATGTGATTATCGATGTTCCGGACGATGCGATGAACTTCGGCCACCATCGGTCCGGGGGCGCCGGCGGTGTGGACGAAAACTGTGATCCCGCCATCCGGTAAATCGCGAAATAGGGTGTACAACATCGGCACCGGCGTTTCGCCCAGGGTAACTGCCTTGACGTCGCGAGCGACGCCGATGACTTCGAAGGAACCCTCCCGATTGTAATAACGAAAGCGGCGCCCAATTGCGTCTTCGCCAGGCCAAAATGTCTTCGCCATCGTTTCGCTTATGATTGCGACTTTGGCGGAGTTTTCGCCGGCGTCGTGTTCGGTGAAATTCCGTCCCCGCAAAATCGGAACGCGCATAGTTTCAAAGTAAGCGGGAGTAACGGCGCTAATGTTGGCAATCTTACGATTGCTCTGGGCGTTTTCGTCGCGGCCTTCCGCCACAATGGTACGGCCTTCACCCCCGAAACCGAGAGGCACGAACTGGCCGAGATCGGCACTGCGCACCTGCGGATCGCGCCGCACCTGCTCTACAATGTCGCGAGCAATCTGGCCGCCGCGCTTTTGATCGTAACCGGCAAGCGCGGGATCGATACTAACGATGACTAGATTTTCGGTGCGAAATCCCGGGTCAATTTGTTGCGCGCTGTGAAACGATTTCAAAAACAGCGCCGAGCCAATGAGAAGTAAAAGCGAAACGGCGATCTGCGCGATGACGAGAAGATTGCGCAAGGGCCAACGATGAATGCCGCCTCCCGTGGCGATGGCGCGTTCGCGCCAACCTTGAGTCAAATCCCAGCGCGTCGTTTGCAATGCCGGGGCGAGTCCGAAAATCAAACCGCTCAAAAGCGCGAGCAGCACGGCAAAAATTATCACGCGAAAGTCCGGCTGCGGATCGAGCGAAAGCGGGACGGGCGTAGCTGGCAAAAGCGAAACCAAAACATCGCCCAGCCAGTATGCCAGCACGATTCCGCCAATGCCGCCGATTGAGGCGAGCAAGAGACTTTCGGTAAGTAATTGGCGGATGACTCGACCACGACCGGCGCCGAGTGCCAGACGAATTGCCATCTCGCGCTGTCGGGTGGTTGCGCGTGCCAGCAGTAGATTGGCCACGTTGGCGCACGCAATCAGCAAAATGCTACCGGCGGCAACGAGAAGCAGCACCGAAATATCCTGGCTAGCGTTTTCGTTCCCCGGTCCTCCGATTCCCTGCGATTTCGCCTTTTCCGCTGGAACCAAAACAACCGAGCGCTCCTTGTTCACATCCGGATAAGCTTGCTCGAGCTGATGGGCGACGGTTTGCATTTGTGCCTGCGCCGCGGAAATCGAAACGCCAGGTTTTACTCGCCCGACAAGGCTTAGGAAAAGTGCGCGGCGATTCTCAAACCATTCGTCACCGGAAGGCCGAATCCATCCATGCATTGCGAGCGGCATCCAAACTTCCGGCGCCACGCCGATATCGACGCCAGTAAATCCTGGCGGCGCCACCCCGATAATGGTGAAGGCACGACCATTTAACGCAATTGTGTTGCCAATGACGTAATGATCACCCCCGAGTCTTTTCCAAAATCTGTAGCTAAGAACGGCGACGGGATGTCCGTTTGGCGCGGTGTCTTCCTCCGGCAAAAATCCGCGACCGAGAAATGGCTTCAGCTCCAGCAAGTCGAAATAATTTCCGCTGACCAATTGGCCAAGCACATTGGAAGTTTCGCCGCCCCGCGTCATCCCGACGCCGGCAAAACTGTAGGCGGCCATTCCACTGAAGACACTGTTCTGCTTCTGGTAGTCGAGAAAATTAAGATAGGAATTCGCCGAGCGTCCGACGAAATGAGTATCGGTAGTGAAGACTTGTACTACTCGATCAGCATGTCCGATTGGGAGCGGACGAAGGAGTAAGGTGTTAACGATCCCCAGGATGGTAGTGTTCACACCAATACCAAGCGCGATGGCGACAAAAGCCACCGCAAAGAATCCCGGGCTCCTGATTAATGTCCGAATCGCGTAACGAAGATCTCGCCAGATCACCAAATCACCTCCGAAATGTGGATATTTCCCTCGCTGGCACGAAAGCTCAGCCTTGCTACCGGAGTATCGCCGATCACCTCATTGATCTCTGAAGCATCACCACGTTTGCGAGTTTCCATTGGACTAAAATCGCTCGAGACGTGCCCTTCCCTGGCGACGGCATGCAATTGAAAGGTTGCGTCCGTCGGAAGACGCGCCAGCACGTTTCCATCGTCGATCTCTGCCTCGATCGCGAAGGGGCGGGCGTCCATCCAATCAAAAAAAACATTGAGCCCGCCCCGGATGACATGAATGGTTTGATCGCAAAAACAATTGTGGATAGCCAGCTGACCGCGGCCGAGACTGGCTGCGATGGATGCGCCACGCATTCCATCAATCACAAGCTCGCCATTCGGCATTTCCACGCGCGCTATCCGCGCGGTTTGCGGGATGTTAATAGTATATTCCACCGTTCCGGAGCGATCGGAAAAGCGGTGACGCGGCGTCGGTGGCGGCGTGGTTTCAATATTCACGGCGTCGGGCCGCGCATCGACCCGAATAACGATGGCGTTCAAACGCTCCAGTGAAAAGGCCTTTTTGGTCGCGACGATTTTTACTTCGCGACTATCGCTCCCGAAGATTTCAACCGTTCCATCGATCGCGCGCAACGAAAACGTGCCCGCAGGATCAAGCGGAAACCTTCTCTCAACCACATCTTCGAGCACCTCGCCGGCACCGATTGAGTTTGCGAAAAGCGCGCCGGCGAATGCGGAGAGTACTGTCAACGCGATCTTATTCATAACGCGGCGTAAGTTTTAAGATAACGCACCGGGATATCTCCCAGCCTTCGTCCCGCGATCGCGGGACTACGGCGAGGCAAACGACTGTGTTCGACATGACTAAACGATCCAGCCGTCGCGCAGCTGCACGATTCGTTTCCCGTAGGACGCATTTTTCTCCGAATGCGTCACCTGCACGATTGTCATCCCTTCTTCATTCAACTTGCGAAACAGCTCCATGATTTCCTCGCCCTGGCTCGAGTGCAGATTGCCAGTTGGCTCATCCGCCAGCAGCAGTTTGGGCGAGGCAATGATGGCGCGGGCTACCCCGACGAGTTGTTGCTGGCCGCCGGAGAGCTGACGCGGATACAAATCTTTTTTGCCGACAATCTGAAAACGATCGAGGGCGTCGGCCACGAGCGCGGCGCGTTCGCTCTTACTATAATGCCGATACGAAAGTGGAATATCGAGGTTCTCGTAAACCGTCAGATCATCGAGCAAATGATATTGCTGGAAAACGAATCCGACCTGCTCATTTCGCAACGTGGCGCGCTCTTTCGATTTCAAATGATGCACCGCGGTTTCATCCAAAAAAAATTCGCCGGTCCATCCGTGATCGTGCATGCCGAGAATGTGCAGGAGAGTCGACTTGCCCGCGCCCGATGGTCCCATCACAGAAACAAAATCGCCGGCGGCAATATCAAGATCGATGTCGCGCAAGACGTAAAACATTTGGCCGCGTCCGAGCGGATAGGATCGTTCGATGTTGTGCAGCCGGATCATGCGGTGTGAGCGAGTGCGAGCATGGGATCGGTCCGAATGACACGAGAGGTTGGAATGTAGCTGGCGATTAAGGCGATCGCGCCAAGCACGACAGTCACGAAACCAAACGTGGTCAGATCATGTGGGCAAACGCGATACAGCATTGCGGCGAGCAAATGCGTCGTCGCAAATGCAAATGCCAGGCCTATAAGCGTACCCGTCAAAATTAATTTGGCGGCGTGACCGACGACCAGGCGCACGATATCGCGCCGTTGAGCCCCCAGGGCCATGCGGACACCGAGTTCGTGCGTTCGCTGCACGACCAAGAATGACATAACCCCGTAAATCCCGATCGAGGCCAGTGCGAGCGCAATCGCCGCGAACAATCCCAGCAACCAAATGGACAGTCGCCGCGGCGCAACCGAGTCGGCGACTACTTGCTCAAGGGTACGAACGTGGGCGATTGGCTGGGCCGGATCGATCTCGCGCAGCGCACTGCGAATCGCCGAAATCAAACTGGTCGCATCTTGCGAGCTGCGCACGACCAAGGCAGCCTGGTTGTTCGGCGTTTGCGTGATCGGCACGTAATACTCCGGCAACGGATCGTAATCCAAACCGCGATGCCGTACGTTTCCAACAATGCCGATGATCGTCGCCCACTTCTCCTTTGCGGCCGACGCGCCAATATTGATTCGTTTTCCAATGGCGTCTTCGTTCGGCCAATAACGTTTCGCTAAAGCGGCGTTGATGATTGTAACCGGCGGCGCATCGGAATTATCCGATTCGCTGAATTGCCGGCCGCGGAGCAGTGAAATTTCCATCGCCTCAAAAAATCCGGGCGAAACTTGCCGGAATTCTTCATCCGGGCTCGGGTTGTTGTAGTCGGACGTGCGCCCCTCAATACCGAAGGAAGAATCGCTGTTCGTTCCGCTCATCGGCAGAATGTTGGTGAAACCGGCGTGTTTGATTCCAAGAATGGAGGCGATTCGTTTCTGCGCTTCGTTATAAAAACGTGCCTGGCTTGCGTTGTCGGTATAGGTCAACGCCGGCAGCGAAATCTCCATCGTCAGGACGTTCCGCGGATTAAATCCGGCATCCACATTTTGCAGTTGCACAAAGCTCTTGATTAAAAGGCCGGCGCTGGTGAGCAGGACGAGCGCGAGCGCGACCTCGGCAATGACAAGTGCCTGCCGCAAACGATTGCGTCGCGCGCCTGAGCTCAAACCGCGGCCACCTTCCTTTAGCGTTTCGGTCAGGTTCGGATCGCCGCTAACTAATCCTGGAACCAAACCAAAAACAATTCCGGTCCCGACCGCAATGACGAAGGTTGCGATCAAAACATGCCAATCGAGATTGACTTCACTCAGACGCGGGACGGTTTGAGTACCTATGCGCTTGAGCAGATCGAGTCCCCAGATTCCGAGGAGAACTCCGGCGATCCCGCCGCAAAGGGAGAGAAAAACGCTTTCGACCAGGACCTGGCGAAGTAGACGCCATCGCCCCGCCCCAAGAGCAACGCGAATTCCCATTTCACGCTCTCGTGCGGCAGCGCGCGCCAGCATCATCGTGGTCAAATTGGCGCACGCGATCAGGAGCACCAAAAAAACGGCCGCCAGCAAAATCAGCAGCAACGGTTTCATTGGCCCAAGCACTACTTCGTTAAGCGGAAAGGCAGTGATTCCGAAGCTGTCGTTTTGCGGATAATTATCCGGATAATTCTTTCGCATCGTTGCCGTCACGGGATCGAGCTCGGCCTGCGCTTGTTTTGCGGAAACATCTTGAGCAAGACGCGCGACAATAGCGTAGCCGCGTGAGTAACGAATTTTCATTTCCTGCGCGGTGAAAGCCAGCGGCTGCCAGACATCGGCCCGTTCGCCGAACTGCGCGCCTTGAATTCCAAAAAGTGGAATCGGAAATTCAAAACTCGCCGGCATCACCCCGACGATGGTGAAGCCGCGACCGTTTGCGACAATCTTACTTCCGATAATTTGCGGGTCGCCATCGAATCGACGCTTCCACAGTCGTTCACTGATGATAAGGACGTCGTCGTGTCCAGGCGTGCAATCGGCCGCCTCGAACGCGCGCCCGCGAATCGGCGCCACCCCGAGAACATTGAAAAGATCCGCCGAACCGACCGCACCGAAAATGCGTTCGGGACGATCACCGCCCGCAAAATTGAACGTGCCTGGCTGAAACACCGCCATCTTTTCCAAAGTGCGGCAGTTCGTTTGATAATCGACGAATTCGGGCGCGGAAACGGGGATGGCGTCGAGGTGTTGCGCGCGAAAGTGCTCGAGCATCAAAACCATGCGGGCCGGATCGCGATACGGCAGCGGGCGAATCAGCAGCGCATTAACAAGACTTAGGACAGCAGTGTTGGCGCCGATGCCAAGGGCAATTGCGATGACGCCGACGGCGGTGAAGGCTGGGTTCTTCAACAGCAACCGAAAAGCAAATCGCAGATCATTTAGCATCGTAGCTCCTCATTCGTAACGCAGCGCTTCCGCCGGATCGAGCTGGGTGGCGGTGCGGGCGGGCAGATAACAGGCAAGTAAGCCGGTCAGCCCAAGAAGAAGAGAGATGAAACTGAAGGTAGCAGCGTCTGTCGCGCTTAGCTCGAAAAGCAAACTAACCAGCAACCGTGTCGTGCTCCAAGCCAGAATTAATCCAATCGCGACGCCTAACAAAGTCAGCTTCATGCCGTGGCCCATAATCAGCCCAAGGATATGTTTCGGTTGTGCGCCAAGCGCCACCCGTAACCCGATTTCACCCGTCCGATGGCTCACTGAGTAGGCCATGACACCGTAGAGCCCGATGGATGCGAGCAATAATCCCGTGACCGCGAGCGTTCCCATCAAAATCGCGCCAAAACGTTCGGTCACGAGAACGCCACTGAGATTCGCGTTCATCGTCATGATGTTTGAGATTGGCTGATCAGGATCGACGCTACGAATAATGTCGCGAACTGCTCCGATCAAGGATGTGGGGTCGGCTCTCGCGCGGACGACTAGATTAACCGGAAAATTGTTTTCGACCTGCGCGTAGGGCACGTACCAAACCGGGCGATTGATACGGTAATTGAACAGATCCTCTTTTACGTCTTTGACGACGCCGACCACGGTGATCCATGGAAAGGTTCGTCCGGCACGAACGCGCCGCACTCGTTTGCCAATGGCGTCTTCTCCCGGCCACGCTTGCCGCGCGAATTCCTGACTAACGACAACGACGGGCAGACTTTCAGCGCGATCGTTTTTGTCGATCAACCGTCCCTTGAGCAATGTAACACCAAGCGTTTCGAGGTAGTCCGGGCTAACAACGCGATGCGAAGTAATTGGAACCTCATTTGGGTTCGCCGGCGGCCGCCCCTCGACATTAAAGATTGCGTCGATCGCAATTTCTCGCTCAAGCGGAATGTTTGTTGTGGTTCCGGCTGCGATTACCCCAGGCAGATTACGGATGCGCTCGAGCACTCGATCGCTCAACGCGACCCGGGTGCGATATTGCGAGTATTTCGAATCCGGCAGGACCATTTTCAGGGTCAGGAGATCGTCGGGCTTGAATCCAAGGTCGACGTATTGCAGCCGATGGAAACTTCGTACCATCAGTCCACCGCAAACGAGTAACGTCAGCGCGATAGCGATCTCGGTCACAATCAATGCATTGAACCAGCGCCGGCTGGACACGGTGCCGCCAGTGCGTTGGTCGCCCTCTTTAATACGCGGCATCAGCTCATCTGCGCCGGCGCCTTTCAGCGCAGGGAGTAGTCCAAATATGACACCGGTGAGTAGAGTAATAAACAGTGCGAAGACCAGCACGCGTTGGTCGAGCTCGAAGTTGTGAAAAAACGCGGCGAAAGAAATGCCGCGAATCGGATTGAGCGCAGCCAGAATCGGTAGCAGCCAATTCGCGAGAATCAATCCAGCGGCGCCGCCAAGCAACGCCAGCAGCATGCTTTCGGTGAGAAGTTGCCTGACGAGACGCCACCGACCAGCGCCGAGCGCACGACGGAGGGCGAGCTCGCGCTCACGGGAGATGCCGCGCGCCAATTGCAGATTCGCCACGTTCGCGCAACAGATGAGCAAGAGGAACCCGACTCCCGCCATGAGGGTAAACAATGCTCTGCGCACGTGGCCCTCCAGATCGCCCAGCAGTTCCTGACGGAGCGAGATCACTTTCACGCTCCAGCCCCGGCGGAAATCAGGATATTCCTGCTCCAGTTGACGATCGATCGCTTTCAATTCCGCATCTGCCTGCTCTACACTGACGCCCGGTCTTAGGCGGGCGACGATTTCGTTGTTCGTCGCTGCGCGATCAGTTAACGGCAGGTTGTCGATTTTGACCTGGAGCGGTATCCAAATTTCGGCGGCAGCGGGCAGATCGAATCCAGGCGGCATTACGCCGAGAATGTTGTAACTGCGCCCGTCGAGATTCAGCGATTGACCAAGGGCGGCGGGGCTCCCCGCAAAACGCCTTTGCCAAAGCCCATAGCTAATAAGCGCTAGGGGAGGACCACCCGCCTGATCTTCTTGGGCGGAAAATATACGACCAACCACCGGTTTGACCCCCAAAGTCGTTAGATAATCCGCCATCACAGTGGCGCCGCGCACATGTTCCGGTTCGCCTTGGCCGAGCAAATTGAAAGAACGTTGTGTGGCCACTCCGCTGCTAACGAAAGAGTGACTTCGATCTCGGTAGGCGGCGTACTCCAGAAATGACGATCCAAAAGGATCGAATCCTTCCCGCAACGCGATACTGAAGACTAACCGGTCGATATCTTTGACCGGTAATGGACGAAGCAGAAGCGTGTTGATGGCGCTGAAGATGGCGGTGTTCGCACCAATGCTGAGAGCGAGTGCTACAATTGCGACCATGCTTAGCGCAGGCCGTTTAAGTAAAATGCGCGCGCCGTAACGGAGATCGTTCCACAAGGTTTGCATTGTCAACTTATTGGTAACGCAGCGCTTCCACTGGATCGAGCTGGGTGGCGGTGCGTGCGGGCAGATAGCACGCCAGCAATCCAACAATTAATAAAACAGCTGAGACGATTCCGAAGCTGAGGGGATCGTGCACAGAAACGCCTTCCAGGTTTCCTTGCAAAAGTCTCGTTAGGAAAAAGGCAAAGATGACGCCGATGGCGAGACCAAGCGCAATCAGACGAATACCATGACCCGTGACAAGTCGCAAAACATCCGCAGCCTGGGCCCCAAGCGCCATCCGCACCCCGATTTCCTGGGTGCGCTGACGAACGGAATAAGCCATCACGCCATACAATCCGATGGCGGCAAGAAAAAGGGCGAGCCCCGCGAAGACAGTAAAGAGCGTTCCGAAAAACCTGCGTTCCCAGAACGATTCCGTCACCACCTGATCCATCGTTTTCACTTTGTAGATCGGAATTTCCTTGTTCACCGCCAGGACCGCGGTTCGCGCAAGATTGGCAAACGCTGTCAAATCGGTTTTTGTCCGCAGCATCACCGACATGAACCAATCCGGGTTCTGATATTGCGCGACGTAAACGCAGGGGAACTCGCGCCGCTCCGTCAGCCGATCATATATGACGTTGTGCACGATTCCGACAATCGTCCCCCACTTCGGCAGCTCACCCAGTTTTTCAAGAAGGGCCAGTTGATGGCCAATTGGATCGATATTCGGGAACCATTTGCGCGCGGCTGCGTCATCGATCAGAACCACACGTTGACCATCTTTGTTATCAGCAACCGTAAAATCGCGCCCGCGCAAGAGAGGAATGTGACAGGTGGCGAGATAACCAGGCGTGATGGAAAGGCCGTGCGCCAGTCGCGCATTCTGTAATTGCTGCGGTTCAGGTTCACCTTCGAGAATGAGCGCACTCACTCCAATGTTTCCCGACGCTGGAAGCGACGTGGTCGCCGCGGATGATTCCACTCCGGGAATGGTGGCGACCTGCGGCATCAAAGCAGTAAAAAATCGGCCCGCGTCTTCCTGTTTGAATTGGCTCGGCGGCAGACCAACCCGGAAGGTCAAAGTGTGCGATGGATCAATTCCGATATCGGTTGCCTGAAGTTTCAGAAAACTACGCAGCATCAATCCTGCCCCTACTAGTAAGACGAGGGCAAGGGCCACTTCCGCTACGACCAAACCGTTACGGACACGCTGGCCTTTGCCGCCGCCAATTCCGCTGCGGCCGCCTTCCTTGATGGCATCGACCAGTTGCGGACGCGACGCTTGCAGCGCCGGGAATAATCCGAACAATACTGCCGAATCGACGCCGAGCCCGAGCGCAAAGGTGAAAACGCGCCAGTCGAAATCGAAGCGAATCCAGTACGGCAGCTCGACCGGAATGGCGCGCATAACGAGATCGATTCCCCAGATGGCGAGAAGCAAACCGAGCGCGCTACCAACGATGCCGAGCACCAGGCTTTCGCTCAGTAGTTGCCGAACAATAACGCGACGGCCGGCGCCTAGGGCGAGACGAATTCCAATTTCACGCGCGCGTGAAGCTCCCCGAGCGAGGAGCAGATTGGCCACGTTTGAACACGCGATCAAATGCACGAAAAGCACGGCACCCATCAGGAGCAGCGTCAAAGTTTTTGCGTCTTTCACTGCTTCCTCGCGGAAAAATTTCACCCGCACACTTCCGCCGGTATTCGTCTGGGGATGATCAGCCGCGATGCGCGCGGCAATCGCTTGCAATTCAGCGCGCACTTGTTCAATCGAGACCCCACGCTTCATCTTCGCGAAACATGCGAAGTTAAAATTGCCGCGCGGATTCTCCTTCTCCTCGAGTTGCAGCGGCATCCACAAATCGGACGCCTCCGGAAAACGCCAACCTTTCGGCATCACCCCGACAACAGTGACGCGCTTGCCGTTTACGGTAACAACGCGGCCAATAATGTTGGCATCGGACCCGAAATGATTTTGCCAAATCTCGTAGCCAAGCAAAGCCACCGGTGTCGCACCCTTTTGATCTTCGTCGGCGCGAAAGGTTCGGCCGAGCACGGGCTTGGCCCCGAGAAACGAAAATGCGTCCGCCGTAATGAACGCGCCCAGATAGCGATCCGGCTTTTCGCCGTCGCTTAGAATCATCGTCGCGGTGCTGGTCGTGCCAAAGCCTTCGAGCGTCGTCGCCTGTTGCTTGAAATCCAAATAATCCGGATAAGAAACGCCGGCGTCGTGATCGCTGCTGACTTTGGGAAAATATTCGCTGATGTAGAGAACGCGGCTCTGATCCTGAATGTAAGGCCAGGGCTTAAGGAGGAGCGCGTTAATTACCGAAAACGTCGTAGTGGACGCGCCGATGCCGAGCGCAAGCGCCAACCCTGCAATGATGGTGAACGCCGGTGTTTTGACCAGCATCCGCGCGCCGAAACGAAGATCGTTCCACATGGCGGCGCGCCCCAGCTATGCCGCGATGCGATTGTCTTCCACCACGCGACCGTCGAACAAATGCACGGTGCGGTCCGCATGCTGCGCGAAGCGCGCGTCGTGTGTTACCATGCAAATGGTCGCGCCGCTGGCGTGCAATTCCTTCAACAGATCCATTACCGCTTCGCCATTGCGCGAATCGAGATTTCCGGTCGGCTCATCCGCGAGCAAGATCGCGGGTTTACCAGCGAGCGCGCGCGCGACCGCGACACGCTGTTGCTGTCCACCGCTGAGCTGACTCGGCAAATGTTTGGCCCGATGGCCCATCCCGACCCGCTCCAGCGCCTGCGTAACCGCGCTCTTGCGATCGCCCGCGCTCATCCCGCGATAAGTCAGCGGCAGCTCCACATTTTCGTAAACGGTGAGATCGCCGATCAAATTGAAGCTTTGGAAAATGAAACCGATCTCGCGATTACGAATACGGGCGCGCTCCGGGAATGAAAGATTGGCGACTTCCGACCCTTTCAGCGCATAACTTCCGCCGCTCGGGGTATCGAGCAGGCCGAGGATCGAGAGCAATGTTGACTTTCCGCAACCTGAAGGTCCGGCGATGGAAACGTATTCGCCATCACGAATATCGAGGTGAATGCCGGAAAGCGCGTGGGTTTCCACTTCGTCAGTGAGAAACACTTTCGTCACGTCGTGTAAATGAATGAGAGGCTTGGATCCGTTGTTCATGATTTTGATTTGTGATTGCTGATTTCTGAATGCTGATTCAATTCAACCGAATTCGTTCGTGGGCGTCCCACGCGCTGGTATCAGAGAGAATGACCTGGTCGCCTGGTTGCAGACCATTGACGATTTCAATCGAGTTAACCGAGCTGCGGCCTAGTTTGACCGGCGTCCGCACGGCTTCGCTGCTTCCGGAAACAAGTTTGAAAATGCCGACGGTGTTGTTTTCCTGACCAAACGCAGGTCGGCCGACATAAATGACATCATCCAAACGCTCCAGCTCGATCGTACCATCAATCGTTAGGTCCGGGCGCGCCCCACGCGGCAGTTCACCGTCAATCTGCGCATCCACTTTCACCGTTCCCTGCTCGACCGCAGGATCAACCCGCGTGACATGTCCTGTAACCACACCGTTACGGGTGTCGATGGTAGCTTTCTCGCCAATTTGAATATCTTTCGCCTGGGTTTCGGCGATTTTAATTTCCGCTTTCAACTTCGTTGGGTCGGCCACGCGTGCCAGATTGTCACCGATCTTCACCCGCTGCCCGACATCCACCGGCAACTGTTGCAGGACGCCGTTCATTCCTGCTTTCACGTGCAACGCTTCTACTTGATCGAGTTTTAACTGCGCGGCCGCTTTCACCTGATCCACTTCAGCCTGCTTCGATGCCAATTGCGGTTCGATCGAATCGCGCGCAAAATTCAGACGCTTTTGTTCAATCGCGTCCCGGTTCGCGAGCTCCGCTGCTTTTACTTGCGCGGTCTTGTATTGCAGCTCGGCGACCAAACCGTTTTTCTTCAGCTGTTCGTTCGTTTCACTTTCCATCCGCGCCTGCTCTAATTCCGAATGCACCCGCGCAGTGGTTGATTCCTGATCGAGCAAATCACGTTGCAGCTTCGCCTGAAGCGTCGTGAACTCCGCTTCCGCCGCTTTCAATTTCGATTCGGCATCGTGCGCAGCTTGCTCCAACTCCGGACTCGATAATTCCAAAATCACCGTGTCCCCCTTCACCTGTGTCCCAGGACGAACGACAATTTTTTCCACCCGGCCTTCAGTGTTTGCCGGAATCCAGCGAATCTCTTCCGGCACGAGCGTGCCGAGACCGCGCACTTCGCGCACCATCGGACCGCGTTTCACGGTATCGATCCATACCGTTGAGCGATCGACACTCGGGATCGCCGGTTTCAAATGCGACAGTGCGACGGTGATTACGATCAACGCCAGCGCGCCGCCGGACGCGAACAAGATCCGGCGGCGACGTTTCTGTTTGGCAATGTGCGGGCGCGCGATGTCCATCCCTGAGCTTACCGGCGAAAATCCAGCCGGTCGCACAATTGTCTCTTCCGCGTGCGCCTCCGATTTCTGTCGCATCATCTCCAACTTAAAGATTGCCAATTGCGCGCAGAAAATCTGCGAGCGCATACATATTGTTCAAAATTGGAATCGCCGCCGTGATAATGATCGCGACGAAGGCGACCGCTTCGACGCGGAACTCGTTGCGCGCTTCATTTCGAAAATATTCGCCGCTGATATTCCGGAACGATGAGAATCTAGGCCGCAGGCAGCCGCCCCGATAGCTCGGCAGCGCTACGGTGTGATAATTGCAATCGATGGAGGGAAACGCGTTTTTCCGCGCAACGTCCGCTCGCTTGCCCAAGTTGTTTTGTTCAACTGTCGGTTTCATTTCTTTTTCCTTTCCCTTGAGATGCGCCTCGCATCGGCCTTGGATTCAAAAAATAAATCGTGTCCCGGTCCGCTATTGCAATGCCCGTGCCAGCCAGCCATCGAGAGTGACAAGTGACTAATGATTAGCGACTTACCGTTGTCGATCCAGCGAGGAGGGCATCCGCCTGGATCCGCTTGTGGGAAAATGCCGTCCCGATTCTGGAACTCATTTTGCCCGTCGTCCCGAGCGAAAGCCGAGGGATGCCGTTGCGCAAGCTTAAAGGTAACTTCCTCGCGTTCCCTCGGCTTTCCCTCGGGATGACGCTATCTCGGCAAGCGCAACAACGCTTCCGCCCCGGGCGCGCCCACGCGATTCGCCAGCGTCAACGTTCCGCCGTGTGCTTCCGCAATTTGACGCGAAAGAGCCAGACCAATTCCAGACCCGCCGGGTTTGGTTGTGAAAAACGGAACGAACAAATTTGTTGGATTCATGATCCCTTCGCCCTCATCGCGCACAAAAATTTCCACGCCTTCCTCCACCTCTTTCCAGCCGATGGCGACTGCGCCGCGAGTTGGGAGCGACGCTTCGGCGGCGTTATGCAGCAAATTAATCAGCGCTTGTTCCACTTGCCCCGCATCGGCATGAATCGAAATCGCCGAGCCACCCTGCCTTTGCACCGGTAATCGCGTTTCCAAATTCGCCGCCCGATTTACGACTTCGCCAATATCCATCTGTTCCTTTAGCGGTGGCGGCAGTCGGGCCAGGCGCGCGTACGCCTCCATGAAACGACTAAGCGCGTCTGCCCGGGTCGCGATTACGTTCAACCCGCTGCGCGCATCTTCGTGCCAATCGGTCGGGAGCGGATCGCGTCGCAACAAGTTTTCCAAACTTCCAGCAACCGATTTAATTGGCGCGAGCGAATTATTTAACTCGTGACCCAGAACGCGGACCAATCGTTGCCACGCAATCCGCTCTTCTTCCCGCAGAGTGCGGCTCAGATCCGTGAGCACGAGTAACTCATTAGGTAACCCGTGCTCGCGAAAGGTACTGCGCCGCACGCCCCAGCGTCCGGTTGCGCCCGGAAAGGCGAGCGTGAGCGGCGCGTCCTCATTCGCCTCCAGACAGATATCTAGGCGAAGTTCGCGCGCCGTTCGGCCAAGCAATTTGTCCATCGGTTTCTTCAATAAATTTTCGCCGGCCCGATTAACGAGACGTAGCTTGCGTTCCGGATCAAAGGTGAAGACAGCAACATCGATCTCGGCCATGATCGTGCGCAAAAGTGCGCTGGCCTCGAAAGCGCCCAGACGTTGCACGCGTAAGGTTTCGCCCAGTTCGTTGACCTCGAGCAACGCTTCGCCCAGGGCATCGTTCTCGCGCGCACCCCGGGCCCGGATCGAGTAATCGCCTTCGCGTAAAGCTGCGAGCAAGTTCGTGACTGTTTGCCAGGGCCGGATGGCGTGCTCCCGCAGGCTCACGATATAACCAAACGCGAATCCAGCGATCACGAGCGTGAGGGTCCATTGTACTTTCGCGCTGTAGTCACCGAACCAAAGTAAAGAGAGCGCGACCAACGCTGCCGGCGCCACCGCGCCTATGGTCAACCAGGTGAGGCGATCTTCGTGCGAAATCCGACGCCGCGCTTTGCGACGCGCATTCATGCGCGATGCAATCCACTTTTCACGGTGGTGGCACGAGTGTCGCCTGCAACCATCCCGCAGCCGACACGGCTGCCCCTACAGTCACAGACCATATTGCTGCAACCGCCGATAAAATGCGCTGCGACTCAATCCCAGCGCTTCCGCCGCCTGCCTGGCATTTCCGCCGGCGCGAGCCAGCGCCTTCTTAATCAGGTACGCTTCGACTTCCTCCAGACTCATCTCTTCCAATCCACGCGCATCGCCGCCTCCAGTGGAAAGTCCGAGATCTCGCGCCTTAATTTGCGAGCCGGTCGACATCAACACGGCGCGTTCGATCACGTGATCCAGCTCGCGCACATTTCCCGGGAACGGATGCGACATTAAACGTTCGCGTGCGGTTTCATCAAAGCCGCCGAGTTCTTTTCGGTAACGTTTGGCGTGCATGCGCAAGAAATTGTTCGCCAGCGGCATGATGTCCTCTTTCCGATCGCGCAAAGCCGGCAAACCGATCTCGATTGTGTTCAGACGAAAGAGCAGATCCTGCCGGAACCTTCCGGCCGCGACTTCATCATGCAGGTTCGAGTTCGTCGCCGAAATGATGCGCACATTTGCGTGCAGAGTTTTCGAAGAACCAACGCGTTCGAACTCACCGGTCTCGATCACACGCAAAAGTTTTGCCTGCAAATTGAGGGGAATGTTTGCGATCTCATCCATGAAAAGCGTGCTCTCGTCCGCGAGCTCGAATCGGCCGGCGCGATCCGTTTTCGCGTCGGTGAAGGCCCCCTTGACGTGACCAAACAATTCGCTCTCAAAAATCGTTTCTGATAGTCCGCCCATGTTTACCGTGATCATGCTGTGCGATGCGCGTGGTGAGAGGGCGTGCAGCGCTTGCGCGATCAATCCTTTGCCCGTCCCGTTTTCACCGGTGATCAAAATGTTCGCGTCTGACGGCGCCACCCGCGAAATCATTTCCAAGACCGGACGCATCGCGGGCGATTCCGCGATTAAATTTGGCGCACCGCCACGGAGAAGTTGATTGGCTGCTTCCAGTTTGCGTCCTTTGCGCAATGCTCCCGCCAGCTCGATCTGCGTGCGCACGATCGAAAGCAACCGCTCGTTGTCCCACGGCTTCGGCACGAAATCGCGCGCTCCGCGTTTCATCGCTTCCACCGCGAGATCGATCGTAGCCCACGCCGTCATCACTACGATGGGAAGAGTGCTGTCGATTTCCTGAAGCTTCGGAATGACTTCGAGACCTTCTTGTCCCGAAGTGGTATCGCGCGTGTAATTCAAGTCCATCATCAAGAGCGCGTAGTCTTTTTTTTCCAGCGCGTTGAAAATTCCCGCAAGCGAAGTAACCGCGTCGGTCTGATGCCCCGCGACCTTGAGCAAAATGCGCAACGCCTCCAGCACATCGGGCTGATCATCGGCAATCAAAATTCTAGCCACGGTTTAACTGTGAACCGCGTTTCAGGTGCGGTGTCAATTGTTGCTTGCCAAATCGCGATGCCACCAGAACCAAAGTTTGATTATCGCCGGCAGAGTCTACCTTATTACCTTTCCCGGGCCTGGATCAGCTGTACCCACCCAAATTTTTCTCTGACTACTGCACTCATGCCAAGTAATCCACCCCGCATTTCACTCCTTACCGCTACCTGCATCGTGATCGCGAACATGATCGGGACCGGCATTTTTACCAGTCTCGGATTTCAAGTTGGTGATTTACCCAGTGGTTTCGCCATCATCGCCCTGTGGAGCGTGGGCGGAATTTGCGCGATGTGCGGCGCGCTTTCCTATGCCGAACTCGCGGCGGCGCTGCCGCGGTCCGGCGGAGAATATCATTTTCTGCGCGAGATTTACCATCCGTCGCTCGGATTTTTGGCCGGGTGGATTTCGGCAACCGTTGGCTTCTCCGCGCCGGTCGCGATCGCAGCGATGCCATTCGGCACTTATCTGGCGGAGATTTTTCCGGCGATAAATCCGCTAGTCGCGGCAATGGCCACGGTCTGGATCGTAACACTTGTTTTATTGTGCGATTTGCGACTCGGCAGCGCTTTTCAAATCGGGTCCACCGTCTTGAAAGTCGCGCTCATCGCCGTACTCATCGGTGCCGGGTTTTACATTAACAAAACGCAGCCGATTTCATTCTTGCCGGTCAAAGCCGATCGCGCGCTGATCGCGAGCGCGCCGTTCGCGATCAGTCTCTACTGGGTGATGTATGCCTACTCGGGCTGGAACGCCTCGACTTACATCACCGGCGAAATTCGTAATCCACGTCGGAACGTTCCGCTTTCGCTCGCACTCGGAACACTCATCGTAATCGTGCTCTACGTTTGCGTGAATGCGGTGTTTCTCCGAACGACGCCCGCTGCCGAGATGATCGGCAAACAACAGGTTGCGCTCATCGCCAGCACGCACATTTTCGGTCCGACCGGTGGCAAAGTAATGGCCGCATTTATTTGTCTCGGATTAATTTCAACCGTCAGCGCGATGATGTGGATCGGTCCACGCGTAACGGCGGTGATGGGCGAAGATTTCGGCATCCTGAGGCGGTTATCACGGCGAACCGCGCGTGGAATCCCAGCCAACGCGATCCTGACTCAGTTTGTCATCGTCAACGTCATGCTTTTGACCGCGACGTTTCAGTCGGTGGTAAACTACGTGCAGTTTAGTCTCACCCTTTGTTCCGCGCTCACTGTGCTCGGAGTTTTTGTTTTGCGCTGGCGTCGCCCGGAATTAGAAAGGCCGTATCGCACCTGGGGATACCCGCTCACTCCACTGATCTTTCTCGCCATTAGCGTCTGGATGATCTGGCACTTGCTCGCGGAACAATCAACACGCGCGCCGTCGTTGCTCGGTCTGGTAACTGCTGCATTTGGATTAATTATTTATTTTATCTCACCAAAAACTGCGACCAGCGCCGTCTAACTAGAAATGAAATGTCGCGTTTTCATGGCGCTGTTCATATTGAGCGCTTCCGCATTTGCCCAGAACGCAGCTACTCTTGATGAGACCGCACATTTTCTGGCGGGGATGCCCGTAACAGGCGCACTCGAGCCGCTCACGCATGATCCCGCATGGCAGGAGCACGCTCAGGCGATGAACGAGGCATGGACGAGAAAAGAACAGCAACAGATTTGGCCGATTCGCCAGTGGATGCAGGCGAATGCGCCCCAGTATCACCGCAGCAACGATACCGTTTTCTACATGTTTAGCGGGCCCGATTTTTTGTACAGCAGCATCTTTTTCCCGCTGTCGAGCAATTACGTTCTCGCTGGGCTCGAACCGATCGGGAACGTCCCCGATCTCACGCAAGTTCCACCCGAAGTGCTGCACGCCGATTTAATTTCATTGCGCAATTCCATGAATTCGATTTTGCGATTTCAATATTTCATCACCAAAGAAATGCGCGCGGATTTGGGTCGCGGAAATGTCAGCGGAACCCTGCCGATCCTTTATGTCTTTCTGGCGCGCCTCGGTTACACCATTGTCGACGTGACGCATGTGAGTAGCCCGGCCGAGGGTGTGAAGATCACCTTCGGCGGCAGTGAGCAATCGCAGACCTTGTACTACTTCAAAACCGATTTAGCTGGTGGCAACAGCGCGTTTCTTCGCTGGTGCGCCGCGCGCGGGCCCGGACTCAGCTTGCTCAAAGCCGCTTCCTTCCTCATGCACGGTGATGGATTCTCCGGTGTGCGCAATTTCCTTCTCCAAAACAGTCGCGTCATCATTCAGGACGATTCCGGGATTCCGCTGCATGCCTTCCCGAAAGGTTGGAAAGTGAACTGCTACGGTCGTTACATTCCGCACAAAGACGAGTTCCAAAAATATTATCAGCCCGATCTCGCCGCGCTCGTCGGCCAGAACGAGGCACCGCTCGGTTTTGCCTTCGGCT
>QHRA01000263.1 GCA_003221295.1 Verrucomicrobiota bacterium | reverse complement strand
GACCTCAGCGCAGACTGGGAAACCGTCCAAAAGCCGCACGCATTCCTCAGTCGTGCGGCTTTGTGGCCGGAATCTAGCGGCGCTCCGTGATCGCCGGGGCTTCGACTGCTCACTCACCAATGACCGATAACTAATAACTCGCGACACGCTGGACGCGCCCAAATGTCAAATATTAATTTAGACTTGACCCCAAGTCTCCTTTCCAGGCGCGCATTGCGAAGAATATGGCGCAATTATTTAGCCTAACGAGTCACAAGATCAGCGACCGCGCCCGAGAGCACGCGTGGCTGCAAGCTGGACGAGCTACTACACAACAGTTACGCATCGGAGCGGGCGCGCGCTTCGCTGCATCGCTTGGTGGACCCTTCATCGCTCTACTCAAGGTGCGTGAAAGATAAAGGCCGTCGGCTCCCAACTACGAATTGAAATCTGCCGTCCTTCTTGCCGATTATGTAGCGTGTTTCGACGATCATCCGATGACCTTCCTCCTTGCCTGAAAAGTATCGAACATTGAAAACCGACGCCGGCTTAATATTCGGGTGTTTAAGAGGCCCATTTACCCTCGCTTCTATCGCATACGGATAGATCGCGATCGCATCAATGGGGTACCGGATACTCTCGCGCAAAGCCTCTCGCATGTCCTTTCTCATTTTGGGTGTAGTGCCGTCCCAACAGACCAGGCGTTCCATTTCAGCCGGCTGATGCGAGTCATGGGCACGTCGAAATGCCTGCTCGAAGCCTTTCAAGCTCGTGAGATCATCCGAGGCAAAAGCAGTTGCCGCGCTGCCGTAGATCGCCAATGCGACGACAATGCCAGCATAGCTCATATATAGTCTTTAGGTCTAACTCGTCTTAGATGAAGGTTCGTAGTACGCCACAAAAAGTTTTCGTATAACAAGGCAAAAAGGCGCACCGCTGATCGATCAAGCGATGTGCCTCTTTTATTAAGAAGGTTTTGTGCAAAAAGTGAGAACTGATCCCCATTCTCTTTGGTCTCTGACCTCGGACTTCTGATTTCTGGCTTCTGCCAGTTAACTATTAACAGATAACTGATAACTTCGCGGCTTTCCCTCGTCTATTTCAGCGTCTTAGCGTCTGAGCGTTTCAGGAGCTGGCTTCCCGCTCCGTGTCCGTCGTTCGGACGGACTCGCCGTGGCGAACTCCCCGCTCCTGGCTTTTATCTGATAACCCTTAACTGATAACCGCGGGCTTTGCTCGCTCTACGTGTTGCTCGTGTGCGGCGGGAGAAGAATCATTAGAGCAAATTGCAAAGTGCCGATGGCCAGCGGAAAAATGATGGCGACATAAAAGAGCCAGAAAACGCCCGAGACCAGAGCATTGTAAAACTGCGAGAGAACCATCGCTGTGCCCAGGATGCCAACCATATAAAAAAGATAGCGATAGGCTCCCATGTTCTTGATTACCGTCGGCCCTAGTTTTGATAAGCGTCGCCAGCTCGAAAGACCAAAAGGAAAACTCAAAAGGAGCGAGAACCCGCTGCACCAGTGCCAGATGGAAAGCGGCGTTGGGTTGATCGCAAGCAAGAGCATGCCGAGCAAACAATCGAAAAGGGGGACCAGGGCATTGCCGAGCAAGAGCCACAAGCGAAACTGTTCCCTCGGCGACCACTCGTGGAGCGACTTGCTGCGAAACGCCACGACGACTCCGGCAAATCCGGCCAGCGCCACCGCAATTTGAGCGGCGGTCGTCAGGGCTTCACCTGGTTCCATCGCTTTGGATTAGATAGGATTCAGCTGGCGCGAACAAACACGAATTTCGGGAGGGTTGGTTGTCTGGAGAGGTTTCGCTCGCTGGCTGCTGTCTCGGCGTCGCCTTTTCCAGCGCCTGTTCCCAATCATCATGCGTGTATATACATCTATGATGCTTTGCCCCACTGCGAGCCAGAATTTCCATGAAGATCTGGGGCTCGCGAGCCGGACGCTGGCTAGGAGCCGGAGGAAAATTGATCCTCTTTCTTCTTGAAGAGAATATTGAACGTGGTCAGCGAGCCATAGCAGCGAGTGATGTATTGCTGGAGCTCGAACTTATCTGCATCACTGAGTTTATCGCTCGCGTTCACCTTCTGCTCGAGCACGCGCAGGTTGTTGCGGATCATAACGATCTTATGAAAGAATGTCTCCAGCGGCACTTCCTTCGCCTGCACTGACGCATCCGCCGGACGCAGCACGAGCGTGCCGTTTTGCCACCGATTCGCGATGCCTTGCACGATCGTCTCATCTTTCTCCAGCCCGAGCCCCTCCACCACCGCGTGCGCAGTTTCGCGGATGAAATTGCTCAGTGGCACCTGCAATTCCGAGACCGCTGCCGTGGGTTCTGCCGGTGTGAGTTCGCTCGACGCGGGAGCGATCGTCCGTCGCGCATCATCAAAGGAGATATCAGCGGTGAGCTCGCTGAGCGCTTTCACCACTCCGACGCCGTATTGCGGGTGCCGCACTTCCATCCCAATATGAAGACTCTGAATTAGCATCGACATGGCTCAATCTGCACCAGCCCTGCGAACTCCGCCATGTACCAGCGCCCTAGCGCTTCAAATCATTCGCGATTTGCGGCAAACGGTGCGAGGCCGGCTTGGACATCATGGCTGACCCCTGACATCTGATCGCTGATCTCTGATTTGAGGGCGTTGTCTTCGAGTGACTCATCCTTCAACCAAAAATTCTGAGGTTTCAGAAACGCCTGGCTGCGTTACGGGTTGCGCTTGAAGTCGAGAAGAATCCATTCAATCGTTGCGCGTGAGCAAAGTCGAACAAATGGAGACCGAACTGCGCAAACTTTCGCAGGCGGAGCTTCGTCAGATCCGTGCATGGCTGGACGACATGATTGAAGACGAGCTGGAATTCACACCCGAATTCGAACGCTCAATCCAGCATGGTGAGCGCGACATCACCGACGGGAAAAGCGCACGGGTGCGTGAGCCTGAACACGCGTGAGCGGGAGCCACGCGGGTAGACGGTAACGCAGCTAGGGTAGCTGGCATGAGCGCCCGAGCGCGAGTGATCAACGTTCGTGGTGGTGGCGGTGCGAACCGAAAGTTTTTCGCTTTGACGCCGTCTTTCTTAAACTGAGACCAGCGCTTCGCGCACGCGTTGAAGCGCAGATTGATAAGAATCGGCTTGCGTCTTGCCTCTTTTCCGCACCATCGGCTAAAGGAATCAAACCGTTTTCGTGCACGCGTTGGCGACTAGCGAATCATTTATACCTTCGACTTGGCACAGAATAAAATTCATCTGCTGGCGATCGGGCATCGGCGAGAAATCTATCGCGCTCTCTAACTCTAGCGGCTGCTGGTTTGCCCCCGAAACCTTCGGGGTGGTTTTAGTCCCCAGTCCCGCCCGGATCGGACTGTCCCCCGCATAGCCAGTGCTTTGCGTCCGTTACCGGAGTGAATTGGGCGAAGCGTCTTGAAGCACGCGGCGTCAAGCGAGATCACGCCCGGCTTGCTTCGCTTCGATGATGAAGTCCCTTACCTTTCGTGCATCTTTAAAGCCGTCACCCGCCTTTGTTCCTGAATTAACGTCTACGCCAAAGGGTTTCACCGCGTGTATCGCCGCTCGCACATTGCCAGCATGAAGGCCGCCG
This sequence comes from Verrucomicrobiota bacterium, assembly GCA_003221295.1. GTDB lineage: Bacteria > Verrucomicrobiota > Verrucomicrobiia > Chthoniobacterales > UBA10450 > AV69. The sequence continues at coordinate 2,172 of QHRA01000263.1, read as the reverse complement.
GCGAGCCACACTCGCGCCCTGGAGTAACGGCTTACAATTCTTTGACTGAGTGACCAATCATGCGTCAATCCTGTGCCGCCCACCTGATTGGTTGCGGGGTTGAAGGAATCGAGGACGAACCCGTCGACCAGGTTCAGGTATGTCTTCGGATACTCCATGCTCGCGTCCGACACAACATGCACCGATTTAATTACCGTTAACTTGGGCAGACGCGCCTTCAGCTCTTGCACTGCGTCTGGCAAAATTTCGCTGTGAAGCTGCACCGTTGCGATTTCCGTTTCTCGTAACAATCGCTCGATTTCGTCCACGTCCGGAACATGCGTCACGAGAACGGCTTTCGTTTTACTTGGCAAGATGCGCGCGATTCCTGCGGCTGATTGTTCGCTAATGAAATCAGGGCTGGGGTGTTGTCGGCCGACTAACAGACCAATGGCATCGGCGCCGAGCTCAGCGGCCAATACAGCGTCCTCTTCGCGTCTGATACCACAAACTTTGACGTGCATTGTTTTATCAAAGAAAAAATGTGCCACTCATTCTTGCGGGCCTTACACGTGGCACGCCGCACAGTAGCGCAGCGACATTTGCAAAGGCAATTTCGGCATTGAGAAAAGTGCTCCGCAGAGCCGATCACAAACCCGCAAAGAACTACTTCCCGGCGCCTTGGAGCGGAAAAAGGCGTTGCGCTACTAACGCGAAAGCGTTGGAAGTTCGGCATCTCGCCGGACTCGGCCGCAATCGTCTCGATTGCGTTGTTGTAGTGGCTGCCGCCTCTGGCGGCAGCTTGACTGCTTAAAGCATTCAAGTTCATGAAACGATCAGCTTCGGTTTGAACAAGCCTACGAAGCCTTTGCACCAGCCCTGCGAACTCCGCCACGTGCCAGCGCCCTCGCCACCTACAATAACTGGGATGGCGCAAGTTTCGGCAACAGGAGTTGACGAATCTCTTTGTGAAAATACCGCCTTTGCAGTGGAATGTGAACGATCTGTAACGAAGCCTCTTCTAGAATTTGATCCACGAGTTTGTCGCGATGTTGTCGGTCGGGGCGTTTATGTGACGAGCCGTCCAGCTCCACCGCGACGACTGGGCAAAGCCAAGCGTCGCAAATCACAAAATCAATGTGCTTGGAGCAAATACGATTAAAGTTCGCCTGCCAGTTCGGATGACCCCGATTTGCATCGACCAAATCGGCTAAACGAACTTTCGCGAGAATTATGTGACTAGCGAAGACCTCCCGGAGAATGTTGTAAAAATATTTCTCAGGCTTCGAGAGAAGGAATTTTCTACGAAAGTACAGTTTTAATGCTACTTCCACGCGAGAAGTTCGAGCACATCATATGCCGAAACTGATTGCCTCGGGCAAATGTCAAAAGCCCGCTCGCGAAAACTTTCGGAGTTAAGACGCGACCCCCGATCTGCCTCCGATTCGTTTACTAATCTACTGCTGCGGGCGAGTTATCGATCGTCACTTTGTTGCGCGGATCCGGCACGTGAATCGGGACTTCGATCACGTTCGTGTAGCGGTTCGCGCCTTCATCGAAAGTATGCGCTGCATTGATCTCCACGTGCACAATGTAGTCGCCTTCCGGCACGCCGGTGATGTCGATCCATTGGCCGCTAAGTTGTTTGAAATACCAATCCGCCCAGCCGGTCGTAATGCCCTGGAAAGCGCAGGTGTAACCGCTGCTCTTGTTGTCATTCGTGTACTTGAGCAGGTCTTCCAGACAGAACGCTTGCTTGTGTCCTTGCGCCGCGACGGTGCCATCCAGGTTGAGCAACTGATAATTGGAAAAACCATCGATGTGGTAATGATTGTGGCACGGTGAATAGACGAACACGGAACGATACGGATTCTTCTTATCGGTCGGGCTGCCGACCACCAGGTCGCCATCGCCACCATTGATCAGCACAACGTCGAAGCGCAGCAAGCGCCGATAACCAGTTCCTCCAACTGAGCCCTCGATTAACTCGCAACTCGACGCGTCGAACAAGCGGTCGATAATTTCCATCTGAGAGACAAACCGCTTCGGATCGACCGTCAAATCGGGTTGGCCGCCATTGTCGTAAACCGGGAAATCGCGCGCCACATCGGTGCGCACGGCTTTCGCCACGAACGGGATGATGCTCAGGAGCGAGACTGAACCAATGACCAAGGCGATAAATTTCTTTAGGGA
>QHRA01000288.1 GCA_003221295.1 Verrucomicrobiota bacterium | reverse complement strand
CACGGCTTCTTTCTTGTCTTGGCCGGGCTAGCGGCGGCGGCGGCTTTTCTGCTCCGGCTTCTGGAACGACCAATTCGAAGCTTTTAAAGGCTCGTCGAAAAGAATCCGAAAGCATGCGATGCTTCAATTCTCTAATTAGGATTGACAGTTCTCTAATTAGGATATGAATATCGCAATTGGAGAGAACGCTCATGAATAAATGTCTATTCCTTAAATTAATTCCATTACCACTGGCGCTCGCGGCGGGCGCACTGCTGTTGTTATCGCCGGGCAGAATCGGCGCTCAAGCGCCGCCATCGACTCAGGCTTCTTCGCCTCAACCGTCCCCCACAGCTTCAGCTTCGCCAACCGCTCGCCCCGAACCCGGCACTGCTGAAGCCGGGCGGGTAGTAGTGACGGCTGAGAAGCGCGAGGAAAATATTCAGGAAGTACCATCGTCCATCAGCGTGGTCAACGATGTCGAGCTGGACAACCTGCACGCCACCCAGCTGACCGATTACGCACCGTACGTCCCGGGCTTTCAGGTCAACTCAGCGGGCAGCCCCGGGCAGACTATAATCTCGTTGCGTGGTCTTGCCGACATCTCGAGCGGCGCGACGGTGGCAACCTACATTGACGAAACCCCGATGGGATCGAGCGGGATCTATCAGAGGGCCGATATTAATGAGCTAGACCTGCTGCCCTATGATATCAGGCGGGTGGAAATACTGCGCGGGCCACAAGGCACCCTTTATGGCGCCAACTCAATCGGCGGGCTCATCAAATACGTGACGCTTGACCCCAGCCTCACTGCGGAGGAGTTCCACATTGGCGGCGGAATCTCGGGAGTTGAACATGGGGACCAACCGGGGTGGGACGCCCATATAGGTGGCACAGTTCCGCTCGCCAATGGCACGGTTGGGTTGCGCCTCAGCTACGCCCGAAACGACGGCGCCGGTTTTATCGATAATGTGGTCAATGGTGAACACGGGATTAATGACTTCAATCAACAGGCTGCTCTGGTCGGCTTGCTCTGGCAGCCCAATGAGAATATTCGCCTCCGGTTCACCGCGCTCGGGCAACGGATCGAAAGCGATAACAACGCCACCGTCCCGCTTGACCCAAAAAACCTTGATCCTCTCTTTGGCGATCTTACAAATCAAATCTTTGTTAACGAGCCATATACAAAAAATGTGGGTTTAGTTGCGGCGACTCTGAATTTAAACTTCGGTTGGGCCGACCTCACATCGGCTTCAGCCTACTTGAATACCAGAACCGACCAGCGTTTGGATGTAACGCTGAATTTAGTGGACCTCCCCCCCCTGCTCGGATTTCCGAACCCCGAAATTGCTGGTGAGGATCTGAAACTCAACCTCGACAAGTTTACCCAGGAACTTCGTCTCACCTCGAAGCAGGATGGCCGCTTTCTGTGGCAGCTCGGCGCTTTTTATACTTACGAGCATGGTCATCAAGATCAGCACGTCTTCATGAAGCAGATGAATGGGGAGGCTTTTCCGGGCCTGCCGAATCTGTTTACCGCAACACTGCCGAGCACCTATAAGGAAGGTGCGGCGTTCGCGAATGCATCTTTCGAGTTCACCGACCGATTTACTCTTGGCGCCGGTCTCCGCTTTAGTCGCAACCAACAGTCCTTCTCGCAGATCGTTTCCGGCATCCTCGGACTGCCAATGAACCTGCCGGGTAAGTCGGCCGAGAACGTGTTCGATTATATGGTCGCTCCCAAATTCAAATTGCCGGCATACCCCCGGCGGTGAAGTCATCCACCGTTACCAGCTATGAAGGTGGACTGAAATCGGAATTCTTCGATCACCGGCTGCTGTTCGACATCGCCGGGTATCACATTTCCTGGGAAGACATCCAGGTAAGCAAAGTTGTGAACGGGGAGGGCGCCTTGGTAAATGCCGGAAAGGCGGAGACGAACGGCGTAGAACTAACCACTGGATTTGAGCCGATCAAGAACCTGCGGTTCGGCATCAACGGAGCCTACACTGACGCGACCCTCAGCAATAACGCGCCAAGTTTAGAAGGCCGTGCGGGTGACCGACTACCAAATGTTCCGGTGTACTCTGCGTCGGCAACGGTGGATTACTACTTCCCGCTGCCCTTCTGGCGCACGATACCTGAGCAGCGTCAGCAGGTCGCCGCTTATGCGGAGGACAGCGGTAAAAACGCAGGCAGGGAGGGCGGCAAGATCGTTGAAGGCGAAGCTCAACGTGCCCAAGTGGCTGCATGGAATGGTCACGTCGGCGCCGGTTTCCGATGGGTGAGCAGCCAGTGGTCGGAAGTCGAGAGCAGCTCAACGGCTATCCGGACGCCGAGTTACGGCGCGCTCGACCTCAACGCGGATGTGTCCAATGGTCGTTATACCATTCGTGTCTTTGCCAAAAACGTGACTGACAAGCGCGCCTACCCGACCGTTTTCGCGAACTTCAACTTCTTGACCGGTGAGGTTATCAATGCCTTAGGCACGCCCATTCAACCGCGCACCGTGGGCATTGAGCTGGACTGCAAATTTTGACAATGCCGGCGTCCGCCTGCGCGGGACTTAAAGCCGATCAAGAGGACGACAGCTCCAGACCGGATATGACACAATCTGGACTCCCAATCCTAACGTTACCACAGCCCTATTTGTTGTTCCTAGGCGACATTACCGAGGCGGAGTACGCAAAGACCGCTTTCGGCCTGCGCGACTGGGCGCGTGAGCGTTGTGTAGCTGAATATTCCTGCCCGGGTGCAACAGTGACAACGGGGCTGCCTTTTCTCACGCCGGCGGAGGCTGCGACAAAGGGGGCGCAGGCGCTGATAATCGGAGTGGCGAACGAGGGCGGTTTCATTGCCGATACCTGGGTCCCGGCGCTGCTCAGTGCGCTCGAGGCCGGATTAGACATTATCAGCGGGATGCACACACGGCTCGCGGACGTACCCGCGCTCAAAGCCGCCGCCGCGCGCAATAACCGCAGATTGATTGACGTCCGGCGTCCGCCACAAAACATCCCGATTGCGACCGGGCGCAAGCGCAGCGGCAAAAGATTACTTACTGTGGGCACCGACTGCGCCATCGGAAAAAAGTACACTGCTCTGGCGTTGACACGGGCCTTTCTCGCCCGCGGAATCGCGACGCACTTTCGCGCGACTGGGCAAACCGGCATCATGATTGCGGGAGGCGGAATACCCATCGATGCAGTAGTGGCGGATTTTGCGGCTGGCGCTGCGGAGACACTTAGCCCAGAAGCAGCCGATGATCATTGGGACATCATCGAAGGACAGG
>QHRA01000195.1 GCA_003221295.1 Verrucomicrobiota bacterium | reverse complement strand
AGAACATTGCGTACGGTCGCCATACTGCGCGTGAAATTGTGCTGGCGTTGATCGTTGACGACGGCGTGCGTCGTCGCGGCCATCGCAAAAACATTTTCAACCCAACTTACGATGTGGTTGGAGCAGCCTATGGTCCGCACGCCAGATTCGGCAGCGTTTGCAGTATCGACTTCGCTAGCGGCTACGCCGAAAACAAATTTGCGCGCTCGGGAAGCGACGCTCAGAATTCGTTTTGATTACCGATCCTGGCGCCGCTGATCCTTGTGCCGATGACGGCGCACTTTTTCCAGAATCGGTTGCACCGAAGGATCAGCCTTAAGCAATGCCTCGCGCAATTTGTTGCGATACTCGTTGCGCGCTTGCTCATATCGCTGCCGCGTCGCCGCTAATGCGGGATCACGCATTGCCATGTCATGGGCTGAGCGAAATCTCGCCTGCTCGTCCATCGACAGCCTGGAAAACCGCCCCCGCCTAAAGTCATTTCCCTGTGGCCCCTGGGCAAACCCACTCGCTGGCAGCAAAAGGGCGAGCAAAGCAGTAACCAAGACCCGACGTTTCATAACTGAGAAGTACAACCCAAAAGCCCTGTCAAAGTTGCGGGCCAGATGAAATTTGCTCTCCTCTATTTCTGACGCAAATCGAAGAATCACTTTTCGACCCTCGATTGTAGTTAATACCATTCGAAATTATGACAAAAGCTGAAAAAACCGCCATCTCGCCTACTCGGGAACAGGATTTCCCGGAGTGGTATCAACAGGTCATTCGGGCGGCGGAACTGGCCGAGCCTTCCGATGTGCGTGGCTGCATGGTCATTCGCCCATGGGGTTTCGGCATTTGGGAAAACATGCAGCGGCAACTAGACGCCATGTTTCGCGCGACCGGACATCGTAATGCTTATTTCCCACTTTTTATTCCCCTGAGTTATTTCGCGAAGGAAGCTGAGCACGTCGAGGGCTTTGCCAAGGAATGTGCGATCGTGACTCACTCACGGCTCGAGGTCGATGCCGAAGGAAAAATGAAACCGTCGAGTCCGTTGACCGAGCCGCTCGTGGTCAGGCCGACGAGTGAGACAATCATCGGCGCGAGCTACGCCAAGTGGGTGCAGTCGTATCGAGATCTGCCGATCCTGCTCAACCAATGGTGCAATGTGGTGCGTTGGGAAATGCGGCCGCGCCTGTTTCTACGTACGACCGAGTTTCTATGGCAGGAGGGCCACACCGTTCACGAGACCGAGGCCGAAGCGCGCGAGGAAACGCAGCGCATGCTCGGCGTTTACGAAACATTCGCACGCGATCATTGCGCCATCCCGGCGTTTGCCGGCGAAAAATCGGAAAGCGAAAAATTCCCCGGCGCGGTGCAGACAATGACGATCGAGGCAATGGTGCAGGACCGGAAAGCGATCCAGGCCGGCACTTCGCATTTTCTCGGACAAAACTTCGCGCGCGCGAGCGGTATTCAGTTTCAGAACCGCGAAGGCAAACAGGAATTTGGCTGGACGACGAGCTGGGGGATGACCACGCGCATGGTCGGCACCGTTGTTATGGCGCACGCGGATGACGACGGCGTCGTTTTGCCGCCTCGAATCGCTCCGACCCAGATTGTGATTTTACCGATCACGCCGAAGGAAGAAACGCGGGGCCAGGTATTGGAAGCTTGCGACAAACTCGCAGCGCAGCTTCGTGCAAACAAATACGCCAATCTCCCGCTCGAGGTGGAAATCGATCGACGCCAATTCGGTGGCGGGGTGAGAAATTGGGAATGGATCAAGAAAGGTGTCCCGATTCGAGTTGAGCTTGGCCCACGCGATCTGGAAAAAAATTCGGTAGAGTTGAGCCGGCGTGATCAGCCAGTGAAAGGGAAACAATCCACGGTAACGGGGGAATTCGTTTCCCGCGCGCCGGAAATTCTCGGATCGATCCAACAAAATCTTTACCAGCGGGCGCTGAAATTTCGCGATGCCAACACCCGCACCATCGACAATAAAGAAGAATTTTACGATTTCTTCACGCCAAAGAAGCCGGCGAAACCGGAAATTCACGGTGGCTTTGCCTTGGCGCATTGGAACGGCTCGCGCGAAATCGAAGACAAAATAAAAAACGACCTCAAAGTCACAATCCGCTGCATTCCAGTATCCGATTCCGAACCTGGGCGTTGCATTTTCACAGGCCAAGCGAGTAAGAAACGAGTAGTTTGGGCCAAAGCTTATTAGCGGGTCGGTTGACGCCGGTACAGGCGTTGTTTTACCATTGTTTGTTTATGGGCAGTGACCTCACACTCTATAGCCGCGCGATGTGCTCATGGTGCATCGACGCGAAGGATTTTCTGCAAGCCCGCGGCTATACGTTCACCGAGGTCGATGTCGGCCGGAATCGGGCCGCCTACGAAGAGATGAAGGACCTTTCCGATCAAAGTTATGTCCCGACGCTGGTAGCCGGCGAAGAAGTGCTGGCAAATTTCGATGTCCATCAGCTCGAGAAATTCTTAGACCAGCATCAGATCGAACCGTAAATGCTGTTTGGGCTTTTTCTCACCCTCGGCGTTGCTGTTCTCAGTGTCGCTCTACGCAGTTATCAAACTTCGCTTGCGCAGAAGCTCGGGGCCCTCGGAATTCTGATCGCGTCATTCCTGGCAGTTTATTTCATCACTGGAAATGCCGGCTGGGGAGTGGCGGGGGCGGCCACCTGGCTATTCCTGCCGTGGCTGGAGATCCTCACGCGCATTCGCACCTTGCGGCTGCCCAAAGAAAAACGGTTGCGGCCCAAAAGTCCGCCGTCCACCAACCTGTTTCCTGCACTCGACGAGATCAGTCGTGAGATCGAAAATGAAGGCTTCGCTCACGTGAACGACGCGGGCTGGGATTGGGAAGACTACCGGCAATTTTTCAGATTGTTCTATAAGACCGACGATCGCGCCCAAGCCACAATTTGCCTGAACGAACAGTACGATCTTTCCTTTTATTACCTGCGCATTTCTTCGCGCGCGAAAGACGGCCTGATCTGGACGACCTGGAATTATCCGTTGTCCTACGGATTAAAACTAACTCCGCAGTTTCGGATCAATCGCCAGCGGCCGGATCAGACATTTTGGCAGCTTTATCAAAGCCATCGCGAATTTCTGCGGAGTCATTCCGTTGAGATAAGCGCCCTCGACCCTCTCGATGACGAAAGGATGCAAACCGACATTGAAAATGATTTGCGCGAGCAGATTGCGCACAATGTCCGGGCGGGGGTGCTCAAACCCGCGGCGAAGGACGTAGTAAAGTATTCCTGGCGCGGGATGATCTATCTCTGGTGCCAGTTCTTAATCGATTTAGTCAGATTGTAACTCCTCCTTTTCCTCTACCTCTTAATCTTCGTTCTAAAGAGAGAAGAGGAAGATTAGGAGGTAAGGAAGAGGCTCACACTTTCATGATCTCGGCTTCTTTGCGCGCGAGATGATCGTCGATTGATTTTACAAATCGATCCGTCAATTTTTGCACCTCGCTTTCCGTGTCGCGCATCCCATCTTCGGTCAGGCCACCCGAGGCTTTCAGCTTTTTCGCTTCGTCCAGGGCAGCGCGCCGATTCGCGCGCACTCGCACGCGCGCTTCTTCCGCCATCTTGCCAAGCGAACGGACCAGATCTTTGCGGCGTTCCTCCGACAATTCCGGAATAGGCAGGCGAATAATCTTGCCGTCTACGGACGGCGTTATGCCGATGCGCGACTCGTTGAGTGCTTTCTCGATGTCGCGCACGGTTCCAGCGTCGAATGGTTGCACCACGAGTAAGCGCGGTTCTGGCGTGGTGATGAGGGCAAGCTGTTTGAGTTTCATGGCCGAGCCGTAGGCTTGCACATCCACATTCTCGACCAAGGCGGGCGATGCTTTCCCGGTCCGCACCGCCGCGAATTCGTGCGCCATGAAATCGACGCTTTTTTCCATTGCCATTTCGGCTTCGAGAAGAATGTCGTCGCTGCTCATAAAAGATTTTGGCGCGGCCGAATCTCAATCGCAAACCAGAGTGCCGATTTTCCGCCCCAGCACCACATCGCGAATATTCTCTGGCTCGTTCATGTTAAAAATGACGATGGGGATCTTGTTGTCCATGCACAAACTGAAAGCGGTGGAATCCATTACCTGCAAACGTTTGCTTAGCGCCTCGGTGTAGCTCACCTGTTCGTAGCGCTTTGCATTTGGATTTTTGTTCGGATCGGAATCATAAACGCCATCGACCTTGGTTGCTTTCAGAAGCACTTCCGCGCCGATCTCGCTTGCACGCAACGCCGCGGTGGTGTCGGTGGAAAAATAGGGATTGCCGGTGCCGGCGACGAAAATGACGACGCGCCCGAGCTCGAGGTGACGAATGGCGCGTCCGCGAATGAAAGGCTCCGCCACATTTTTCATTTCAATCGCGGTTTGAACCCGGGTCTCCACTCCGATTTGGGCGCACGCACTTTGCAAGGCCAGGCCATTGATCACGGTCGCGAGCATTCCCATGTAATCAGCGGTGGTGCGGTCCATTCCGCGATGGGCCGCGGAAGTTCCGCGCCAGATATTACCTCCGCCGATAACGACACCGATTTGCACGCCGAGATCGCGCACTTCCTTAATGCGTTCGGCAATGGCGATCACGACCTGGGGCGAAATGTTTTCCCGCGCACCGGGGGCCTGAAGCGCCTCACCACTTAATTTAAGAACAATCCGTTCGTAAGCGGCGGCTTCCGTCTGCATGGGCTGTCAAGATGCCGCAAAGGCGCGTGTAATGAAAACAAAAATGCGATGCTGTAGCCGCGGTCGCTGACCGCCGCTTTTGGGTACCCGTAGACAGAGAGAGGAGCCGCGGCCGGCGACCGCGGCTACAGCTGAGCGATCCAGGGATGCCCATGTAAAAACTCCGCTGCACTCATTCGCCGTTTTCCTTCAAGCTGAACTTCGCCCAACGACAACGCGCCTTCCCCGGCAGCGACAATCAATTCATTTTCGTTTCGCGAAATTTGGCCGGGCTTGCCGCTACGATCGACAATAGTCGCGCCAAAAATTTTCAAGTTGCGATGATCGACCTCCATGAACGCGCCAGGCCAGGGATCGAACGCGCGGATTTTTCTTTCGATCACAGCGGATGACTCAGTCCAGTCGATCCGGCCGTGTTCGCGCTCGAGTTTCGGCGCGTAAGTTGCAAGTTCATTTTCCTGCGGAAGGCGAGGCGCTTTTCCTTCCTCCAGCAACAAGATTGCCTCAGCCAGCGCTTCCTGTGCAATTTGGGCCAGCTTGTCGTGTAAGGAAGCGCCGGTCTCATCGGGTGCGATCTCGATTTTTCTCTGAAGCAGGATGTCACCAGTATCGAGGCCTTCATCCATATACATGACCGTGATTCCGGTTTCGCGATCGCCCGCCGCAATGGCGGCCTGGATTGGCGCGGCGCCGCGCCAACGCGGCAAGAGCGAGGCGTGCAGATTCAGGCAAGCGATCGTCGGAATTTCGAGCACCTCGCGCGGAAGGATTTGTCCATAAGCCATCACTACAATCAGGTCCGGTTTCAGCGCGCGAATGGTGTCAACCGAGTCGCGAGCCTTGATCCGAGGCGGCTGTAAAACTGGCAGCTCGAGTTTATATTCAGCTGTTGCACCTGCAACATTGAATTGTTGACTCGCCTTTTTGATCGGGGATGGCGTGAGTTTTTGATCGCGCCCGGCTGGCTTATCGGGTTGTGTGACTACGCCGACCAGCTCGTGGTCACGCCACTCGTGCAGCATTCGCAACGTCGGCAGGCCGATTTTACCCGTGCCGATAAAGAGAATCCGCATTCTTGCTAGGAATGCAGAGAAATTGGAACCCGCCTCCCTCGGCGCGCCTGCTGCGCCGCGATCGCTTGCGCCATCATTTTTTCACCGGTCGTGACTTCCCGCGATCCGACCGAAGAAGCGCAACCGGTGCAGAGATAATCGTACAGTTCCTTGTCCGGCAAAACTAGCAGCAGCCGTTCGCGTACCGGCATGGTCGCTTTACATTTGTCGCAATAAAGGCTGGAAGCAGTGAAGTTCTCAAACTGACTCATTTCGATGCCCATCGACGCCGTTTACGCTGGCGAGGATGTCGAATAAAACCTTCGCGGGTGGCTGCATTGCGTCAACCACGGTGATGCAATCCTTCGGATAATAGGAAAGAACTGGCCGCGATTCCTTTTCGTAAATATCAAGGCGCTTCTGAATTACCTGCTCATTGGCATCGTCGAGGCGGTTGTCCTTTAGGGCGCGCTTTTTCAGCCGCACAAATAGCGTCTCCCGATTCGGACAGGCAAGGTGGAAGACCTTTTCCACATCGATCATTTGCTCCATAATCCTTGCCTGGTTCACATTTCGTGGAATCCCATCTAGCACCAGAGTATCGATATCGGGTTTGAATTTGTGGGCGTCGACCGCGGCGTCGATCGCTTCTTTCCAAAGCTCGACCGTGATTTCATCGGGCACGAGCTGGCCTTTGCTCGAATATTCGAGAAAGGCTTTGCCGACCTCTGTCCGGGTGTCGATTGAGCGGAAAACATCGCCACAGGGGCAATGGAAAAAACGCGGGATACTGCCGAGCGTTTTGCCCTGCGTGCCTTTGCCGCTGCCCGGCGCGCCAAAGAGAATGAACGTTTTGTATTTCATGAGAGGAACTTTCTTTTATAAAACAACAGCACATTTTGGGCAACAGTTGTCCCATCCTCTTTGGTCGTCATCCCGAGCTTCGTCGAGGGATCCCGTTGCGCTACCTTAAAGCTTATTCTTGCTTGGGACCTACTTCGCCGCCACCGGATCGACATTCACTCGTCGTCCCGCCCGATCGAAGCGCACGTTTCCATCGACCAGCGCAAAAATAGTGTAGTCGCGACCAAGTCCGACGTTTTTACCGGGCAAAAATTTCGTTCCCCGTTGCCGCACAATAATGTTACCGGCGACAACCAGCTCGCTCCCAAATTTCTTCACGCCCAGTCTCTTGCTGACGCTATCGCGCCCGTTCTTTACGCTACCTTGTCCTTTTTTATGAGCCATGATTATTCCGCTTCTTTTTTGGCGCTTTTTTTCCCGCCGACGCTGATCGATTTAATTTTCAGCCGGGTAAGCTTGCGCCGATGCCCCACCGTGCGGTGATAGCCTTTTCGCCGTCGAAATTTGTAGGCGATTACTTTTTTGTCTTTGCCTTGCTCCACCACTTCCGCTGTCACTCTTGCACCGTCGATCGGTGCGCCGTGCGTGACATTGGTGCCATCGGCGTGCAGTAAGACATCAGAAAGCACGATCTGCTTGCCCGCCTCGGCCTCCAGTAAATCGACGTCGATCGTGTCGCCTTCCGCGACGCGATATTGCCGACCACCGGTCTTGATGATTGCAAAGGCCATACGAGTGATTTCTCTCTGGGGAAAAAGCCGCGCAAAATCACACAAATGCACCGGTTTGGCAAACAGAAAGCGTAGCCGATGTAGCTGCCGCCGTCTCTGTCGGCAGATCGTCTCGGGGTCTGCCGCTGCGGACAGCGGCAGCCAGAAAGAGAAGATAAATCAAGTCGCCGCTCCTTGTATCAGCAGCACGATCTCGCCTTTCGGCGGATGCGCCTGGTAATGTGCAAGTAGCTCGGCCGCGCTGCCCCGTCGGAATTCTTCAAACTTTTTGGTCAACTCGCGAGCCACACAGAGTTGCCGGTCCTGCAGGATGTCGACGGCGGCACTAAGCGTTTTCGTTAATCGATAAGGCGATTCGAAGAAAACGGTTGTCTCATCGCGCGAGGCGGCGGCTCTCAACTCGCGCTCGCGACCGCCGCTTTTTACCGGCAAAAAGCCTCCGAAGAAGAACTTCTCCGTCGAGAATCCCGAGCCAACAATCGCGGTCAAAATCGATGAGGGCCCCGGCACGATGGTGAAGAGGAGATCGCGTCGAATGCATTCACGAATCAAACGCGCACCGGGATCGGACAATCCCGGCATTCCGGCGTCGGTAATCACTGCGATATTCTGTTTGGCGGCGAGGCGATCGATTAGTTGCGCCGTGCGCATCGCTTCATTGTGCTCGTGAAAACTCACGAGCGGTTTCTTGATTCCAAAATGTTTCAGCAACACCCCTGAGTATCGGGTGTCCTCCGCCGCCACCGCGTCGACGGATTTCAAAACTTCAATCGCGCGCAAAGTAATGTCGCCGAGGTTTCCGATCGGCGTGGCAACGATGTAGAGCATTCCGTGATCATCGGATGAGATTTGGGTTCGTGCCATTCGATGTACCAGGACCTGGCCAGCTGAACGGTCCAACAAAGCCGAATTGCTCGGGCAATACGAACTTAAGGGTGGAGGAATTATATGAGAATGCCTTTTTGTTTGCTGGCGCTGTTAGGATTAGCTGGCTGTGTCGCGGAAACGCCGGTCACGACCACAACGACTGAAGTCACGCGCGAGACTGTGACTACTGGTTCCGTCGCAACCCGACCGGTTACGCGAGAGGTTTTGGTTACCCAAGCGCCGCCGCCAGTTCGCGTAGAGACGAGAACAGTTGCACCAGGGCCCACCTACGTTTGGACGAATGGCTACTGGCAATGGACTGGCGCGCGCTATGCATGGGTGCCGGGACATTGGGTCGAGCGTCCGCGACCGGCCGCGGTCTGGGTTGAGGGTCGCTGGGTGCGCCACCCCGGCGGCTGGGCTTGGCTTCCCGGTCACTGGCAATAAAAGAATTCAGGCGATCGATAAGATCGATATTATCGCAAAAGGATTCGATTTGCTCGACGTTGCCGTGAACCCATTCTTGTCTTCACGTGCATCGATCTTATGCGCCACATGACCATCTGAAGCGTCTTGTTGTTCGGGGACTGGTCGCGTTCTCCCTGAGCTTTTTCCTGTTCATCGCACTGATCTATTTCAAGCAACATTCGATGGTTTATCATCCGCGGCCGTACGGCGCGGGATACGCACAAGCCTTGCCGGCAAATGACGAGGAAATCTCCTACACTCTGCCGTTCGGGAAGCAGACGGCGTTTTACATTCCTCCGCGGAATAGCGGGCAATTACCCGCGCGACTTTGGGTCGCATTTTGTGGCAATGGTTCTCTTGCGCTCGACTGGACGACAATCCTCGCGGGCTATCCAAATTCTCACGATGCGTTCCTGCTGGTGGATTATCCCGGCTACGGAAAATGTGAGGGCTACGCTACCATCGCCAGTATGCGGGCGTCGAGCGATGCTGCGTTAAAGAGGCTGACGAAACGTCTCGCTCTTTCCGAGGAAGAAATGGAATCGCGACTCTGCACCATCGGTCATTCCCTCGGGTCCGCGGTTGCGATTGATTTTGGGTCGCGTCATCGCGTGCAGCGGGTTGTCGCGATCGCGCCCTTCACTACTCTGCGAGAAGAGGCCGCCCGCGTTATCACTAGTCCGTTGTCCCATTTGCTGATCGAGAGCTATGACAACCGCGCTGGCATTGCTGAAATTCGGAAACGCAATCCGGAAGCGAAAATCGCGATTTTCCACGGGACGAAGGACGAGGTCATCCCTGTTCGGATGGGTCGCGAGCTCGCGCAAAAATTTCCCTTCGTCGACTTCTTTTCGATTGAGGGCGCGAACCATGTGAGCGTCTTGTCCGATGCCCACGACCAAATCATTCGCTGGATGAACAACTGAACTTCGGCGTAACGCCCGGCTTTTACCTTTTGACCTGGTCTCCCCGTCACGTCACTTTAAAGCCGCGTGTGATGTGATACTTTGGAACAAATCAAGCTGAAGATCGCAGGCGATGAAACCGAAAAGTCCGTGCGAAACCAGAAAGCGCCGGTTTCCGCGAACGGACTATTTCTTTCACTCGGACATGGGTGGGTGGCGTGGCTACTGGTCAACTCCTGGCGATGAGGGAGAATCCGCCCAGCGCAGATTTTACGATTTCACGCGCGAGTTTTTGCTCGAGTCCGAGCGTGAACGAGCCAAAGAGATGTTTGTTTTCGCCCTCGTCGCTCTCGCCGCCGCGTGGCCGGTCGGCTACATGGTGGTCAGTGTGGTGAAACTGCTGCTCAAAGGCCACCCACTGGATTAACGACGATCAACGCGTGAGCCGCGGGCTACCCGGAATTATTACTTGGCAATTTACCTGCCGAAGTTGCGCACTCACCGCGGCGGCCAAAGAAATTCGTCGCGGTATTCGGGCGTAGCTTCGGGGGCGAAGCCGTGGCGCATGATATTTTCGGTGACGACGCGCGGGACGAGGAAGTTCAGCAAGTAGTCGCCGCCGCCGGCCTTGGTCCCGCCTCCGCTCATTTTGAATCCACCGAAAGGATGCCGGCCGACCACCGCGCCGGTGCAGGAGCGATTGACATAAACATTCCCAGCGACGAGTTCGGCTTTGATCCGCTCGATGTTAGCGGGACTGCGCGAGAAGAATCCGGCGGTGAGGGCGTAATCGGTATCGTTCGCAATTCTGATCGCATCGTCGAGATCGCGCGCTTTCAACACACTCAACACCGGCCCGAAAATTTCACACTGACTTAGCGTCATTTCCGGTTTTACGTCGGTAAAAATGGTGGGCGGAACGAAATAACCTTTGTCCGGTATGCTGGTTGCCTGGAAAGCGAGAGTCGCTTCGTTTTTGCCGCGCTCGATAATTTCCTGAATGCGGCGATAGGCAGTCTCGTCGATCACGGGACCAACAGTAATTCCCGGCTCCTCTGGGTTGCCAACGCGCAAACTCGCAGCGGCTGCGAGCAACCGCTGCATCACGCGGTCGTAATTTTCTTCGAGCACAATCAGACGCGAACAGGCGGAACATTTCTGCCCCTGATAACCGAAAGCGGAGTAAATAGTATCGACGATCGTTTCGTCGAGATCGGCGTCGGAATCGACGATGACGGCGTTCTTGCCGCCCATCTCGCAGACAACGCGCTTGAGTTCGCGCTGGCCGGGTCGCGTTTTGCCGGCCGATTCCCAGATTCGCAGGCCAACTTCACGCGAACCGGTAAATGCGATCATTTCCACATCGGGATGATCAACCAGGTAGGCGCCGATGACCGAGCCGCGACCGTGCAGACAATTCAGGACGCCGGGTGGAATTCCTGCCTCCTCGAAAATCTCCATCAGCAGCGCCCCGAGGATCGCTGAAGGCTCGGCCGGTTTCATGATCACGGTGTTGCCGGTGACGAGTGCGGCGGTGACCATTCCGCAGAGAATCGCGAGCGGAAAATTCCAAGGGGCGATTACGAGGGCGACCCCGCGCGGCCAGTAATGCTGGTAACTTTCCTCGCCGGGAACGTGTTGGGTCAGCCGCGGCTTTCCGAGGCGTCGCATTTGATGCGCGTAGAAGAGACAAAAATCCATTGCTTCGCGGATGTCCCCGTCGGCTTCGGCCCACGCTTTGCCGACCTCGAAAACTTCGACCGCAGAAAGTTCGAACCGGCGACGATCGAGGATGGCGGCCACACGCTCGAGCAACTCGCAGCGTTCTTCGAATGGCGTGCGGCTCCACGACTCAAACGCGCGTCGCGCCGCTTTCGCTGCGCTCTCGGCTTCGGGAATTCCGGCCTCAGCAACCAAGCCAACGATTTGATCTGGCGCGCTCGGATTCAGCGACGGCAGCAGCTTGTCGGTCCAAACTTCTTTGCCATCAATCACGATTGGGTACTTTTGTCCGAAACGCGCACGCACTTCGCGCAAAGCGGCGCGCATTTTTTCCTGGGCCTCGGGATAAACAAAATTTGTCAGCGAAGCATTCTTGTAGGTATCGCCGGGTGGCATCTCGCGGTTGGCGCCGTTGCGGCCCGCTCCGTCATCCCGAGCGAAAATGCCAGTCCGGCTCGGACCGAGGGATCCCGCGGCGCTCGGAATGATCGTGGTCGAAGGCGGATTGTCGCCGTTCACAAAATCACGCGGATCACGCAGCAATTGGGTTGCCGAAACATGTTCAGAGAACTTCGCGCGCAAGAATCCTTCATTAGAGGTATTTTCAAGGAGGCGACGCACCAAGTACGACATCCCCGGCAACAGTTCGCCCACTGGTGAATATTCGCGAACCCGATAGCCCATCTCGACCAGCGCGCGCTTGATCGGCCCGGCCATTCCATAGAGCAACTGAAATTCGAAACGGCTGCGATCGATCCCGAGCTCCTCCGCCAATGCCTGCGCGTACGCGATGCTACGGACGTTGTGTGAACCGAACGCGGAAGTGACGATCGATTCGTTCTCGAGTAAAATGCGGCTCAGCCTTTCGAAATTGGCATCGCTCTCCGGTTTTTGCATCCATACCGGAATGACCCAGCCGTTTTGGGTGGACTTAATTTTTTCGTAATCCCAATACGCGCCTTTGACCAGACGAACAGTAAAACGTGTCCCGCGCTCCCGTCCCCACGCAATCAGATCATGCAAATCATTTTCGGCGTCGCGCAAATAAGCCTGAATGACAATGCCGGCATGCGGCCAGTCGCGAAACTCCGGCTCGGTGAAGAGGGTTCGAAAAAGTTCGAGAGTCGCATTTTTGTGCGCGTAGCTTTCCATGTCGAAATTGATGAAAGCGCCGAGCTCCTTCGCGCGGCGTAAAATCGGGCGGAGCTTTGGCGCGAGATGCGCAATTGCATCAGCCGGATCGGCCGGATTCATTTGCGAATAGAGCGCGGAAATTTTTACCGACACATTTACGACTGGAAACAGCTCGGAGTTTTTACCGAGCGGATCGGTCCAGCCGCGCGTTTCCCGGGCGAGATGTTCGAGTAATTCCTGACAACGCGCCGCATACTCGTTAGCTTCCTCTTCGCTGACGACTGCTTCGCCAAGCAGATCGACAGTGAATCCGATTCCTTGGCGCCGCTTTTTGCGCAGCGTTTTCATTACCTCATCCGGATTGCGGCCGGCGATGAACTGCCGCGCCATGCCAGAGACGTTCCAGCGCAGGAATTTTCCACTGATGATCGGGACGATGCGCGCGAGCGACACCCCGGTGCGGATGAACGGGGCGAATCCATTGCGCATGTCGGCAAAATATTCATCGAGATGTTGCACGATGTCGGAGCCGCGGCGGAGGGAAGCGAGCACATCAACGAAACGGAACATTTGCACTTTGAAATGCTCGTCGCGCATCGAGAACTCCATCATTCGCTGATAGAACCCGGCCTTGCTAAAAATCGATTCCGGATGGCGATCGACCAGATCAAAGATTTGGGCGCCGCGTCGCTCGACCTCGGCCTGCAAGAGATTCATGTCCGATTGTAAACCGCGCCTCGCCGTTGGCAAAGTCGCGGCTGATGGCCGCATATAGCGCTTGGCGACACGAGCAAATCTGGCGACTGCTGCGACATTCGATGCCAGATAATCAAAGGCCAGACCGGCATCATTCGATTGCTCGAAACAGAAAACTCGGGTAGCGACTGGCAGTGTGACTGAGCGGCGTCAGGAATTCGCGAGCGACAATACAGCAGGCCTTTGCCCGGAAGCAGCCACCGCGCTCGCCGCCGCGAATACCGGCGCAGCAGCATCTTACGGCGACGATGAATGGACACGGCGTCTGTGTGATCGCGTCCGTGAGCTTTTCGAAATCGACTGCGATGTCTTTCTCCTCTTCAACGGAACGGCGGCCAATGCCCTAGCCCTGGCACAACTTTGCCAGCCGTTTCAGAGCGTGATCTGCCATGAGCACGCGCACGTCGACAATGACGAATGCGGCGCGTGCGAATTTTATACTGGTGGATCCAAACTAATTCCCACGCGCGGCGCGATGGGCAAGATTGATTTGCGCGAAGTGGAAGCGGCCCTGACACGGCAACACGAATTACATTCGCATAAGCCGCGCGTGATCAGCCTCACGCAGGCAACGGAATTGGGAACCGTCTATGGCCCTGATGAGATTCGCGAGATCTCAGCATTTGCAAAAAAGCGCGGGATGTTTTTACACATGGACGGTGCGCGGTTCGCGAATGCCATTGCGGCACTTCGATGCGCACCGAAGGAAATCACCTGGCGAGCCGACGTGGAAGTCCTTTGCTTCGGCGGAACGAAGAACGGTCTGGCAGCGGGGGAGTTGGTCGTTTTCTTCAACAAAGAGCGCAGCGCGGATTTCGATTACCGGGCAAAGCAGAGCGGACATCTTGCGTCCAAAATGCGTTTTTTGGCGGCACCCTGGCTCGCCTTGTTGGAGAATGAAGTCTGGCTGAAAAACGCGCGACAAGCGAATGAGGCGGCGCTCAAATTAGCCAGCGGGCTGCAAAACTGCGGAGCTGAGATTGTGTTTCCGGTCGAATCGAACGCGGTATTTTTTCGACTCGATGCGATGGTTGCGCAAAAGTTGGGCGAGCGCGGATGGGATTTTTACAAATTCATCGAGCCGGACATTTTCCGCTTGAGGTGCGCGTGGTCAGCAACGGAGGAAGCGATCTCGGCATTGCTTTCCGACTTCAAGGCGGCGAAAAGTTGCGTGTCCGCGGCGCGCTGATAACATCGTACAATGATTCGGCTTGCGGCACTCACTTTCGTGCTGGCGCTAGTCGCGGCTGGGTGTCGCACTGCGGAAAACGTCGCGTCCACTTCCGCGGCGGTTGTAACCGCGCCAGCGCATTTCGTAAGAAACAAGTTGAGGGGCGACGACCAGACAACGACTGAGACAACGGAGAGGACAATTTACGAAGGACAACCGGTGGAGGCAATGCCTCCGCAGGCCTCGCCGACGCCTTTTCGACCGTCGCGGACTGTGACATCCACGACCAGCGCTTCGCCTCCATCCCAGCTGGACGAAACGCGACCCTCAACTGCAGCCACGCCACGGCCGAGTGCGACGCCGCGGAGTTCCTCTTCAAATGTGGCAGCGCAATTCCCAGTGGCGAAGCCTGTTCCTGGCAAACCTGGGTACGTTTTCAGTCCTTACGATCCCAACGGCGGTTACGTCGATGTGACGGGTTACCAATCTGGTAGCAAGGTCAAGGATCCCTACTCGCAGAAGATTTTCCTCGTCCCCTGACCTTGCCGGCCGGGTTGATGCGGTAGCCGGCTCATCCAGCCTGATCCGCTGTCCAGCCCAACGCCGGACTCGCGCATATTTCGCTTAAACTGCTCGTGCGGGTGGTATAGGCAGCGCAAATTTGCGAAAAAAGCTGAGTAGCTCCGCGACAATTATGCGTATCACGTATTAAGTGCGCAAGTTTCGCATTTTTGCGACCGTGAAATTGCCCACGCTTTTGGCGTTCCTTACCTCTTCGCATAGTTCTTGCTTTTATGGTAATTGTGGGATTTACCCTGTTTCGCGTTCCACGCCGATACTGCGTGTCGAAGAGAGCGTTTGCACGTTTGCAATCGCTATCAATTCTGATTGTTTGGGGCATTTTCCTGGCGGTTTCGCGGCGCGTAAGCGGCTACGCGCTTGAGGGGCAACACTGGCCAGCCGGCACCCTCGTGACGTTCCAGATGGGTCTCGGTTCAGCTGGGCGCACGCTTATTGATGGCAATACTTCGTGGGATACTGCCGCAGCACCCGCACTCACCGCGTGGGACCACGTCATGGCGCGATTGCAATACACTGGCAATGTAGCCAGTCCTCCCGTTTCCTCCGGTGACGGCGTCAACGCGATTGTCTTCTCCAACACCGTATTCGGGCAAAAGTTTGGAACAGGTACGCTGGCAGTGACCTACTGGCGCTCTTCCGGTAGCAATATTGTCGAGGCTGACGTTCTCTTTAACAGAAATCAACAGTTCGATTCATATCGGGGGCCGCTGCGTTTCGGTACAAACGGGTGGTGCATAGGCGATATTCGGCGAGTCCTAATCCATGAACTTGGTCATGCCCTCGGCTTGGATCATCCAGATGATCATGGGCAACATGTCGACGCGATCATGAACTCAGTGATAAGCAATCGCGAGACGTTGTCTGCCGACGATATTTCCGGCGCTCAATCGCTGTATCTAGCGCCTACTCCGACACCAACTCCAACGCCGACGCCCACGCCGAGCCCGTCTACGAGTCATTTTGCCAATATTTCGACGCGAATGGACGTCGGCACTGGAAACAATGTGATGATCGCCGGTTTTATCGTTTCTGGCTCGCAATCAAAAACAGTAATAGTCCGTGCGCTTGGGCCGACTCTTGGCAGTTACGGCGTCGCTAACGCCTTGAGCGATCCAATGCTTGAGTTGCACGATTCCTCGGGTGCCACAATTGCGATGAACGATGACTGGCAGAGCGGATCGCAAGCTTCGCAGATCAGCAGCAGCGGCTACGCCCCCACCAACACCAACGAATCAGCCCTGATTGCAACTCTGGCGGCCGGCGCCTACACCGCGATCGTGCGCGGCTACAACAATTCGACCGGGGTCGCGTTGGTCGAAGTGTATGAATTGGATTCTTTATCGGCGCGTTTATCTAACATTTCCACTCGCGGACAGGTTGGCACAAACCAAAATGTCCTTATCGGCGGTCTAATCATCAATGGCTCGACAGCAAAGAAACTAATTGTACGCGCCATCGGTCCGTCGCTAGCCTCACCGCCATTTTCGCTCTCCGGCACGCTCTCTAATCCGACCTTGGAGTTGCATGACAGTTCCGGCAACCTGCTCGCGAGCAATGACGACTGGGGCAGTGGCACACAGGCGGCGGCGATCTCTGCTAGTGGGTACCAGCCATCAAATGCCAAGGAGTCCGCGATTATTGCGACGCTGGCGAGCGGCAGCTATACTGCCATTGTTCGCGGCGTTAATGACGGCACCGGTATCGCGCTGGTAGATGCATATGATCTCGATCCGTAAATTGAACGAAAGCTGCGCGCTTAGGTTCAAATGTGCGCCGATTGAATCCCGTACCGAACCAAACTAAATTTAGCGTTCTTCCACATGAAAAAGTTCTCCCGTTTATCAGTATCTGGCAGTCTTTTGGTTATTGCCTGCGTGGCTCTGGCCACCACCGTTATTCCGCCATCGTTTGATGATTTGGTCGGTCGGGCCGAAATGATTTTTCAAGGCACTGTAACTGACGTCCGCTCCGAATGGACCGGTGAGGGCGCGCAACGTCACATCATGAGCTACGTGACGGTTAAAGTAGAGGAAGCCATCAAGGGCAATCCTGGTGCGAGCGTGACTCTGCGTATGCTGGGCGGCACGGTCGGCGCCGAGACGATGGAGGTTGCTGATGCGCCGAAATTCAAGGTCGGTGAGCGCGACATCTTGTTTGTAGAAAACAACGGCACCCAGTTCATTCCACTCGTCGGCATCATGCACGGGCGATTTCGAGTTAAGAAAGATGAGACTGGGCGCGACGCAGTTTTTACAAACGAGGGATCGCCTTTGAGCGACGTTACCCAGCTTGGCAAAAATGAGGCCGCAGCGTCTGCCGGGCGACCCATCTCAGCGCAGGAACTTAAGCAGGCAATCCATACCAAGGCGCAAGCGCAGAGCGAGCACGCCGGCCATTAAGGCGGCTCTGTTCACCAGATTGGCGTCGCGACCCATTAAATCGCTAATCCCAAACGTCCGATCGGCGCCACGGACTTGGCTTGATCGAGATTTACGATGTTATCCCTGATTAGGGCACTTCGTTCGACGCACGTTCACGTTTCACTTGTTGCTTCACTTCGTTCGTCCGATCAATTGCGGCCTTTGCCCAATCATGCTCGCTGGCCGGGCGCGGCGTCAATGCTGCCTGAGCCACCGCTTCAGTCGTTTTTTGGGGTGCAGAATTTTCCGCTTTTTTCTGTCGCAAGAAAATCACGCCTAGGACGATCAGCGCAACAACGACGAAGTAACGCATTCTCCCTTTATCAGCACGATATGAGCCACCTCCAACCATTGCCCGAACCGATGTGGAGTGATAAGTAACCACATGAGCGCAATTCGGCGTTCGGCGTTTTTCCTGTGGCTGCCAGTGCTGATGGCAATGACGGCACAGGCGCAGATTTACCAGGGCAAACAGCTCGTGCAGGCCGACGCCCTGGCAAATGTCAGCGCCGTCGTTCCCGGCGAGCCGTTTCTTGTGGGCGTGCGGTTAAAAATGCAACCGCATTGGCACACCTATTGGAAATATCCGGGCGATGCTGGAATTCCCACCGACATCAAATGGGAAATGCCGGAAGGCTGGCGCGCGGGCAGCATTCAATGGCCGATTCCACTGAAGCTTCAGGAACCGGGCGATATTCAAATTTACGGCTATCACGATGAAGTCCTTCTTATTCAACAGATCGCGCCAGCAAAAAACTTCACCAGTCCGACAGTGAAATTGTCGGCGAAAGTGAACTGGCTTGTTTGTGAGAAGATCTGCATTCCGGGCGATGCAGTCGTGACATTGTCGCTTCCAAGCGCCCCGACCAATTCGCCGGCAAATACAGACCTTTTCGCGCGTTTTCAAAAGCAGTTGCCGGGGTCGCCTGGGACCAACTTTTCCGCTTCCTGGAAAAGCGATGGGACCGGACTGGTTTTGAATGTTACGCAGCCTGACTTGGCGAAATTTCCGTCCGTCGAATTCTTTCCATCGCCCCCGGAAAATGTGGCCGTTGGTCACCCGCGCCTAGAATCACATGAAGGAGGTGCCTACACCTTTCGCATCCCTCTCGATAACGCGAAACAAGACTTCAAATCGCTGCCCGGCCTGATCGTTTTCGGAAATGCCACCGACGCACCAGATCGCAGTGCCTGGGACGTTTCGGTTGGCTCGGAAAAGGCAACGGCTAACGAGAATTCGACATCGAGAGATGTTGTTCGCTTTCTTATTTTCGGTTTCATCGGCGGTTTCATTCTCAACCTGATGCCGTGTGTTCTGCCGGTGATCTCACTGAAGATTTTCGGTTTTGTGCAGCAAGCCGGTCAGAGCCGCGCCCGCATTTTTCGCAGTGGCCTCGCCTTCATCGCCGGAATTTTCGTCTGGTTTCTTGGCCTGGCGCTCGTCCTGGTGATCATTAAATCTGCGGGAGGCCAGCCCGTCTGGGCAGCGCAATTCACCAATCCCTATTTCGTGCTTTTCATGAGCGCGGTCGTTCTGGTCTTCGCGCTCAACCTCTTTGGCGTTTTCGAAATTAATTTGCCACAATGGTTAAGCCGGCGTGCCGTCGCCGCTGGAGGGTCGATGCATGGCGATGCCGGTTCATTTTTCCAGGGCGTCTTTGCTACCGTGCTGGCTACGCCTTGCACTGCGCCATTTCTTGGTACCGCCCTGGGCTTCGCTTTCACGCAATCTGCAACTGTCATTTTGCTCATGTTCGGCTCCATCGCGCTGGGAATGAGCGCGCCTTATTTTCTGCTTAGCGCGCAACCGGCCTGGCTCAAATTCTTGCCCAAGCCCGGCCCGTGGATGGTGCGGGTGAAACAGCTCATGGGTTTTTTGCTAATCGCGACCCTGCTCTTTTTACTTTCCGTGCTTGGAGCCCAGCGCGGCGTTGGAGCCCTGATCTGGACCTGTTCCTTTCTACTCGTTCTAAGCGTCGCCTGCTGGTTGAAGGGCGCGTTCATCACCCCTCTGGCTTCTGCGAAGACCCGTGGTCTCGTGCTCGGGCTCATGCTCGTGCTCGTAATCGGAGGCGGCATTTATTTCATCGGAGACAAATTCCAGAGCGCAGCCGCGGTCGCCAACCCCACCGCTTCTGGTGGCGGCTGGGAAAAATTTACCCCTGAACGGCTCGCTTCCGAACTTCAGCAGGGTCACTCCGTCTTCATCGACTTCACCGCCGAATGGTGCATCACCTGCAAATTCAACGAATCGACCGTGCTCGAAACTGCAGCGGTGCAGGCTGCATTTTCCGAACGGCAAATTGTTAAATTGAAAGCGGATTGGACCAATGGCGATCCCGCGATCACGAAATTATTGAAACAATTCGGCCGGCCGGGTGTCCCACTTTATGTGCTTTATCCTGGGGGCACGGCGCAACCGTATGTCTTCCCGGAACTGCTCACCAAGAACATCGTTTTGGAAAAACTGGAAACCGTTAACCGCGCTATCGCATCACAATAAATATGAAAACACTTCTTCTCGCATTGAGTTCACTCGTCGCCACCACTCTTTTCGCTGCCGATTCACCGCCCGTCGGCGCGGCTGCGCCCGATTTTAGCCTGCCGGATGCTTCCGGAAAATCGCACAGTCTTTCCGAATACAAAGGCAAGTACGTGGTCCTGGAATGGTTCAACCCCGAATGCCCGTTTGTGAAAAAGCATTACGGCAGTGGCAACATGCAAAAGTTGCAGGGCGAATATACCGGCAAAGGCGTGGTCTGGCTGACGATCGATTCCAATGCCCCGGGTTACGAGGGAAACCTGTCGCCCGAACAAGCGCAGAAGGTGATGAAAGATTGGAAAACGAAGCAAACTGCGCTTTTGCTCGATCCCGACGGCAAGGCTGGGCGCATCTATAACGCACGCAACACCCCACACATGTTTGTCGTCAATCCCGAGGGCAAAATCATTTACGAAGGCGCGATCGATAGCATAGCGTCGCCGAACCCAGCCGACATTCCGAGTTCAACCAATTACGTGAAAGTTGCGCTGGATGAATCGATGAGCGGCAAACCGGTCTCGAACGCCAATACCCGCCCCTACGGCTGCTCGGTCAAATATAAATGAGCTGTAGCCGCGGTCGCTGACCGCGGAGACTGTCTGCCCTCCCGGGGAGCGCAGGCTGCCGCTTGCCCTTACCGGCAGGTTGCCGGTAACGGCCGTTTTGGCGTATTTCGTGTGTTCGGCGGGTCGACATTGACATCGCGCCGTTGTCTAGTGGGTCGCCGCGATCACTCCGCAAAGATGAACATTCTCCTGCAGACAAAAGAAGAGATTGAAGCGCACTTTGGAAAATCGGCTACGATGGCGCCGAATCTTCTGGGCATGGTCGGCCAGGGCGAAGAGGCGTTTGGGTTCCTGACCGGCGACATGAGCGAAGGATTTGAGATCACCGTCGGTTTCTTCAACGGCAAAGCGCGTTATGTCGCCTTCAAAAAACGGACCGGAACGCCATGGGGGGAGGGTGATTTGCGAGCGGCACTGATGCAAATCGGAAAATACTCTAACTGGTCCGTCAAACCCGCCTCGGAATTCTTCGATTATGTCGAGAAACGGAAAAAGGGAGTGGTCGGCGAGGCTACTGGCTGGCAAATGCCGAGGCGCCGCTACGCCTTTGTCTACGTCCCGGACGTGGGGGGAGAAATTGGGATTATGCCAGACAAGACCGCGATCGATCAGAAATTTCCGTTTTCGTGATTTGCCAATTGCGGGCGGCCGCCAGGGTTTAGGTGTAACTGGTAAATCGCAGCGCCACGCGTATGGCAGACAGCGGTAACGCGCGCGTAATCGCCATGACGATTTTCATGGCAAGACCAGGAATGATTAAAGCCTTGTCCTGCTCGATGGCGCTTAACCCCGCCTGTGCCACTTTTTCTACCGCCACGTGCATGAGACCGGAGCGAGGTTTTTCCCCGCGCGATTCCCGATTGGCCACTTCTGCAAATTCAGTATCGACCGGCCCTGGGCAGAGGGCGGTCACAGTAATCCCGCAACCATGCGTTTCGGCCCGGATCGCTTCGGAAAAACTGGTAACGTAGGCTTTCGTGGCCGCGTAAGCCGCAATGCCCGGCAGCGGAAGGAATCCAGCAGAGGAACTCACGTTCAAAATTGCTCCCCGTTTTTGCGCGATCATCCGCGGCAGTAAGGCGCGAGTCAGCGCGGTTAACGCCAGCACGTTTACTAGCACCTGCTCATTGACATGAATCGGGTCGGCTGTGGCAAAGGAACCGTGATCGCCGACGCCGGCATTGTTGATCAGGAAATCGATTGGCTCGTTCGTGAGCAAGGCAGCGAGTTGCATCGTCTGCTCGAGATTTGAAAGATCGGTCTCGCGGATCTCGACACGTAGCGCCGGATTCGTGGCGACTAATTCGGTAC
>QHRA01000262.1 GCA_003221295.1 Verrucomicrobiota bacterium | reverse complement strand
TTCGGATAAACGCGCAGTCCACCCACCAGCTCGCGCAATTTTACCAGCATGTAATCGAGTAACGTACACGAATCCGGCAAAATGATCCGCTCGGCACTGGAATGACTGATGTCGCGCTCGTGCCAAAGCGCGACATTTTCCATCGCCGCCAGCGCATTTCCGCGCACGACTCGAGCCAGCCCACTCAACCGTTCCCCGGTAATCGGATTGCGTTTGTGCGGCATGGCCGAGCTGCCCTTCTGGCCTTCGCCAAAAAATTCTTCCACTTCCAAAACTTCAGTGCGCTGAAGGTGGCGGAATTCAGTGGCCCAGCGATCGATCGACGATGCGATCAATGCCAGCGTCGTCAAAAATTCAGCGTGCCGATCGCGCTGCACGATTTGAGTCGAGATTGTCGCCGGACGCAGCCCAAGTTTCTGGCAAACTTCGCGCTCGATCCGCGGATCCAAATGCGCGTGCGTCCCCACCGCGCCACTGAGTTTCCCGATGCGAATACGCTCACGCGCTTGCGCGAGACGCTCTTCCGCGCGGGCAAATTCATCGAACATCAGCGCCAGGTTCAACCCGAAGGTGATTGGCTCGGCGTGAATGCCGTGGCTGCGCCCGATCATTGGCGTCTTCTTGTAACGTCGCGCCTGTTTGCAAATTGTTTTTCGCAACGCCGCCAGGTCGTCGGAAAGAATTTGGGCCGATTCGGTCATCTGCACCGCCAGCGTTGTGTCGAGAATATCGGAGGAAGTTAATCCCTGGTGAATCCAGCGCGCCGCCGGGCCAACGTAGGAGGCTACATTTTCCAGAAAAGCGATGACGTCGTGGTTCGTCCGCTTTTCAATTTCGGCAATCTCATCGACCTCGAACTTCCCTTTCTTGCGAACGGCCGCGGCGTCTTCTTTCGGAATCAAACCTAGCCGAGCCATCGCTTCACAGGCGATGGTTTCAATTTCCAGCCAGATCTGGAATTTGCGCGTATCCGACCAGATCGCGCGCATCTGCGGCCGGGAATAACGGTCAATCACTGGAGCACCATAAAAGGGCGGCGAAAATGCGGAAAGCGTTTTTCTTCGAGGCTCGCACGAACTAACAGCCACCATCCCCGATTAAGCCACTATCGAAAGGAGAATGATCAGAGATGTCTCGACTTCGCTCGACGTGACAGGGCCGAAGTTGCAAAAAGAAAACGCTCCGGCAGCAGAACTACCGGAGCGTTTTGAAAATTACTTTTCCGAACTTAGCAGACCTTGGCGCGTAAAAATCGGCCGTGATCTTCGACCTTCACCTGACCGCTGCCAAGTAGATCGGCCACGGTAGCGACGGTTTCGCGACTGCTTTTGGTGCAGGAGCTAACGGCGACAATTAAATCACCGAGGGAAAGTTTTTGTCGGGGACGTAAAATCTGAGAGTACTTGTTCATCACGCCAATAAAGACAGCAAAAGCAGTGCCAACGTTCATGGAGAATACTTTACGCTGTGTACTTGGACCGGTCGCGGACGAACCGCCGCTCCGATCCTGGCCGAGAAGCTAACACTTGTGTTTTCTTTTTTTACACATGGGACGGTTAATGGATTGTCCGGGATAAGCATGCATATCCCGCCATCCCAAAAACGCGGCATCGGCATTCCGCCGATGGGACATGGCTGGAATCGCAAGCCACCTTCGCCCCTTACCCTTCTGAAAAGCCTCAGGGCGGTGTCCCCTCTCGGTTTGCCGTCAGCCGCAGCACCAGGAAATAAAGGAGGCATAGCACGATGACTGCCGCGGCTATTAAATGCGATTTTGCTTTTAACGCCATCGTCAGGCCTGCGGGATCGCGCAACATCTCAGGGGTGATCGCGGTTTGCCCGAACCACGCCAGCACCCCGCACCACAGGACCGAACCCACGATCGTCATCAGACTAAAGGTGGCGAAATTCATGCGGATGATTCCAGCTGGAATGGAAATGAGATGGCGAATTACCGGCAGCAATCGCGCGAAAAAGATGCCGCCGGCTTCGTAACGATGCAGCCAACGTTCCGCCCGCGTTAGCTTTAATTCGCTGATCGCGAAAAAGCGGCCCCATTTTACGATCAAAATCCGTCCAAGCCACAGCGATACCCAATAAGTGACGGACGCGCCAAGCCATGAACCAAAAGTACCTGCTGCAATCACACCCCAGAGATTCAGTTTTCCCTGCGCAGCCAGAAACGCAGCTGGCGGAATCACGATTTCGCTCGGGACCGGAAAGATCGAGCTTTCCAATGCCATTAACACGATGATCCCCAGGTAACCGCCATGCAGCACCCAATCAAACCAGACTTGGAGCAGATGATGCATTGGGCGATTTTCGATTTACGATTTCAGATTGAAGTTGCGATAGCGCGTCCGTCTCTCTCTATCGGCAATCGGCAATCCGCAATCTAAAATTCCGATGATCTACCGACGCGTCCTGAAATATTATCGCGGATTCCTTACCCGTTCGCTCATTGCCCTGGGGTTCTCCTTCGCCGCCATCGGATTGAATTTGCTTAAACCGTGGCCCTTCAAGATCATCGTCGATCAAATCCTTCCGGGTCGGGTAAAGGTTTTTCATTACACCTTTCGATTTCTTGGCGGCGCCGAAATCAGGATACCGGCGCTCGATGCCACTCAAGCTCTCGCGCTGCTCTGCCTTGCGATGATTGTCATTCAATTGCTGTGGAGTCTCCTCAGCCTGGCCAGCAATTACATGTTTGTGAAAATCGGTCTGCAATCTTTGCTGCGATTGCGCACCGAGCTTTACACACATTTGCAGCGACTTTCGCTCAAATTTCACGACACGCGGCGCTCGGCCGATTCCAGTTTTCGCGTCGCCTACGATTCGCAATCGGTCCAGACGATTTACAATAAAGGGTTCACTAACATTGTCAGTTCCGGCGTCACGCTGCTCGGGACATTTGCCGTCATGCTCCGGCTCGATTGGCAATTGACCTTGCTCTCGCTTGCCATCGTGCCGCTTCTCATTGGCACGATCTACTTTTTTGCCAAACGCATTCGCACCCAATCGACTACCATTCAGGAGCAGGACAGCGCCTTGCTCACCCAAACACAAGAAGGATTGAGTTCCATTCGAATGGTGCACGCATTTGGCCGCGAAGAATTCGAAGTCTCGCAGTTTCAGCAACACGCCCACGGCAGTTTGCAGGCTAACCTTCAGCTAACGATGACAAGCGTGAAGAGCGGGCTCGTCATCAGCACGCTGATCGCGCTCGGAACGGCCGCGATGTACTACGTGGGATCGTTACACGTACTTGCTGGCACGTTATCGCTCGGAGTCCTTCTCGTTTTCATCGCCTATCTGGTCATGCTTTATCAACCGCTCGAATCGCTCACTTATACAGCGTGGGCGATGGAAGGCGCTACGGCCGGAGCGCGGCGTTGTTTCGAAATTCTCGACTCGCGCGACGATGTCGTCGATTCCCCGAACGCCATCGCGATCGAAAAAACAAATGGCGCAGTCGCGTTTCAAAATGTGAGCTTTGGCTACGATTCGGACCGCGAAATTTTGAGCAGCGTCAACCTTGAAATCGAGCCGAACCAAATCATCGCGCTCGTCGGCGGCACGGGCGCGGGCAAAAGCACGCTCCTCAGTTTAGTGCCGCGATTCTACGATCCCGCTTCGGGTCGTCTAACTCTCGATGGCCACAACATTCGCGAGATCACAAAAAGATCATTGCGCCAGCAGATCGCCATCGTCCTGCAAGACACGCTCCTCTTTTCTACCACCGTGCGGGAGAACATTGCCTACGGACGGCCGGATTCGACCGAGGACGAAATCCGCGAGGCGGCGCGGCGCGCGCAGGCCGATGAATTCATTTCGCACTTGCCGAACGGCTACGAGAGCCAGGTCGGCGAACGAGGCGGCCATCTTAGCGTCGGTCAGCGCCAACGCGTCGGAATCGCGCGCGCCTTTTTGAAAAACGCGCCGATTCTTTTACTCGACGAACCAACTTCCGCGCTCGACCCGACCACCGAATCCGCCATCATGGAAACGATCAAAGAATTGATGCGGGGACGCACCACCATCATCATCACTCATCGCATCGCCACCGTTCACAACGTCGATCAAATCGTCGTGCTCGAAGCTGGGCGCGTGGTCGAGCAGGGGCGCGGACCGGAATTGGTCGCGCGCGGCGGCGTTTACGCAAAACTTTACGCTTCCGGGAAATTTACGGCATGAGCAATGTCGACGCGGACCGCAGAGTAGAAAGCGATTGGTGGGCGCATCCGATCCCGCCGAATGTCGATTTTGGCGAAGGGTTTTATTGCGAAACGGCGCAAGTGTTTCGTTTTATGAAAACGAAGGCGGCGCATGCTCTCCGCTTCGGCAATCACGTCTCCGTTTACGCCGGGTGTTCTTTTGCCCTCGGGCTTAATGGCTCGGCCGTCGTTGGCGATTTCACCTTGCTGAACGGCGCGCTCGTTATGGCGGACGAACGCATTGAAATCGGATCGCACTGTTTGATCTCGTGGAACGTCGGGATCGCCGATTCCGATTTTCATCCGCTCGAACCTGCGCAGCGACTAATCGATGCCCAAGCCGTTGCGCCCTTTTACAAAGATCGCCCGCCCCGCCCCAAGCTCGAAACGCGCCCGGTGAAAATTTCCGATAACGTTTGGATTGGAATGAATGCGATCGTTTTAAAAGGCGTTACCATCGGTGAAAATTCCGTCGTTGCGGCCGGCGCAGTGGTGACGAAGAGCGTGCCCGCGAATTGCGTCGTCGCTGGTAATCCGGCGGTCGTCGTTAAAAATTTTTCTGAATGATCCGCTTCAACGCCCAACGCTCAACGCTTAACGCTCAATACTCAATTCAGACAGTTAGGCGTTGGATGTTGGATGTTAGATGTTGGACGTTTTCGCTTCGATGAAATCGAAGCGCATCGTCGTAATGGGCTTCATGGGCTCCTGCCCGATCGCGGGCGTAATTTGGCAGCATGTGCACTACATTGTCGGCCTGCAAAGACTCGGTCACGAGGTTTACTACATCGAAGATTCCGCCCGCATTCCCTACAACGCAGAAACTTTCGACACGAGCAACGATTTTAGTTACGCCACGAAACTGCTGGCGCGCTTGGCCAATGAATTTGATTTCAAGAATCGCTGGTCTTTTTGCGCACGTTATTTGCCTGAACTCCGGACCGTAGGTTTGCCCTTCAGGAAAATTCGTCAGCTTTATAAATCGGCCGATGCGATTTTGAATGTCTGTGGCGCGCAGGAGTTCAATGATGATCTGCTGGCGAGCGATCGAATTCTTTACATCGAGAGCGATCCAGGCGTTGAACAAATAAAGGTCGATCAGCGTGTTCAATCGACAATAGACTATCTCCGGGGACATCACGCGCTATTTACTTTTGGCGAGAATGTCGGGACGAAACATTTTCCTGTCCCGGTCCACGGATTGAAGTGGCTCCCAACGCGACAGCCCATTGTCACCGATCTTTGGCGAACACGGCGGTCACCGCCGGCGAGGGCGATCTTCACTTCCGTTGCAAATTGGTCGACCAGCGGATTAAAAGACATCATCTGGCGTGGAGAGAAATATCTGTGGAGTAAATCGCGGGAGTTCATTCGTTTCGTTAATGCTCCGAAAGCTGCCGGCGAGACGTTTGAACTGGCCACAGATATTAAGGACGAGAAGGCACGAAGGAAGTTTTCCAAGGCGGGTTGGCGTTTTCGCTCACCGCACGATCTGAGCGTGAATTACTGGGACTATCGGGATTACATTCGCGGATCAAAAGCCGAATTCACCGTCGCCAAGGATCAATATGTTCGATTAAACACCGGCTGGTTCAGTGATCGCAGCGCTTGCTATCTGGCCGCCGGACGGCCCGTGATCACGCAGGAAACCGGGTTCACAAAGATTTATGGCCACCAAGGCGGACTCTTTGGTTTTCGCAAACTTCCTGAAATCGCCGAGGCGGTGCGTGAAATTAACGCCGATTATCGCCG
>QHRA01000261.1 GCA_003221295.1 Verrucomicrobiota bacterium | reverse complement strand
CGTGGCAGTTGGTTCCGCTCGTCCCGAAACTCGCAGCGAACTTTCTCCCGATCGAACAGGGAAGCGCGAGTGCGCTCTCCGTGCCGGTGCTCTTGTTCACGATCGGGCTTTCGCTACTGACGGGATTCGCGATGGGTCTTTATCCGGCGTTGCAAAGCTCGCGCGCGGATATCGTCGATGCGCTCAAGGAAGGCGGCCGCGGCACGCAAGGAAGTGTGCGGCAACAGCGGTTCCGCAAAATTCTCGTGGGCGCGCAGGTCGCGCTCTCTGTCACACTGCTCGCGGGCGCGTCGTTGCTCATCACGAGCTTCGTGCGCCTGAGCCAGCAGGACCCCGGCTTCAAAACGGACAATCTCTGGATCGGAGTCACGGCCTTGTCGCAGGCCCAATATCCCGACCAGGCGAGCCGGGCTCGTTTTGCCGAACAATTGCAAACGGCGTTGCGCGCGACTCCTTGATTCGAGGACCTGATGTTGAGCAGCACTTTTCCGCTCTTCAGCGGCCCGAGCGTGACTCTCTATACGCGGCCTGAAGGCAACGTGCCTCCGGTTGCCGAGCGAAAAGGCGCGCCGTCGAACGACGTCATGCCGGGCTGGTTCCGCGCTGCGGGCATTCCGTTGATCGCGGGCCGCGATTTTAACGAACAGGACGTGATGGATCATCCGAACGTCATCATCATCAGCAAAGCGGGCGCGAAGACGGTGTTCGGCGACGAGAATCCGATCGGCAAAACGTTGCTGATCACGAACGGCAGCGTGCCGGTCGAGATTGTCGGCGTCGTCGGCGACGTGCGCTCGGTGCAATTGAATCAGGCTAACAACATGGAATTTTATCGTCCGTTCGCGCAGGAGAGTTGGCCGTTCCTCAAAATCGTGGTGCGCAGTCCGCTTCCGCCGGAAACGATCACGCGCTCAGTGAAAACGGCGTTGCGCGGAATCGATCCGAGCCTTGCTCTAATCTGGCCGCAGCCATTCAGCGAGATCCTGGCGGAGGCACTCGGCCAGGCCAAGCTCATGATGGTGTTACTGGGGGTTTTTGCCGGCGTGGCGCTGTTGCTGGCGACGGTCGGGATTTACGGTGCGGTTGCTTACACGGTGGAACAGCGGACGAGCGAGATCGGGGTGCGAATGGCGCTCGGCGCGCAAACGATGGATGTGCTGCGGCTGGTGATGGGGCAGGGGATGAAACCGGTGATCTTCGGTTTGGTCGCGGGTCTTGCCGCGGCGCTCGGCCTTGGAAAACTGGTTGCGGCGCAGCTCTATCAAACGTCGCCTTACAATCCGATTCTGCTAACGACAACCGCCACCGTCCTGGCGATGGCGGCACTGCTGGCGTGCCTCTTTCCGGCAAGGCGAGCGAGCCAGTTGAATCCGGTGGAAGCGCTCCGGGCGGAATAGGCCGCTGGAGGGACGGGCGCTGTCCCGTCCCATAATTTAGGGACGACACAGAGCTCGTCTCTCCAGTTATCGCGATCCCAATTCCGCCACGACTTCGATCTCGGCCGTTTGCGGAAACATATCGAAGGGCCGCAGGGAAAGAAGACGGGGTCAAATCTAAATTCTTTAACAGATCCATTCGAGCGGCCGCTCTCCGCGACGCTGAAGTATTTTTCTCACTGCGCCGCGATCGCACTCTGTCGCCCGACTGGCGGCGGGAGTTAGCGTGAAACGAAGAAACAGGCGAGTCCGATCGCGACCAAGTCTTCGAGCAAAGCGACAAAAATGTCTTTGACATGCGACGCGGCGACCAAACGGCGCCGGATTTCATAACCGGCGAATGCGCCGATCACTCCGCCGACCGCGCCCAGAATCGCGCCGATGACTAACGGTTGATTGCTTGCCGCATAAAGGCAGGCGCTGCAAAGACCTCCCATAAGGATGCGCGCGGCGAGCGGGACAGGCGCTGTTCGTTTTCCCGTCTGAGGCAGCAGATCGGCGATTAATTCGAAAACAGCGAGGAGCGAGAAGATAACAACGGCGATTGTAGATGCCATGAAGCGAAGCGGGGAATCGCTGAGATTCAACCAGCCAAGATGAGCAGCCCATGCCACGACCGCGGGCGGACTAAGCGAGCGCAAGCCGGCGGCGACGCCCACGCCAAAGGCCAACGCGATGTAGCTCATTTAGAGTCGATCTTGTAACAGGGTTGAATACAGATCGCAAAGCCGAAAGATCAAAGCTTGCCTTGGAGGATTTTTTTCCGCGATGAGCCGTCCTCGTAGCGAATATCGCTGATCCGCATTCGTCGGCGGTCCGCTGAGTACGCATTCGACGCACTGTCGTTCATCGTTTCCTCAGGGTGAGGAACAAGGGGTCTGATCTTCACTTTACACAGATGTCCATGTGCTTGCGTCGTGATTTCCTAGCTGATGGAAACTGATCCGTCCTCTCTCGTCCGCCATGATGTCGATGATGTCGTTGAGCTATAATGTATTGTGTAATGTGAAGATCAGACCCCATCTCGACCCACTGGGCGGCGGACAAGCCTCATGCACCGCACCGCCGCTCTGCCTCTCTTAGAATGATCCGCCTTCGCCATACGCTTGTCTGACCATAACTGCGCAACTCAAATTAATGCATCGTAAGCGGCTTATGATGCAGAGTAGA
Source organism: Verrucomicrobiota bacterium (assembly GCA_003221295.1). Classification (GTDB taxonomy): domain Bacteria; phylum Verrucomicrobiota; class Verrucomicrobiia; order Chthoniobacterales; family UBA10450; genus AV69. The sequence goes on along the minus strand of QHRA01000261.1, from coordinate 3,259 downwards.
TGTCGATCTTCGGCTCGAATTACGAATCGATGATCAGCGAGGCGATCTTTTCGTGGGCGATGGTGAAGTGATAATCGAGCGTGATCGGGCTGCCGGGAAAAGTTCCTGAGACTTGTACAGCGACGATCGTCTCATTGTCGCGCGCTTCGGCGCTGAGCGGTTTGAATTGAAACTTATATTTTTCGATTGTCGTTCCAAGCCAACGTTCGATGTCGATCTTGCCGCGATGGGTTGTGTTCTCGTCGTGCACCGTCGCGTCGTCAGCAAAACAGGCCAGAATGGATTGCACCTCGTGTGCGTTGCTGGCGTCAACGTAATTCTGAATTAGGCGCGGCAATGCGGCTGACATCCTGCCGAAAAGGCTCGTCTATTTAACGAACGACACAAATAGTGTTCGCCATGCGAACGCTCTCATCACTTCTAAGCTCCCTTCTTTTTTGCGTCAGCTCGCTTCAAGCAGCCGAAGCGATTGTTTCGCGCGACGCGCAGATCGACAATGTGCAATTGCATTATCTGACCGCGGGTCACGGATCGGCCACGGTGATTTTGTTGCACGGTTTCGCCGAAACTTCGCGGATGTGGCGGCCGATTATTCCATTGCTCGCGGAAAAGTTTACCGTCATCGCACCGGATCTGCCTGGCATTGGTGACTCTTCGATTCCAGCAAAGACTGGCATGCTCATCGCGGCGCAGCAGATCCATGAGCTGGTGCGTTCGCTGAAAATCGAGAAGGCGCGCGTGGTCGGTCATGACATCGGACTGATGGTGGCGTACGCCTACGCGGCGCAATTTCCTAACGAGACCGAGAAGCTCGCGGTGATGGATGCGTTCCTGCCGGGAGTGGAAGGATGGGAAGCGATCTACGATGCGCCGAATGTCTGGCATTTCCGTTTCAACGGCGAGTATCCGGAGAAGCTGGTGCAAGGGCGGGAGCGAACTTACTTCGAGTATTTCTGGAATGTGTTTGCGGCGGACGAGACGCATTCGATTCCTGAAGCCGAGCGCAAGGCTTATACCGCTGCCTATGCCCGACCTGGGAGGATGCGAGCGGCCTGGGCTTACTTCGCGTCGTGGCCGCAATTAGCAACGGAGTTCGCGCCGCTCTCAAAGACGAAGCTCACGATGCCGGTGTTGTCGATCGGCGGCGAGAAGTCGTTAGGCAATCAACTTGGGGCGCAAATGAAATTGGTGGCCGACAATGTCACGGTCATCGTTCTTCAAAACGCCGGCCACTGGATTCTGGAAGAAAAGCCAAAAGAAACCACCGCCGCGCTTCTAAACTTTCTCTGACCTAGACGCAGTTCTTAGAAGTGCGCGCCCACGTATTCCCACATCTGGTGATGCCAATAGGGCCATTCGTGTCCGCCTTTCGGACCCCAGTCGTCTAGATGATGAGCAATCCCCCGGCTCGCGAGCACGGCGGAAAATTGGTAGGTCGGGCCGCTGTTTTCCCATGGGCCGCAACCGGTCGCGAGGTGGATGTCGCAACTCCCGTACTGGTGGAGAAACCAGGGATCGTTCTGGTTGGCCATATAGTCGACCGGATTATTGAAGTAGAAGTTGTCGTCGTACATCCCGTCCATCGAGTCGCGCATGTCGTAAACGCCGGAGAGCGCGTAGCAGCGCTTCACGTGGTCGGGATGCTTGAAGAGGGTGTTGGCCGCGTGATAGGCGCCGAGCGATGCGCCGTAGGTGGTGATCGGGATGCCCGGCGTCTGGCACACGGAGTCGATGAATGGGAAGACTTCGCTGGCCACGTAGTCACCGTATTGCGCCTGCAGCCAGCTGCGGTGAAAAGGATGCGCGCCTTTGTTGCTGAACGAATCGCTCTGCACGCCGTTGATGCAGAAGATTCGGATTCGCCCCGCGTCGAGATACGGTCCGAGAGTGCGAATCATGCCTTGACCTTCCTGCTCATGCTCGTCGCCGCAACTGGTGGGGAAGGCAAGGATGGGCATGCCGTAATGCCCGTAAACATTGACGCCCATGTCGCGGCTGAGACGGTGTGAATACCAATTGTGATGGTCGCGGTGCATGGCTTGCGAGCATACCGGGTCGGCGGTCGGGCTCAAGCCCGGTGAGCTGAGAATGGACTCACTGCGGAGCGATCGCAGTCCGTTGCGCTCGCAAAACATATTTCTGAATTTTGCCGGTCGCAGTTTTAGGTAGCTCGCGCAAGGAAAGTAAGAAGGCAGAAGGAAAAATTGAGAAGTAAGCAAGCAAGGAAGTGGGAGGTCGGACGTCAGAGTGCGACCGGCTCGGACGGTGCGTGTTCGGCAAGCCAGGCCGTGACGCAGTTTCCTCAACCACCACATGCTGATATGGTGTGCGACAGTGATTCCGAGCCCCAGTCAGGTGATAGCGGCTCGCCAGTTGTTGAGCCGATACCTTCAACCGACGCGACTCGTGAACGCCGAGTCGCTCGAAAGTCGTTCACAGGCGCAAGTTTATTTAAAGATTGAAACCGATCTGCCGACTGGATCGTTCAAGTTGAGGGGTGCGCTCAATGCCCTGCTCACAACCGCGGCGCAGCGCGCACTGCCCGGAGTTGTCGCGGCTAGTACCGGTAACCACGGTGCCGCGGTTGCCTACGCTGCCCGTATCGCGAAGATCGGCGCCACCATTTTTCTTCCGGAAAATCCGAACCCGGTAAAGCGAGCGCGAATTGTCGCCCTCGGGGCAAAAGTGGTGGAGCGGGGCGCGATGGGTCAAACTGCTGCCAGCGAAGGAGCCGCAGAATTCGCGCGCACGCACGGCCATTATTTTCTCGATGATGCCAGCGATCCGCTCGTTTCCGCAGGCACGGCCACGATCGGTAGTGAAATCCTGGACGAGATACCTGCACCCGACGTCATCTTTGTCCCAATGGGTGATACCGCGTTGATTCGCGGTGTGGCCGTTGAAGCGAAGCGGCGTCATCCCGGCGTTCGCGTCGTTGGTGTCCAGGCGGAACAGGCACCCGCATACGTGCGATCGTGGCAACAAGGACGCGTCGTCGTCGGAGATGCATGCGACACGGTTGCTGATGGTCTGGCGTCACTCCACCCGCTCGAAGCAAATGTGATCGCGATTCGCGAATTGGTGGATGAAGCGCGTTTGGTCACAGAGCGGGAGCTGCTAGATGCCATCCGCATCCTTCTCCTCGACGAGCACGTAGTTGCAGAAGCTGCCGGCGCGGCGGCAACGGCTGCGTTTCTTCAGGATCCATCCGCTTATGCCTGTGCCAAGGTTGTTCTATTGGTCACGGGTGCGAATCTGT
>QHRA01000194.1 GCA_003221295.1 Verrucomicrobiota bacterium | reverse complement strand
CCGCCGTTTTCATGAGCGTGGTTACGCTTCTGGGGATCGTTTTCGCGCCGCAACTGGTCGATCTCTTGACGTGGTGGAGCTGGCCGCCCGACAAAACCGAGCTCACCGTTTTGCTAACGAGAATCATGTGGCCGTTCATGCTGCTGGTCTCGCTCGCGGCGCTGGTAATGGGAATGCTGAACGCGAAGCATGTCTTCGGGCCGCCCGCAATGGCATCGAGTTACTTCAATCTCGGCTCAATCATCGGCGGCGTCGGCATCGGTTGGTGGCTCGATCCCCATTTTGGGGCGCGATCGCTAACCGGCCTGGCGATTGGAACGCTCATCGGCGGGATCTGGCAATTAACCGCGCAGTTTCCATCGCTCCGGCGCGTGGGTTACAAGTATCGCGCCGATTTTCAGTGTCGCGACCAAGGCGTCCGTGCCGTTCTCATATTGATGGCTCCGGCAGTGATCGCAGCCAGTGCCGTCCAAGTGAATGTCCTCATCAACAGCGGATTTGCCGCCAGTCTTGGCAATGGTCCTGTCAGTTGGCTCAACATCGCGTTTCGTTTGATGCAATTACCCCTTGGAATTTTTGGCGTCGCTATCGGCACCGTCACCCTGCCGCTGGTTTCGAAAAGCGCGGCCGTCGGAAATATCGATGAATTTCGCAGCATTCTCGCCAGCGGAATGCGGCTGGCGTTTTTGCTCACCATTCCATCGGCGATTGGATTGGCCATGCTCGCTTCGCCGATCATCAGCGTGATTTATCAACATGGCCGGTTCACCGCCGAGATGACACGGCAGACGGCGGGGGCGCTGCAGTTTTACGCCATCGGCCTCGTCGCCTATTCCGCCTTAAAAGTGCTGACGCCGGCCTTTTACGCGATCGGCAAACGAAACACTCCAATGATCGTTAGCTTCCTCGCGATCGGAACGAATCTTTTTCTGAACTGGCTTTTCACTTTCCGGCTCGGTTGGGGACATCGCGGCCTGGCGTTCTCCACCAGCATTGTGGCGACAATCAATTTTCTTTTGCTTTACGCGCTGATGTGGAGACAGACGCGCGGACTGGAAAGCCGCCGCATGTTCGCGGGTCTGGTCAAGATTTGCCTGGCCGGTTTGCTGCTCGCGCTAATTTGCTGGCTGGCGAATCACTGGTGGTTGGATGCCTGGAAACATTTGCGTTTCTTCGAAAAACTCTTCGCGCTCTTCGCCACAATTCTCGTTAGCGCCGCGGCATTTTTTGGCGTCGCATTTTTGTTGCATGTGGATGAAGTGCGCGATGTTTTCGATCTGGTGAAACGAAAAACTCGCAGAGGCGGCGTTTGACCATCAAGGAGCGGCGCCTTCCAGTCGCCGTTTAGAATTGGAGGGACGCGTGCTGTCGCCTCCCTAACTTAAAGCACGGCGGTTCGGAGACCGCCGCTCCTTGTTAACGCAGCGCCTGATCCAAATCTTCGATTAAATCGTCCGGATGCTCCAGACCGATCGAGCAACGCAACAGACTTTCCGGCGAGGTTGTGCCCGGTCCTTCGATCGATGCGCGATGCTCAATTAAGCTTTCCACGCCCCCCAGACTGGTTGCGCGCGTGAAAATTTTCGTCTTCGCCGCCACCGCCATCGCCGCTTCCTGTCCGCCTTTTGCTTCAAACGAAAGCATTCCGCCAAACATCGACATCTGTCGTTTCGCAATCTCGTAACCGGGATGCGATTTAAGCCCCGGATAATGCACACGCTCAACATTCCGATTTTGCGCGAGAAACTCCGCCACTTTGGCCGCATTTTCGCAGTGGGCTCGCATTCGCCAGGGTAATGTTTTCATTCCACGCAGAATTAGCCAGCAATCGAAGGGCGAGGGGACCGCGCCGCCGGAATATTGAATCGAGCGAACACCGTGAAAAAATTCGTCGTCGCGTTTCCCGATAATGATTCCACCGAGCACATCACAGTGGCCGCCGAAATACTTGGTGGTGGAATGGAGAATGAAATCGGCGCCGGCTTCGAACGGCCGCTGAATGATGGGCGCCCAGGTATTATCACACACGCAAACCGCACCGGCTTCGTGCGTGATCTTTGCCACCGCTGCCAGATCGACAATTTTTAGAAGCGGGTTCGACGGCGTTTCCATCCACACGAGCTTTGTATTTGGCCGCAGCGCTTTTTTCACCGCCGGCAGATTGCTCATGTCGGTGAAGTCCGCTTCCAGTTTCCAGCGCAGAAAGAGATCACGCAGCAATCGACTGGTGCCGTAATAGGCATCGACGTGGGCGAGAACATGATCGCCAGGTGCGAGTGCGCCGAGCAAACCCATTGCCGCCGCCATGCCGCTGCCAAAGGCTGCCGCTGCGGCGCCGCCTTCAAGCGCACTCACCCCTTCCTCCAGCGCTTTGCGATTCGGGTTATCATTGCGGGTGTACATGAACCCGCGCGAATACGTTCCCTCGACATCGCGCTCGAATGTGGTGGAGAGATGAATCGGCGCCGTCACCGCGCCGGTGGCCGGATCGATCTCATGCCCGGCATGAACCGCGAGGGTTTCCAAGCGAACTTTACGCCAATCTTTCATAACGACCGCCAATCTAGGCAGCGCGCTCCTCGGTTGCCAACTTTTCAAGAGCCGTCGTCTCATGAGTGTGAGGCGTGCATTTTGGATATTGGAGGGCGGAGCTCCTGCGACGCCGAAAAACAGATGAAGGCTCGCGGGAGCTCGCCCCTCCAAAAGCGCTATGGCTTGCAGCCCCAATCAGGCCAGCGGATTCGATTTGACGACACGCGGCAGCAAGCGCAAATACCAGACTTCGGTGCGCCTTCTTCGGCGCCTGCAAACCTATGAGTTCAGCGCTGGGCATCTATCAAGACGACGTTTTCAAAATGGCGTGCGAGCAATTTCGCGTCATCGCCGATTACCTCGAAATTGACCAAAACCATCGTGAACGGTTAATGCTACCGAAGCGTGCCATCGCCGTCACCCTCCCGGTGCACATGGACGACGGCAGCACCAAGACTTTTCAAGGCTACCGCGTACAGCACCACCTCACGCTTGGTCCAACTAAAGGCGGCACTCGTTTTGCGCCTGATCTCTCGATGGGGGAGACGGCGGCGCTGGCGATGTGGATGAGCTGGAAATGCGCGCTTAACGGTTTGCCCTACGGCGGCGCAAAAGGCGGCATCGCGTGTGATCCGACCAAACTTTCACGCAGCGAATTGGAAGCGGTCTCGCGCCGTTACATGCAGGAAATGATTCCGTTCGTCGGGCCACACACTGACATCATGGGCCCGGACATGGGAACGAACGAACAGGTGATGGCGTGGTTCATGGACACCTATTCGGTATATCAGGGTTATGCGGTAAGCGAAATCGTCACTGGCAAACCGGTTTCAATCGGTGGCACCGAAGGACGCCGCGAATCGACTGGGCGCGGCGTTGTTTATCTGATCGAACGCGCCATGGACATGTTGAAGATGGATCCGACCGAATGCACCGCGATCATCCAGGGATTCGGCAACGTCGGGTCAGTCGCGGCATTGTCGCTCGCGTTGAAGACCGGAATCACAGTCGTGGGTATCAGTGATGCGACCACTGCCGTTTACAATCCCAAGGGAATCGACGTGAAAGCAGCGGAGCAGCACGTTTTGAAAAAGGGAAATTTGCGCGCATTCGACCAAGGCGATCGCATCGATCCTAACGAAATGCTGGTCCAGAAATGCGATGTTCTGGCGCCTTGCGCGGTCGATCGCGTGATCACGGAAAAAAATGCCGGCAAACTGCAGTGTCGGATTCTGGCTGAAGGGGCGAACGGGCCGACCACGCCGGAAGCAGATAAAATTCTCGATCAACGTTGGGCCGAACTTTTCGTTATTCCCGACATCTTGTGCAACGCCGGTGGCGTCATCGTTTCCTATTTTGAATGGGTGCAAGGTTTGCAGGCTTTCAGCTGGAGCGAAACGGAAGTGACCGACAAACTTTTCCGCATCCTGGAACATTCCTTTAGCCAGGTGATTCGGCGCGCCAAGGCGCACAAGATTTCGCACCGGATGTCGGCCATGGCCACCGGAGTCGAACGGGTGATGAAAGCAAAAAGGACGCGCGGCCTCTTCCCCTAACCCAGTGCGATGGGGGAGATCGCCGTTTCACTGCGCGGATTGCTCGCGCGCTCGATTGATTACGCGGGAATGTTTCCGCCGTGCCAGCTCGAGCTCGAGCCGTCGCTGAAGAATCAGGCGCAATATTTGCGCACCGCTGATGCGTGGATGCTGAGCGCGTTCGTGCTCCCGGTCGAACAATTCGTTACCGCCAAACAATTCCTGACGGAGTTCGATCCTCTTCATCCGCTCCAAGTTTCCGCACTTGGGCCAAAAACCGAAAACGCAGCTGCTTTTCGTGCAGCGCTAGCGAAGACCAACGCGGCCATTCGTTCGCTATCGACGCACAATGTCGATCTCGTATCGGTCAGCCAACTCGAAATGTTTTTGCCTCCCGATATCGATTCGCAGTTGCTAAACGAAACGAGATCGATTCTCGGAACGTTGCCCACGTTTTGGGAAGCGCCGCCAGACAGAGCAGAACAAACCATCGCGTTGGTGGCCGAACTTGATTCCAATGCTGACACGCCCACGTTCGGCTACAAATTACGTACCGGCGGTGTCACGGCCGACGCTTTTCCGACGACGGTGCAAATCGCCCAGTCGTTGGTCACGCCTGCTACCCATCAAGTTCCGATCAAGTTCACCGCCGGGTTACATCATCCGCTCCGCATGTTTCGCGATGAAGTGAAAACGAAGATGCACGGATTTCTCAATGTGCTCGGCGCAGCCGTACTGGCGGCCGAATACAAATGGGACTCGCGGCAGGCCGCGCTCATGCTGGAAGATGAAAACGCGGATTCGTTTTCCTTTACCGACGAATTTTTCGCGTGGCGCGAATGGAAAATCGACATCAAAAGGCTGCAAGATCGGCGGAAATTCGTCACTTCCTTCGGCAGCTGTAGCTTCGACGAGCCGCGCGAAGATTTGCGCGCGTTAGGATTTCTGTAGCCGCGGTCGTCGGCCGTGGCCACAGCCTCTCTTTCGCCTTGAGCTTCTGCTAGATCCAAGAGCAAGCGCTTGAATTTGTTGCAGCGGCGGTCTACCTGTCGCGCCGTATTCTTTGCGAAGGCGGATGACCGCCGAACGACAAGAATTTCGGCGCTCGTAGAGCGCCGCTACAGAATATGCCGCTCCTATCCTTTATCAACGTTCCGCCCAATTCCGATTTCCCAATTCAAAATCTGCCTTTTGGCGTTTTCAAACCGCGCGAGGGAAACGCGCGCGTCGGCGTCGCCATCGGTGAGTTGATTCTTGATCTCTCGGTTCTGGAAGCGCGTGGATTCTTTTTTGACGTTTTAGCTGCTCCTGTCCCCAGCAGAAGCAGAAATAATCTGCCGCCGGAGACGGCGGCAGCTTCAACAAAAACGGCGCCAGCTACAACGCTGTTTGCGAGCGATTCGCTCAACGCCTTCATGGCGCTGGGTCGCCCGGCGTGGAAAAAAACGCGAGACATTTTGGGGAGCCTGCTTTCGGCCGAAACCAGCACCTTGCGGGACAACGCAGAGCTACGGGCGCATGCGTTTCACAAACAAAGCGAGGTGACGATGCAACTCCCGGCGCGTATCGGCGATTACACCGATTTTTATTCTTCGTATCATCACGCTCACAATGTCGGCACGATGTTGCGCGGCCCGGAGAACGCGCTCATGCCAAATTGGAAATGGTTGCCGGTGGCCTATCACGGGCGCGCTAGTTCAATTGTCATCAGCGGAACGGAGGTGAAACGGCCACACGGACAAACGAAGCCGCCGGATGCGGCGACTCCGGTTTTCGGCCCGAGCAAAAGCCTCGATTTCGAATTGGAGACAGCGTTTTTTATTGGTCCGGGAAATCCGCTCGGCCAGTCCGTTTCAATCGATCAAGCCGAAGACCACATTTTTGGGATCGTGCTGATGAACGACTGGAGTGCGCGCGATATTCAGACATGGGAATACCAGCCGCTTGGTCCGTTCCTGGCAAAAAACTTCTGCACCAGTATTTCGCCGTGGGTGGTAACCTTGGAAGCGCTCGAGCCGTTTCGCAAAAATCTGTCGGCACAAGATCCAGCACCACTGTCATATTTAAAACGCGCGAACGATTTCACTTTTGACATCCAATTGGAAGCCCACTTGCAGACCGCCAGGATGCGCGAACCGCAAACAATCACGCGCACCAATTTCCAAAATCTTTACTGGAGCATCGTGCAACAACTGGCGCACCACACCGTCAACGGTTGCAACCTTCAACCGGGCGACCTGCTCGCGAGTGGCACGATCAGTGGACCAACCGAGGAGTCTCGCGGTTGTATGCTGGAATTGACCTGGCGCGGGCAAAATCCGCTGAAGTTACCAGACGCTCAAACCCGCAAATGGCTCGAAGATGGCGATACCCTTTGGATTACGGGCTGGTGCCAGGGTGAGGGCTATCGTGTTGGCTTTGGCGAAGTGAGCGGGCGCATTGTTGGCGCGTGACGACATTCGCGCGCCTGATTTCCTGGATTGGTCATCCGCTGGTATTTGTCTTGGCTTCGGTCGCCGTCGTCGTGGGCATACAACTCGGCCCGCGGACCGGTTTACCCATTCTTCTCGCCTTGCTCCTCAGCACCCTCGTGCCAACCGCCATTTTGCTCCTTTCCGGAGTTCGCTCCGGTCGCTGGAGTGACGCGGATGTATCCGTCCGAAAAGAACGGCAGCGCCTTTTTCCGTGGGCGGTTCCGTTCTCGTTAGCAGGCGTGATCGCAATGTGGTGGTTACAAGCGCCAAGTTACATCATCCGCGGTGGATTGGTCACCCTCGGCCTCTTCCTCATCTCCTGGTTGGTGAATTTTAGCTTGAAACTTTCACTCCACGCTCTCTTTGCCTTTTACTGCACGATAATTCTTTTTCGAATCGGTCTGATCTGTGGCGCTATTGCCTTGGTCCTAGCGGTCTTGGTGGCATGGTCGCGACTGTTTCTGCGGCGCCACACTCACATCGAACTAATCACCGGAATTGCGCTCGGTCTGATGGGAGGATTTCTCGCCGGCTGGTGCAACTAGGCGCCAGGCGCAGGTCAGTCGCTAAACATCGAGTCAACATTCCGATGTTGCAGGTGCAATATCCAAATGTTAACTCGTCCGTAGGATGGCGTTTGAGCCTTTCGATAGAGCTGCGCTAGGGTGGAATCGCATGGAACCTTACAAACCGCGCGCTTTTCGCTTCATCGAGCTTTGTCGATTCGGTAAATGGCAGATGAAACTCTACGCGATCGCGTGCCTGGGCGAATTTCCACGAACTGAGTTACTGGCTGCGGCCAAAAAAATCGCGGCGATTGAGCTCGTCAAATTTGAGCCGAACGATTTTTACCTCGGATTTATTGGCGTACACGATGGACGCAATGCTGCGTTTATCTTTGTCGATTTCTGGGGAAACGAGAACGAGCTTTTTCACCGCGTATTTCTTTCCCGCGGTGATAAGTTTCTGATCTTTCTCCCGCGGGCGATTCGGCCCCGTCCGTCTGCGTGTGGGATCTGGCGCTGCAATCATTGGAGCGCGCAGCCTGGATCAAACATGTGTTGCTGAAAGCGGATGCGCCCGATTCGGGGGTTATTTGAGCGAACGCATGAATTCCGATTTGTAACTGCGTGATGTTCGAAATTCGAGCTGCGACTCCAGTCGACCGCGAAGCCCTCCAGCAACTAATCGCAATCTCGGCGCGCGAATTGAGTCGCGGATATTACAGCGAGGAACAGGTCAGTGCCGCGCTGAAGTCCGTTTACGGCGTGGATAGCATGTTGATTGAAGATGGAACTTATTTTGTTGCGGAAGCGGACGACATAATCGTCGGCTGCGGCGGCTGGAGTAAGCGCAAGACACTTTTCGGCGGCGACCAGTTTTCCAACCGCGACGCCAGCCTGCTCGATCCGCGTTTTGAAGCCGCGAAGATCCGCGCGTTTTTTATTCACCCGAATTTTGCGCGGCGAGGAATTGGGCGCGCAATTCTCGATCGTTGCGAAGCGGAAGCTGCCGGCAAGGGATTCATTTCGTTGGAATTAATGTCCACCTTGCCGGGCGTTGAATTTTATCCCGCGTGCGACTACGTCGCGACAGATCCTATTCTTTACGATGCCGCCGGTGTGGTACTGAAATTCGTGCCGATGAAGAAAATGTTGTCGCAGTGATGGCGCCGATTCTCGTGCCGGCCAGAACATTGCAGGTTTGCCTTGCGCCTTTACTGGTTGGTCAATCGTTGTTCGCTGTGTTTTACTTTCTGCGCTATCGGGGCCTGTAGCTCAGCGGTTAGAGAAGGGGACTCATAATCTACTGTCTTTCCTCCTGCTGCGAGCGCGCGCCCGAGACAGTTCGCGAACAGGCGCGACCGCAAACGACCATTTCAGGCGGTGGTATTGTCAACATGATGTCAACGACTCGCGTAGAGCAGAACGGAAATGACGGAAAAGGCTTCTCCGGACGTACCAACCGCGGTCTAAGGATTGACCGCCGCTCGCGAGGGCACTTTCTCCCTTGGCAGCGGACCGGTTACAGTGTGGGAAGCACTTGCAGTAGGCGAGCTGTTACTTTCATGAACCATTTTTCAGCAGTTTTTAAGTCTTGGAATTTCGCTGGAGTAATATTCAAGTCATTAACACTTTTCGCGTGAGTAAGTGCATGACGTATTTCAATTGCCCGCAACACTGATTGCCAGGAATTGCCTGAAAAATAGTCAGGCGCGATCTGTTGGTTCCAGTTCGTCGCTCACTTTCTGCACAGTTGCAGTAACGGCTTCGAGTTCCTTCTGTTGACCTAATTATTGCGTCGCAAAGTTAGCCGTGTATGTGGTATTGACAGCGGGTGTGCTAATCTCGTGACTTCTGGCACGCCCATCCGACCAGGATTGAAAATTGTAGCTCGTTCCATTCAGAGTTTGTGGAGTTGGTGCCGCAATTGATCTTATAATTCCTACAACCCCAGTCACCGTAAATGGTGTTATGCGACCTGAACCACCATCCAAACTGATTTTCAGACCTGCTGGTTGGGTAGCAAAAGTCATATTCGCTTTGCGTGGTAAAATATTACGAACGGTGGTGCTGGTTAATCCCACTGAATCAATCACCTTGAGAGTTATGTAATAATATACATTGGAAGATACTTCCCCCCTATTTGGAATGGTGAAGGTGCCTGTTTTACTGCCGGTTGTTGGTGGGATAAATGGGTGAACGTGGCTGTCGTGATGGAAGTCCACTCGCCAGGTAAATGCGGAAGCGGGCAAGGTTCCATCTTCTTTATCAGAAGCAGAACCAGAATAGTTAACCACCATACCACCGAAATAAGTCGTGCCTACAGCCGGTGTCAGTATTTGTGAGGTTGGTGGTTTATCGGAAGTAACAGAGAGAGTGGCTACATTACTCAAAGTATTGCCAAAAGCATTGCTCACTCGAACCCGAAATCGCGCCCCATTGTCTGACAAAGTCGTCGAAGCGATCCTGTACGTTCGGGCATTAGCGCCACTGATATTTACGCCATTTCTCATCCATTGATAACTGTAGGGAGAAGGACCACTGGCAGTGACTGAAAACGTAACTGGATAACCCACTGAAACCAGTTTTGAAGTCGGTTGAGTGGTAATTACCGGCGAGGGGATTGTCGTATAACGAATCTTCATAACGGAGCCTGCGCCCCGAGCGAGGTAATAAAGGCTGCCGTCGGCTCCCACTTGAATGTCCACTGGCTGTGATGCGCCGGTGATAAAATTAGTGGCCTGAGTTGTTGAGGGATTCAGTATTCGGATAAAGCCTGCGCAGTAATCGCCGAAAAGATATTTACCGACATAGGACGACGGGAAATTGGGTGTACTGGGCGAATAAAATGCTCCACCAGTGATCGCGCACCCTTCACTATGGCCATAATAATAAATCGGACTCTGATATGCTGGATTGGTAGTTGGTCCTTCGGTCGCGGGCCAGCCATAATTTGCACCGGCTTGCCCTAGATCGATTTCTTCCCAAGTCGATTCGCCGACATCATTGATGTACATAAAATTTGTCGTCCCTCGGAATGCAAACGTAAATGGATTCCTAAGGCCCAATGCCCAAATCTCATGGCGGGCCGTGGTCGATTGTACAAATGGATTGTCAGGAGGAATTGTGCCGTCAGGAGCTATGCGAAGAATTTTTCCAAGAAGATTACTCAAATTCTGAGAGTTACTCCCCTTGGCATTGTCTCCCACGGCAATATAAAGGTTGCCATCGGGTCCAAAGTGAAGGGCGCCGCCATTATGATTGGTGGCTGTGGAGAGGGGGTCCAACTCAAGGAGGATTACCCTGCTGCCTGGTAAAACCACATCGCCGTTGGCCGTGAACCGAACCACACGATTGTGTGCGGGGGTCCTAGGAACTGTATAATAGAGATAAATATAATGGTTCAAAGTAAAATGGGGATCGAAGGCAACACCCAAAAGGCCTCTCTCTCCCACCGAGTCCACGGAAAGAGTCACAAAGGGAGTGGCTAGTAAGACTCCGTTTTTAATTACTCTCAATGCTCCTGTTTGTGAGCAAACAAATATCCGACCATTCGGTGCAATTGCCATTGCTGTGGGCGAGGCAATCCCACTGGCTACGGTAGTCTCAACAAAACCAGACGGCAGCGTTGCGCCCGAAACAGAAAAAGATAAACCAAAGAACAGAAATATCATTGCGATGAATAATCGCGCCTGATGCATTCCGGAGTTACGGAGAAAAGATGAAATGATCGCGCGTGCGTGTTTTCGGCGCGCGCATCGAATTACGTCCGGCAAACCAGGCCGCCCGCACGCGTCAAGCTGGGAAGGCGAATTGATCTGCGGACGACGCGGCTGGCTGAGTAAATCTTTCATTCTTTTGACGCGTGAAATTGCAAAAAGTCATCGGTTAATTGCACCAATCTATTGGCGTCGCATTGGAGGATCGCATCGCGGCGAACAAGCTCCAATAGCGCTCTTTTAACTCTTGTTTGTACGGCGTGTGCTGTGATACCTCTCAAATCGCTTCCGAAATGTCGAGGGATTCATTTCGTTGGAATTAATGTCCACCTTGCCGGGCGTTGAATTTTATCCCGCGTGCGACTACGTCGCGACAGATCCTATTCTTTACGATGCCGCCGGTGTGGTACTGAAATTCGTGCCGATGAAGAAAATGTTGTCGCAGTGATGGCGCCGATTCTCGTGCCGGCCAGAACATTGCAGGTTTGCCTTGCGCCTTTCCTGGTTGGTCAATCGTCGTTCGCTGTGTTTTACTTTCTGCGCTATCGGGGCCTGTAGCTCAGCGGTTAGAGCAGGGGACTCATAATCCCTTGGTCCCAGGTTCGAATCCTGGCGGGCCCATGAAAATTTCGGATTGCGGAATGCGGATTGCGGATTTGAATGGCGCGTGCGGCGGCGCCTCGCGTTCCTGGCGGAAATCATTTTCATCAGCATTCTGATTCTTGTCACACGGTGTGCGAATTTCGGTGACGTCTTCTTCGGCGGCCAAATCAATTTGATTGATGCCGATTGCTATTCGCGCATGACCCGCGCGCGCATTTGTTTCGAACATCCGGGCACGATTGTCAGGCGACATGATTTTGAAAATTTTCCGAACGGAACTTCTCCGCATACGACCGCGCCTTTCGATTACCTGATCGTGGCGCTTGCTGCTGCGCTGATGCCACTAAGTAAAAATGCGCTCGATCTTGCGGGTGCCATTGTGTCACCGCTCCTTTCCATCGCGCTAGGAATTTTTCTTTGCTGGTGGACCCGAAAAATGCGCCTGCGATTTCGCTGGGGATCTCTCATTCTTTACGGGGCGAGCCCAATGCTGGCGCATGGGTTTGCGCTCGGCCGACCCGATCATCAATCGCTGCTGATTGCGCTAATCACGATTGCGCTTTGCGCCGAGCGGACCTTGACGCACGAATCATCACAATCCTGGAGCATCGTGAGCGGTGCGAGTTGGGCCCTTGCGCTTTGGGTATCGCTGTATGAGCCGGTTGTTTTGCTCGTGATCGTCGTCGCATTTCGTGCGCGCGATATGATGAAGCGGGAACGACGAATGGGATGGATTGTTTTTGCCGTGGTTCTCGCAGTTGCATTCATCATTGAACGGCGAATTCCAGCATGGCCGAATTGGGAATTTGGCGGCGCGCTGAGAAATTGGAGCGCTACGGTGGGAGAATTGGCCCACGTCTCGTTAGCGAGCACGATTTGGTTTAACTGGTGCGGCTGGCTGCTGTTGCTCGCACCGATTTTGCTTTGGCCGAAATGGAATCGAAACACACCGTTGTTTTTAATCGCGCTCTTGATGACCGCGTTTGCCCTGACAATCTGGCAGGCGCGTTGGAGTTATTTTTTTCTGATGATTTTCGCAATGCTGGTTCCACAAATTTTGTCCGTCCTGCGCAATCCGCTAATCGCGACAACGATTTTCATCGTTGCATTGTTTCCGATCGCACAATCCTGGGACCATTTGTTTGCGGACGAGGAATTGACGCGACGCGCGGAAAACAAAATCGAGCAACTCGAGTTACGCGCAATGTCTTCGCAAATCGACGGTGCATTCATAGCACCATGGTGGTTTTCGCCCGCGCTCAGTTATTGGTCGCGGCGGCCTGGGGTGGGCGGGAGCTCGCACGAGAGCATTGGAGGGATCGTCGAAACTGCGAGATTTTTCGAAACACGGGATGCGGAAGAAGCAAGGCAAATACTTGATCGGGATAGTGTTAACTGGATCATCTCTTACGACGCCGACCGGGTGGCGCAGAATTCTGCGCAGATTCTTGGCAACCCAGTTCCCAAAAACGCGTTGTGTTATCTGCTCGATCGCCGCGCCACCGAAGTCCCACCATTTTTGCGTCTCATCGCACAGACCGGACACTTCAAACTCTTTCGCGTGGAGAAATCATAAAAAGCTCATCGTGCGAGGGAAAAGTTTGACAGAGGGGGACTGCGTTCCAATACTGTTGTGTGTTAAAGAAATTCATCCCGCAAAGGTCCGCGCCGTCGGTCGGCGAGGGCTCGCTAAACACGGGAAATGAGGAAGGCAATCGGGTCGCTTACCGCGAAGAAACCAGAAAATCAACGTTAACCGAGCATTCAAAACTTATGGCAGAACATAATGGCAAAGACGTCCTTTCAAGCGACGTCGAAATTAAAGGCTCAATCAAGTTTCAGAAGGAACTTCTGATCGACGGAAAGGTGGAGGGCGAGATTAATTCCGATGGGGCCCTGACCATTGGCGAGAACGCGGACATCCGTGGCGAGATCAAAACCAAGTCGATCACAGTTTACGGAAAAGTTCAGGGCAACATCACGGTGGGCGAACGCTGCGAGCTCAAGTCGCGCTGCACTTTGCAGGGTGATTTGAAAGCGGCGCGTCTCGTTATTGAGGAAGGGGCGACGTTCATCGGGAAATCGGAAGTTACTAGTGGCACGTCGCTTGGGGGCAATTCCCAAGCGGCCAAGGCAGCCCACACGCGTCCGGACGTAATTCGTCAACAGGAGCCGGTAAAGACGGCAGCGTTCGGGGCACGGGCATAAGGTAACCTTTTTTAAGCGAGACCGTGGCAAAGTCGTCGCCTGTTAAAGTCAGTGTGGAATGTCCACATTGCGGCTTTAAACAGCATGAGTATGCCGCCGCCAAGAGCACGATGTGCCGACAGTGCGGCTCTCACTTTGCACCGACTGCTCCGCGACGCGCCTCAATTGTAACGCAACGACCGCAACCGGAGCCTCGGACAGATACTCCCTCCGCCGCCGCTTCCCTGATGCAGCGGTTTGAGGGGTTTTGGAAGAGCAAGCGCACCAATGTCATCGAATGCTTCGATTGCCAGCGGAAACAGGAAGTCAGCGGCGCCGCTACGTCGACGATTTGCCCGTCGTGCAGCGCTCACATCGACTTAAGCGACTACAAAATCACAACCAGCTTTAGCCGTTCCATTCGCACCAAGGGCGAAGTGCATGTGACCACCAAAGGTGATCTGAGCAGCAGCAGTGTTCGCTGCCGGCGCGCCCTCATCGAAGGGCGATTGCGTGGGAATCTGGATTGCGCCGGGACGATTGTCATCAACACTTCGGGCAAGATTTTGGGCAGGTTGTCCGCTTCAGAAATCGTCGTCGAAAAACGATGTGAAGTGCAATTTTTCCGCCGCGTCCGCGTAAGCAATATTGAGATTCGCGGCCGGATGTCGGGCGAGGTTGTCGCGGACGGAATGGTGACAATTCGCAAAAACGGGGTGTTGGAAGGCAACGTTACCGCGAAAGCGATCAACGTTGAGAAAGGCGGGACCTTTTCCGGTCAGGTTGTGGTCGGGAGACGAGCTTTGCAGCAAACCGAGTTGCTTCCAAATGAGAGTCCCACCGTGTCGGAACCTCCGGAAGGCTCGATCAATCTTGCGCGGCCCCTGCCCGCGACGTAGATCGCTTCATGCAGAAGCTGCGGCCGCGCAGTCCCTACGAGAAACTTGGTGGCTACGTTCATTTGCCGCGTTTGATCGACAAGGCCCGTCTGCATCGCAAAGGGTTGCTTAACGGATATAACTACAAAACCGTCGGCTTCGACAAACATCTTCTCGCTTTTCTCAAGCTTAACGGCGACGACTTCGAAGAAATCGCCAATCGTTTTGACGATGACGCCGAGGTACTCAATTGGGTCGATAAGAATGGAACGAAACATTCGGCCGATGCGATCGAACATTGGAACCAGGAAATGATCTCACGCCATCCGGATACCGCGGCAAAACGCGCGCGCTTTAATCATTTCCTGAAGGAAGCCGGCGGTGCAGGTCGCAAAGATATTAAGACTTACTTCGATCTGATCGAGTTCGACGAGGGGCGCCTGAAATAGCCGCGTCGCTGCGAGACACGGGCGGTTATATTGTTAAGATGTTAAAACGTTTTAACGTTGTAACCTTTTAACGATTTAACGCTCTGAAAAGAGCTTATTCGCTTCTTCCAACGTTTCCTTGCTCCCGATGTCGAGCCATTGGCCGGTAATTTCAAATGTGTTTACCGGTTTGCGCGGATAGAGCCATTGTAGAAAAAGACCGGGCTGATCGGGATTATTTCCCGCCGCGATGTAAGTCGTGAAAAGCGGCAGCATGTCCTTCGAATAAAAATACAAGGCGATCGCTGCCAGGCTGCTTTTTGGTTCCTTCGGTTTTTCTTCGAAATGAGTGATGATTCCGTCGGCATCGATTGTGACGACGCCGTACTTCTGGATCGCTTCGCCATCGGCCACGTGATGCACACCGACGGTTGCCTCGGTTTTCCTGGCGTAATCCACAAACCCCGCCAGCGATTCGCGAAATAAATTGTCGCCGGCGATTACGAGCAGGTCGGAGTCAGCGGCGTTCTCTCTCGTCAGCACCAGGTTGATGTCCCCAATCGCACCGAGCTTGTTATCATCAGTGGTCGAGCCATCATTAATGACCTTGAACGGAAAGTTCGGATTCTTGCTCTGATAATTTTTTGCCCACGCTTCGAAATCAGCGAAAAACTTTGCGTTGGTGACGATGTAGATCGTTTCAATTTCGGCGACGTCGCGCAGATTCTCCACCACCCAAGCGACCATGGGTTTTCCGGCAACATCAAGAAGCGGTTTCGCCTTGTTCAAGGTGAGGGGATAGAGGCGAGTGGCGTAACCGGCGGCAAGAATCAGAACGTTCATCAGAGTCGGACTGTAAACGACGCTGAATTGCGCGCCAGTGAATGGTCAGGTCCGCAACGCCGCCCCATGCAGCTCGTTGTGGAGGGCATTCAGTCGCTGCGTTCCCGCCAGCTTGGTGTGCGATCGACGATCCGTGACATAAAAAGTATCGATTGCTGCTCCGCTCTCGGTACTGATCCGAGCGAGTGCGATATCGATTTCATTTCGGCTGAAGCATTGCAACAGATCGTGCAGTAATCCGATTCGATCCGGCGTCTGAATTTCTATTAAGGTAAAGTATGGATCGGCCTGGTTATCGATGCTGACATGCGAAGGGAACTCCAAGTCCGCTACCGCCGGACGCCGTCCTTTTTTTCTGGCCTCTTCCAGCAGCGCGCTCAAATCGAAGATTTCGCTTTCCAGAGCTCTCCGCAAGGTTGACTCGACCAGCGCCATCTCTCGCTCATTCGTGACCGCGCGACCGCGCAGATCGCTCACGCGAAAGACATCGAGCGCAACGTTGTCGCCGCGCGTGTAAATATCAGCGCTCAAAATGTTCAATGGCACGAGTGAAATCGAACCGGCGATTTTTGAGAGCAGTTGCTGACGGTCCCAGCTGCAAAGGGTTAAAACCGTATGTCCCTGTGCCGGCATCGGCTCCCAGTTCAACACCGGAGCGAGTGGCGTTTCTCCGAAACAGGTCGCCTCATAAAACCGCCGGAACAATTCCACATGCGCGACAATGTCACCGACTTTGAACGCGCGAAAATAATGATCCGGCATGAAGTCGAAGTGCGCCTCGATTTCGTCGGCATAATCGGGCCCAAGGCGGATCTGAACCAAAGTCTCGCGTGCTTCCCGTGCCGTTTTCACCCGTTCATAAAACAAATGCCGGTCGGCCAGATATTGAGTGGTCGCGTGATACAGCTGCCAGACCAGCGTTTCCTTCCAGTCCGACCAATTTTCATCGCTAGTGCCCTGGCCGTCCGCCAGCGTGAGTAACATCAGGGCATCGAGATTGTTCTGGTCCTTCACGATGGCAGCGAACTCGCTCACCGTGACGGGATCATCAATGTTCCGGCGTTGCGCAATATTCGATAGCGTGACGTGATGATCCACCAACAGAATCAGCATCTTGCGTTCACGCGGATCAAGCTGAAGACGGCGCGCTACGCGTTGCGCAAAAACCGCACTCGCTTCTGAATGTGGCCGGGCTCCGACAGCCTTGCCGGTGTCATGCAGCAGCAGCGCCAGATAAAGGACAAAAGGATCGGCCAATTGCTCGAAAAGTTTCCGATATTCAAGCAGTTTGGGATTTTCCGTTCGCGCCAGCGCGTCGAGCTTGTCAATGCAGACCAGCGTGTGTTCGTCCGCGGTGTAGCGGTGAAAAAATTCATGCTGCACCAGACAAGTAAGCTGGCCGAACTCGGGAATGTATTGACCGAGGAAATCGAGCCGATGCATCAGCCGCAGAGCCCGCCCAACTTCTCCTTTGCGCGATAAAATCCGGCGAAAAATCTCGCGTGGCTCTTTCGCGTATCGTAGTGGATGCGTGATCAATCCGATTTTGCGGCTCAACGTGTCCGCGAGTTCGGGACTGGGTTCTAGTTGGCGCTCCTGTGCAATCTCGATCGCGCGCATCATCTCGACCGGATTCTTGGTGAAAAGATCCGGCCGTTCGATATCGAGCTGCCGGTCTTGAATTACGAAACCATTGATGCGCTCGGCCGCGGGTTTCGCGCGCGGCAGAAATCCAAAAAGGGAGCGCGTTTTGGCCGAGGAATAGCCGCTGGCAAATTGCGCCGTGATTCGCTCCGTCACTCGAAAAATGTTTCGACTGTGCGCGTAGACATCTTTCATCAACGCTTCGCTTTGCAACAGGCCGCGCTCCTGCGGATAACGCAATCGTTGCGCCATCGTTTCCTGCATGTTGAGATGCAAAACGTCGGTCGCGCGGTGGTGCAAATAATGCAACTCGGTTCGGACTCGCAGAAGAAAATCGTAGGCTGCTTCAATCCGACGCCGATCTGGTTCGCTCAGCCAGTCCTTACCGACAAGGTGGGTCGTGGTCAGGCTGCCTTCCTTGAAGAAAGTCATCCAAAGAAGGTTTTGATAGTCGCGCAAACTACCGCAGCCACTTTTTAAGTTCGGTTCCTGGAGGTAAACACTGTTGCCAAATTTTGCATGGCGCGCTTGCTGATCGCGCATTCGCATTTCGATGTATTCACGTTCATAACCAGCAACGCATTTCGCCCGAAACTGCTCGCGAAATTTCTGCTCCAGCTCCCGATCCCCGGTAACCAGACGCGACTCCAGCATGGCGGTTTTCGTCACCATGTCGGCATTGGCGGCTGCGATCGCTTCTTTAATCGTGCGAGTGGAGTGACCTACCTTGAAGCCAATGTCCCAAAGGAGATACAGCACTTGCTCGATGATTTGGCTGGTCGCCTTCGATACGTTGCGACCTTGTTCGCGATGTAAAAACATCACGTCGACATCGCTACAAGGGTTCAACTCACGCCGGCCGTAGCCACCGAGAGCTACCAGCGCGATCGGCAACGTACCGTTACGGTCGTTGACGACGTGATTGGCTGCGGCAAAGACGTGCCGTAGCAGCACATCGATCAAATCAACTCGACGGGCGCAAACTTCGCGTCCGCCATCGCCCGCGCGCTGGCGCAAGCGCAAACGGTGCTCCTCGATTTTCAAAAATCTCCGATAGACTGGAAGAACGTCAGTCGGACGTTGCGCTCCCGTCGAAGTTAGTTCGCGCTCGGCATGCGCCAGGATTTTTTCGAGGTGCCGCGACATTACTGCAATTTAGCGCAGGCAGTGTTCCCCGCTACCTAAGGTATTAGTTCCGTGTTAGTGGAGGACGCCGCGGCGAAAATGACGAAATTCGAATGGTCCGAGCCGGGGACTGGCGTTGCAGCTCGAAGGAGTGCCGAATGAGCTACATTATGCCGGCGCACTCCAAAAATGCTGGGCTTATGGAGTGTGGTGCGAAGCGCAGCGCCACACCGCTTTATCTTCGTGAAGAGGTAACGCGCGGCGGAAAAGCGCCGTCGCCGATGCGTTATGCCAGCGCAGTCCAAAAAATGGGGAACGACCCCCTTAAAGATACACCAAAACGCGATCCAAATCACGCAGGAAATTCAGCACCGTAGGTTTCGGGTTTAGTCATTCCTTCGTCATTCGACATTCGTGCTTCGTCATTTCGAGAGGCCCGTGGACGTAGAAAGCAGGGCAAACTGGAAGCTTGCCTTCCACTCAGCCAAGGTGGTTGAGTTCCTAAATCTCGATGGCGTAGCGCTTCATCTTGTTATAAAGGGTCGGGCGCTGAATGCCGAGCAACTCGGCGGCTTTCTTCTTGTTTCCGTGCGTTTGGGCAAGCGCCTGGAGAATCGTCTCTCGCTCCATGTCGTTGAGACTGGCCACCCCGCCGCGGCGTGCAAGGGCGGGAGTCGTTTGCAGTGCTGGCGGCAACTGGATTTCCGCCGGCAATTCCTTGATCCCGATTACGTCATGCCGTGCAAGGACGACGGCGTACTCTATGGCGTTTTGCAATTCCCGCACATTTCCCGGCCACGAATAATCCAGCAGCTTCTGAAACGCTTCCGGCGCAATCGTTGGCTCCGCTTTTCCCAACTGCGCGGCGAACCGTTGCACGAAGGTGGTGACGAGAGGTGGAATATCCTCTTTCCTTTCCCGCAATGGCGGGACTTCAATCTGGAAGGTATTGATTCGGTAATACAAATCTGAACGCAGCCGATTTTCCGCCAGCGCTTGCGCAATCGGTCGATTGGTCGCGGTGATGACGCGAAAATCTGCTTTCGACATTCGGGTGCTGCCGAGGGAGCGATATTCCCCTCCCTGCAAGACGCGAAGAAAACGCGTCTGCAAGTCCGCCGGCATTTCCGAAATCTCGTCGAGAAAAAGCGTTCCACCACGCGCCTCCGCAATCATCCCCGGAAAATCGTTCATCGCACCGGTGAACGCGCCTTTGACGTAACCGAACAACTCCGACTCGATCATGGTTTGCGGAAAAGCGGCGCAATTCAACTTCACCAGCGGTTTGCCGGCGCGCCGGCTTTTTGAGTGAATCACATTCGCAACCACTTCCTTGCCGACGCCACTCTCGCCGGTGATGAGCACATTCGCGTCCGACGGCGCCATGGCGCTGATTAACTCCTCCATTTCCTGCATAACCTTGCTTTTGAAGACCGGGGCCAGCCGTGTCTCTGCCAACTCCAGCCGCTTCTCCAGTTGCTCGGCTTTTTCGCGTAGCGCCTGCGTCTCTTGCAAAAGCGATCGTTTCTCCAGCGCCTGTTCCGCCAGGCTCAACAATTCCTCGGGCGCATATGGCTTGCTGATGAAATGAAATGCACCGCGCTTGATCGATTCAATGGCGTTGTTCAGCGAATCATGCGCTGTCAGAATGATGACTTGGGAATCGGCGAAATCTTTCTTGAGCCGATCGAGTGTTTCCAAGCCATCGGCATCGGGCAATTGCAGATCAAGCAACACCAGTGCGGCTGGATTTGTTTTCATCGCACGCAATCCGAGCGTTGCCGTCGTGGCTGTTTCCGTTCGATAACCGTGACGGCTCAATAACGCTTCCAGCGTCAGCAAAATCGGACGCTCATCATCGATGATAAGGATGCGACGCGTTTCGGAATTCGTTCTCACAACTACGCCATGATACCACTCAGGGACTTTCCGTGGAACAAGGGAGCATGATCGTGCTGGTCAACGTTCGCGAAGCTGGATCAAATTTTGCCGTTAACTCGCCGCCCTGTGCCGCGATGATCTTCCGTGCCCGACGTAATCCGAGACCATAATGACCGTGCGACACGTTCTGCAACGGTTGCGTCCATTGCGCCGGATCAATTTCTTCTTTTTTCGCTTCGCGAATGGAAAAGGTGAACCAATCACCTTCGACCGAAGCTTGCGCCTGCACCGCATCGCCGGCCAGATCATGGCGAAAAGCGTTCCGGAATAATTCCACCGCCGCCCACTCCGTTAATTCCGGATCAATATTCAACGTCGCGCTTGCTGGCAATACCTCCCACTTCACCGTTTGCCCTTTCTCCGGAAACTCGTGGGCGATCTTCTTTTGCATGTCGGCAATAAAATCTTTCGCGGCATAGGGCAACGCGGTCGGCCGCGGCTCTGCCACCGATGCCGACAAGCTCTGCAGCGTGACGCCGAGTTGCGAAACCAGTTCGCGTAACCGGCGAATCTCCGATTTTATTTCGGCATCGTTCGTTAACTCACCGATCAAGGCCGACTGCAGCTCGGCCGCGTTTAATTGGTTGCGCAGATCGTGACTGAGCTGACGGACGAACTTCACAAAATTTTCCCACGAAACATTTCCATTGGCTGCTTGCGGAGCCGCTTCTACTTCCGTCTTCACGCCACGAAAAACTTGTCGGCCGCCACTTCCTTCTCATCCGCAGATTGCACACTTGGGTCGTTGGCGTGCAGGTGCACGAGCAGATGATAGACCGATTCGGGATCGGCGCCGAGCGCACGAGCGATATCCTCGGCCGTCCGCGGATTTCGATTCAAATTCTCTCGCACTTTTGCCTGCAATTGCAGCAATTCTGTTGCCGCTTTCTTGCCCGCTTCAACCCCGGGCTGATTGTAAGCATTAATGTTTACCAGTGAACCGTAAAAACCGACTGCGCGTTCATACAGCGCGATCAGTGCCCCGAGCGAGAACGCACTCACATCTGGCATGCTAATAGTGATCGATTCGCGTTGGTTTTCGAACAAAGCCTTGCGGGTTCCGCGCAAAAACCCGTGCAAATAATCCCCACTGGTAAAATCATTCTCTACCTTCACCGGCGCAGCCGTGCGGTCCTTTTGTACTTCAATGAAGGTGACAAAAAAATTCAGAACGCCATCGCGCAATTCTTGCACGTAGGCATGCTGATCAGTCGATCCTTTGTTGCCATAAACCGCGATTCCCTGATGGACAATTTTGCCTTCGCGATCTTTCTCCTTTCCTAACGACTCCATGACTAATTGCTGCAAGTATCTGCTAAACAGTGCCAGCCGGTCCTTATACGGGAGAATGACCATGTCTTTGGCGCCTCTGCCTTCACCGGCGTAAAACCACATTAGCGCCAGCAACATGGCGGCGTTTTGTTCGACGACGTCCGCTCGAGTCAGTTGGTCCATTGCAGCGGCGCCCTCGAGAAATCGATCAATATCAAATCCGAGCAGCGCCATTGGGAGCAGACCCACCGCACTCATCACCGAGGTTCGGCCACCGACCCAATCGTGCATCGGGAAACGCGCCAGCCAGTCATTTTCCTGCGCATGTCGATCAAGTTCACTCCCGATCCCGGTCACGGCCACGGCATGCCGTGCGAAGTCCACGCGCGCGGCCCGATACTGCGCTTCTGCTTCCACCATCCCATTGCGCGTTTCTTTTGTGCCGCCCGATTTTGAAATGACGATTACCAGCGTTTGCTCAAGGGCGTCCTTTAATTTTGCCCACACTCGATCGAAACCATCCGGATCGGTGTTATCAAAAAAGAAAGCGTCCATCGGGTCGCCAGGGTTCCCAAGAGCATCGGCGACAAATTGCGGGCCAAGCGCTGAGCCGCCGATGCCGATGATCAAGAGATGGCGGAATTTTCCCTCCGATGGTGTTATCTCGCCGGCATGGATCTCAGCGGCAAATCTTTTGATCCGCGCGTTCGTTTCCTCGATGTCATTTCGCAAGCTGGCGTTTGGCGCCAATCCGGCATCGCGCAACCAATAGTGACCAACCATGCGGCGCTCATCAGCATTCGCGATCGCGCCCGTCTCGAGCTGCCGCATTTCGGAAAATGCCTTTTGCGCACGCGCCCCCATCGATCGCAGAAAATCATCGGCAAATCGCATCCGACTGATGTCGATCGCGAAACCGATGTCGTTATAACGCAGAAAATACTTTTGGAAGCGCTGCCAGAGCGAGTTCATCAGCTGGAGCTAACTCGGATTTTCGATCGACGAAAGTGCGGTTTGTGGGGGACATTGAATTGTTTGTCGTTACAGCGTTAAATCAGTTCAGGATTCTCGAATGACGAAGGAATGGCCGACTCCGGAATCAAATTCGCATCTACTTCGTCATTTGGTAATTCGATCTTCCTTCGTGCTTCAACGCCAGTCCGGCTCGGACCATTCGGGTTCCGTCATTTTTCCGTCACATATGCTCAATAATATTGTCACCAAACACGCTGCATTTGATCTCGGTCGCGCCTTCCATTAAGCGCGCGAAATCATAGGTGACGCGTTTGCTAGCGATCGCGCCGTTCAATCCTTTCAAGATTAAATCGGCTGCTTCCGTCCAGCCCACGTAACGGAACATCATTTCGCCCGAGAGAACCACCGAGCCGGGATTCACCTTGTCCAGGTTGGCATATTTCGGTGCAGTTCCATGGGTAGCTTCGAAAACGGCGTGACCTGTAATGTAGTTAATGTTCCCGCCGGGCGCGATGCCAATACCACCCACTTGCGCAGCCAGCGCGTCACTCAGGTAGTCGCCATTCAAATTTAATGTCGCGATGACGTCGAAGTCTTCCGGACGCGTCAGCACTTGCTGCAACGTGATGTCGGCGATCGCATCTTTAATGACAATGCCGGCGCCTGGCTTTCCCATTGGGATTCGGCACCACGGCCCGCCATCCATTTCTTCGGCGCCAAACATATTTTTGGCCACCTCATAACCCCAATCACGAAACGCCCCTTCGGTGAACTTCATAATGTTGCCCTTGTGCACCAGGGTTACACTTTTGCGGTTGTTGCGAATGGCGTAGCTGATCGCGCTGTGAATCAAACGCACGCTACCCGAATAGCTCACTGGTTTGATCCCAATGCCTACACGAACCTCGGTGGGAAAATCTTTTGCTCCGACGGCACTCCAAAACTTCTTAGCTTTTTCTTGCGTGCCGAAGCGAACCTTCTCGAATTCTTTGGGAAATTCCTTGGCTAGGAACTCTAGTATCTTGTTCGATTCTGGAGTTCCGGCTGCATATTCAATCCCGGCGTAAATATCTTCCGTGTTTTCGCGAAAGATGATCATGTCCACTTTCTCCGGACGCTTTACGGGTGAGGGAACGTCTTTGAAGTACTGCACCGGTCGGAGACAAACATACAGATCGAGCAGCTGCCGAAGGGCGACGTTCAACGATCGAATCCCGCCACCGACGGGCGTGGTCAGTGGACCTTTAATTCCAACAAGATATTCGCGAAATGCTTCAACCGTGTCATCCGGAAGCCAAGTATCGAATTTGTCTTTGGCCCCCTGGCCGGCAAAAACTTCGAACCACGCGATTTTCTTTTTGCCGCCGTAAGCCTTATCGACCGCGGCATCAAACACGCGCACGCTCGCCGCCCAAATGTCAGGTCCGGTCCCGTCGCCGCGAATGAACGGAATCACCGGCTGGTCCGGCACATTCAATGTTTGACCTCGGGTGATCTTTTCCCCCGCTGGCGGCGTGATGTCTTTGTATGGCATGGGGTGAAATAAATTAAAAATTACAAATTAAAAATGCTTTTTAACCGCGGATAACGCGGATTCTACAAAAAGTAAAAAGCTGTAAGAGCAAAAAGTGCGCGGGTAATGGCGGCGCTGTCGCTAACGAGCTGCTTGCAGCTGAGATCGATTCGAGGGCGGATTCGGGCTGCAAGACATGACGCATCTTACAATTTACCCGCACGAAACAAGGGCGCGCTAACGCTGGAGATTGTGATGCGTGAATCGTGACATTGTCAACGATTCGGTCATTTAGCGAATTGCCGCTGCAACGATTCAAAGATTTAACGATGTAACGATTCGAAGATGTAACGTAAAATCCTGCGGTTTGACGATGTCTTCGCCATTTGCAACCAAACGGATGCTCGGCATCGATTTTTTTGTTGGCACTGCTGCCGAAGCCGTCGCTCACATCTCGAAAAATGGTGGGCTGGTGGTCGCCCCGGCCGCGCCTTCATTCATCGCGTTGCAGGATGACCCCAATTATGCTCGCGCTATTGCCGATGCCGATCTCGCCATTGCCGACAGCGGCTGGGCTGTCCTCTTTTGGAGATTGCTGCGGCACGAAAAACTTACTCGCGTATCTGGGCTCGCGCTTTTCAAAGCCCTGCTAGAAACTGCGGATGCGCAAACTCCAAGAAATCTCTTTTTCATTTTGCCAAGCGAAAAAGCGAAAATCAAAACACTCGAGTTTGCGCGCACTTCAGTTTATCCAATCACCGCCGGCGACTGCTATGTCGCATCCTATTACGGCCTACGCGGGCAATCTTCTCTCATCCGCGCAGGCGCGCCACCTCTCCCTGAGGGAGAGGGTAGGGTGAGGGTCGAAAAAACTCGCACGCCAAGGGCAGGCATCGAAGATCCAGATCTCGTTAGGATGATCGAACAACGTAAACCAAAACATATCATCGTTGGCATTGGTGGCGGGATGCAGGATAAGCTTGGGAGTTACTTAAAACAGCAATTGAGTTATCGTCCGGGAATTTATTGCATCGGAGCCGCGCCCGGTTTTGTCACCGGCGACCAAATCGTCATCCCGATGTGGGCCGATCGATTTTTTGTCGGCTGGATCTTCCGCCTTTTTGCGCAACCGCGCACCTTATTGCCACGATTCTGGAGCGCACGTCGATTGCCAGGATTGATTTTGCGCTACGGACGTGAGCGACCAACAACGCGAACATTCAAAACACTAAAAGGCTGAAGCGTGAAAGCGAGACCACGGAAATCCACTCCTGATAACAGACGATTGTTAATGGATAGTCAGCAACGAACATCCTCGGCCTTCGCTTCCCATTGCGATTCTGCGGGGTGTCTGTTCGTCGATCGCAGATTGGTTGTCGCAGCGGAGGCAGAGCGATTCCGGCAAACGTTGGGCGGGATTACCAACTCAGGCGATCGACTCCTGTTTGCGCGAGGCGGGACTAACGATAAATGAGCTCGATCATATCGCCGTCAATCGCATCTCATCGCTGGCAAATGCAACCCGGGCTATCAATGCAAGCTCCAGACGGAGCCTGGTCGGCTTCGAACTGGCAGCGCCGTGCTACCGGCCTGGCTTCTTATCCGGAGTGGACAAAGCAGCTGCAAGGACAGGAGCCCTATGGGACGACATTCTTACATGGCAAGAGTGGGGCATCGCACCGGAAACAAAATCGCGGCCCATGTTTTTCTCGATCTGTGTGAGCGAACCTGATTATGCTTATATCCTACGGCGTTGTTGGTAGCACTGCTGTTTATGATTTCACTTACGGCACTGGTATTAACCTATAATGAGCAAGAGAACATTCGGCGCAATCTCGAGGCGCTGCTTTGGGTGCCGAAGGTCATCGTCGTGGATAGCTTTAGTAACGATCGAACGCTCGAAATCGTCCGGTCGTTTCCCAATGTTCAGGTGGTCCAGCGCGTATTCGATACGCATGCCAATCAATGGAATGCAGGTCTTGATCGGATCGATACGGAATGGGTATTGACGTTGGATGCAGATTATGTGCTGACGGCAGAGTTGCAGGAGGAGATCAAGAATTTGGAGCCGGCATCCGACCTGGCGTTGTATTGGGGGGAGTTCGATTATTGCATCTTCGGGCGGCCGCTGCGCGCGTCAATTTATCCGCCGCGGGTAGTTCTCTTTCGCACGAAGCGGGCGCGTTACGTGGATGAAGGACATATCCAACAACTGCGAGTAAAAGGTAAGCTGGCGAAATTCAAGGGTAAGATTTGGCATGATGATCGCAAGCCGTTGAATCGCTGGTTTCAATCGCAGGTGCGTTATGCCGAGCTCGAAGCCACCTATTTGCTCGGAGCAAAGAGCGAGGAGCTAAGTCGGCTGGATCGGTTACGCAAAAATTGGTTGATTGTCGCGCCGATGGCGATGCCGATCTATTTGTTGTTAGTGCGCGGACTGATCTTTGATGGGTGGAATGGATGGTACTACGCGTTCCAGAGGACAGTTGCGGAAATGATGCTTTCACTTCGCCTATTCGAGGCGAAGTTGCGAGGCTGAGACCTCGCAGAGGACTACAAGACAACGGACAACAGGATCACGGGAATAACGGGACGGCAGGATAACGGGAGAAATCGAGGCGACGAGCCGCGGGACGACTAAACAACGAGGTCGCAAGTGATTCGACGCTTAGCGTGCGAGGGAGCGCAGCGCGCACGGGAGTCGAACCCACTTATCACATTTCGTGGGGTTTGCGCGATTTTGGCGCAGTCCTGCCGAGTTCAGCGCATTAATCGCTCTCCTTGAGAATCGAGCGTTAGCGCAAATCATGCAGAATAAGGCAGGCTTCGTGTCCGAATTTGTCCGAAATCAACGGCTCGCGTAGAGCGGAACGCACGGTGGCCGACTCACGCTCTCGCCCTTCATCACGCGCCTGCTGTGTTCTTGCAAATCGCGACTGAATTTGCCACCATCGGCAGTATGTTCTCCCTCTCGCAGCCGATCCGATTGGCCGTACAAGATAAGCTCGCTGCTTTGCGACGGCTCGCTAAAAGAAATCCCATGCAAAAGCCCTTCTACATCTTCGGTGCCGGCTGCCAGGCCCGCTGCATTCTCAATGCCGCGCTCGAAGCCGGCTATCGCCCCTCTGCCTTCCTCGACGATCATCCGCAGGCTTCTGATTTGCTAGGGGTGCCGATTTTTGTGGCCGCCGGCTTTCCTTTTGAACCGGGCTTCCGATTTGTAGTGGGTATCGGAGATTGCGATCGGCGCCGCGAAAAGTTCGATCTCCTGGTTAGCAAGGGCGGCGAGCCGATGACCATCATTCATCCCGATTCATCGGTGTCGCGATTTTCTAGGATCGGCGCCGGCACGGTTGTGTTCGCGTATGCGCTTCTCGATCCTTGTGTTCGCGTGGATGAAAACTGCATTGTGAACGCCGGCGCCATGATCGGACACGATGCGATCGTAGAACGGGACGCTCACATTTCCGCTGGAGCAAGGGTGGGCGCCGGCTGCCATATTGGCGAAGCTTCGTTTCTCGGGATTGGCGCGATCATCAACAACGGTGTCACGGTCGGACGTTCCGCGTTTCTCGCCATGGGCGCGTTAGTCTCCCACGATGTGCCGCCGCACTTCAAAGCGGTCAGCCCCCATCGCAAGGAAGCCATTCTGACGCCGATCGCGGGATAGAAATAGGCTTAACTGCGCAAATATTCTCCGAAAATTGTCCGAAAACGCGAGTTAAATCTTGTTGCCCGGGGTTTTACCTATGAAAAGGCATGGCAGCGCGTACGGGAGTCGAACCCGTGCACCAGCCTTGAGAGGGCTGTGTCCTAACCACTAGACGAACGCGCCAGAATTCGGAGCGTTTAGAATAGCTGCGCGCGCACCGGCGGCAAGCGCCTCATTATTTTCGCCTCGGCAACGCGTTCCGCTCCATCAGGTAGCAGTTCCTTTACCTTAAGGGACAGCTGAAGGTCGATGCGACGGTTTCGGGCGAGATTATTGCCCAACAGGCTTAAGCTTCACGGAGCGAGCCGGGTCCTTCATCCATCAATCGTTAGTCAATAGCCACCACGCTTAAGGCCATTTCGAAAACTCGCACTTAACATTCAGGTGTCGCAGGTGCGACATCCAAATGTTAACTCGCGTTGTAGGAAACCTCCGGTGCGTCGCTTAGACGGTTCCGATCCCTAACTGGGAGGGCAACTTCCAAGTTGCCCTCTTTGTTAGCATTATTGCGGCAACGGCGGTTCTGGCGGGTGCAGGTGCGGTCTGGGCTTCGGTGAAGCGGTGGCAGCAGGAGCAGGTGAGGGTCGGACACGGTTTTGTGCCAGCAACGCCAAATGCTGCGTTTTGTGCGTGTCGATGTAGCTCTTAAGTTCCTGGGAGCCTGCTTGCGCGCGCATCCGATCGTAAAACAACGTATAATAGGCCCGCAGCCGCTGACGTTTTTCCAAATCCGTCCTTGCCTTGCCTGCGTTGGCCCGCGCCTCCACCAAGTCACGATCATTAATAATGCGATTGGAAAGCTCCCGCCATTGTGCATGCAGGCGCGCTTCATCCGCGGCTTTTCCAAGCGAAGTTTGCTTGAACGCTTGGTCCAACTCTTCGATAGCAGGAATACGCGGTGCTGGTCCTTCGTTCTGCGGCGGCGTTGGCGAAATCTGCGGGGCCGAACTTCCTTGCGTATTGGTTGAACTTGAAACCGCCGCCTGCGCAAAAACAGACGCTGCTATCATTGGCATCGAAGCGGCGATCAGGAAAAATTTGGCGATCATGTTCAAAGTCGGTGAGCCGAATTAAGCTGCATCGCCATGGGCGATTCTTTCAAGCTATGCATTTTTTTGCATGCGGCCACTTCACCTGCATGTCATGCTCCGTTCACCATCGGGGCGTAGCTTAGCTTGGTAGAGCGCGTGGTTTGGGACCACGAGGTCGCAGGTTCAAATCCTGTCGCCCCGATTTTCTCGCTATTACCGAGGGGCGCTTGCGACACCAATTCGGCTAGCGCGCGCATCTCGCAGGCTAACGCCAGTCCGGCTCGGACTTTTCGCGTCTCGCGAAAGCAAACTTTACGAATGACGAAGAAGGTCCCAATGCGCAAATGATCAAATCAGCAATTGCTGATGCCCTTCATTCTTCGGGTTTCGTCATTTCCCCGGCTCGTACCCAAGATTCGGTGCCAGGCGTTTTTCGATCTCCGTAACCGACGAGCGTGTGCGCGCGGCGTAGTCTTCCACCTGGTCGCGCGCGATTTTCCCAACCCCAAAATATTTCGCTTCCGGATGCGAGAAATAAAGTCCGCTCACGCTCGCGCCCGGATGCATCGCGAACGATTCCGTAAGCTTGATGTCGCTGTTTTTCTCTGCCTCGAGCAAATCAAAAAGCGTGCGCTTCTCCGTATGATCAGGGCAGGCCGGATAACCCGCGGCGGGGCGGATTCCGCGATATCTTTCGCGGATCAAATCCTCCGGCGCCAGGTTCTCGTTCCGCCCGAATCCCCAGGCTTCGCGCGCGAGTTTGTGGGCGTATTCGGCGAACGCTTCCGCCAGTCGATCTGCCAGGGCTTTCAACATGATCGCGCTGTAATCATCGTGCGCGGCTTTAAATTCTGCCGCGACTTCGTCCGCACCGATGCCTGCGGTTACAGCGAACCCTCCGATATAGTCCCATAGCGGCCGTCTACGATCGCCATTCGGTTGCGTTTTAGGCGCAACGTAATCGGCCAGACAATGATCGAATTGTCCGCTCGCTTTCCGCAT
This sequence comes from Verrucomicrobiota bacterium, assembly GCA_003221295.1. Taxonomy (GTDB): domain Bacteria; phylum Verrucomicrobiota; class Verrucomicrobiia; order Chthoniobacterales; family UBA10450; genus AV69. Next base: position 1,469 of record QHRA01000194.1, on the reverse strand, counting down.
TTGCTGTCGCAAGAAATGCAAAGTCGTGAGGCGGGTTGAACGCGAGTCGTCGGTGAAAAGTTCAACGTCGTCCCCGACAGCGTTCGCCGGCCAGAATCCAATGACACCGCGCGCCTGGACTAGTTTCTCCTTTACAATCTTTACGAGCAATTTTTGCGCGTCATCAAAAAGCTCGCGCGCTTGTTTGCCGAAGGTCGCGTCATCAAAAATTGCCGGATAACGGCCGCGCAATTCCCAAGTGTGAAAAAATGGCGACCAATCGATGAAAAGAATGAGCGTCTCCAACGAGATCTGCTGGGGAGCACAGCCTGCGCTCCCCGGATCACTGGGAAACACGCGTACCCCTAAAAACTCTGGCTTCGGCGGGGTGTAATTTTCCCAATCAATCTTCGGTGCATTCCGGCGCGCTTCCGCGATGCTCAAAAGATCGCGCTGGCTAATCTTCGCCGAATGTTCCGCCCGTAATCGTTCATAATCAGCCCGGGTTTCTTGATCAAAAGGTTTGGCCGAGTCTGGATTGCTCAATTTGTTCACCACCCCGACCGCGCGCGAGGCGTCGAGCACATGGACGGTGCTGGACTGATAATGCGGCGCGATTTTTACCGCGGTATGCGCGCGACTGGTGGTTGCTCCACCGATCAGGAGCGGCACGCGAAATTTTTCCCGTTCCATTTCCTGCGCGACATGCACCATTTCATCAAGCGAAGGGGTAATGAGGCCGCTCAGGCCGATCGCGTCGGCATTTATCGCGCGCGCGGTTTCCAAAATTTTAGCCGCCGGCACCATCACCCCGAGGTCGATCACTTCGTAGTTGTTACATTGCAGCACGACGCCGACGATATTTTTGCCGATGTCGTGGACGTCGCCTTTGACCGTGGCCATGACGATGCGCGCCTGAGGTTTCGCGCCCGCCGTTTTTTCCGCTTCCATGAACGGCATCAAATACGCCACCGCTTTTTTCATCACCCGCGCTGACTTCACCACCTGCGGCAAGAACATTTTGCCGGCGCCAAACAAATCGCCCACCACGCTCATTCCAGCCATGAGCGGCCCTTCGATTACTTGGAGCGGTTTGGAAAATTTACGACGCGCTTCTTCGGTATCGCTTTCGATGAAATCGACCACCCCCTGCACCAGCGCGTGTTTGAGCCGCTCCTCCACCGGAGCAGAGCGCCAGGCTTTTTCCTGCACTGGCTCTTTCACTTTCGCTTGCACGCGCTCGGCAAAATCAACCAGCCGCTCCGTCGCATCGGCGCGTCGGTTCAGGAGCACGTCCTCCACTCGTTCGCGCAGCTCCGGTTCGATCTCTTCGTAAACCGCAAGCTGACCTGCATTCACAATTCCCATGTCCAAGCCAGCGCGAATCGCATGATATAAAAACGCCGCGTGCATCGCTTCGCGGACGGCGTTGTTGCCGCGAAAGGAGAACGAAATGTTACTGATGCCGCCACTCACTCTTGCGCCGGGCA
>QHRA01000260.1 GCA_003221295.1 Verrucomicrobiota bacterium | reverse complement strand
CTGACAGAATGCACGTCAGGAGAGATCGAGGGCAGTGGATCGAAGGTTTCCGCAATGGCTTCACGCGCGGCTTCGAGGAGTTCAACAATCAAGCTTCGAATCAGCAGGCGAGCTGGTCGCGATTAGCAGCGAGCCCGGATTTCGGGCTGAAATTAGAGCTCAGCTAGGGCGTGACAGCGCGACAAGCAGAGCTTAGAGCTGATCTTCATTACTTCGGCGCGAGCGAGGCAACGATTTTTTCGAAGCGCGGATCACCGCGGAGCGGGTCGTACCAGGGCAGGAGTTTCAGTCGGCCGTAGTTGAGAAAACCCGGTAGTTGTGCCGCCTTCGCGAGATTTTGCAGCGCGAGATCTTTCTCGCCGACCCATGCGTAGACAATGGCCGAATAATGGATCATGTGGATTGCATTGGTGGAATCCTTCTCCATCGGCACCAGCTCGAGAGCGCGCCGGATCTCACGCAGCGCTTCCTCTTTCCGGCCGAGCCCGGCATCAATCAAGGCAAGGATGCAAACTGCGGGACCAAACTCTGCCTGTTCTTGCACAATTTTTTCCTGTTCGGGGCGACTCGCTTCGAAAGCGGACCGCGCCTTATTTTCGTCCTTCAGCATTCGCCCGAGCAGACCACGGCCGAACGCAGCATCGAACTGCACTTGGTCGTCGCCAAAGGTGGCGTCCCCGAGCGCGTCGAGGGCTGTTTCCGCCCCCGAGGCATCGCGGTCTGCCAGAGCACAGAGGAACCACACATCGGCGACGCTCTTAACAGCCTCTGGATTCTTGGCGCGAATCTCATCAATCGTTTGATGCAAAGGGCGAGTATCACCTTTCCAATCGAGGAAGACCAACGCGCGGCCTGCCTTCGTCTCAGCATCATCCGGTTTAATCGATAATGCGCGATCCAGGATGGCAATTTCGTCAGCAAAGCGACGAAGAAGCTCATAGCTGATGGCGAGCTGCTGCAGGGTGTAGAAGTTTCGCGGGTCCAGGGCGACTGCGCGCTCCAAATTACGGAGTCCTTCCTCGTGGGCGCCTCGCCGCCGCGCGATGAAACCAGTCAACTCGAAAACGCGAGGCGAATTGGGCATTGTCCCACGGACAACCTCCAGCTTGGCCAGCGCGCCGTCGTAATCTCGATACGCGAGATAAAGATGATTGGCGCGGGCGAGATGCGTTTCGCCGGCGTCAGGCCGTAGCTGGGAGGCGGCCCGCAAAGCCTTATCCGCTAAAGCCAGGCGGGCTGGGGTGTGATCGGTGCCCAGGGCATAAAGTGTGTCGTGCGCGTAGGCGAGCTGGCACTGCGCGGCGAAGAAGGAGGGATCGCGCGCAAGGGCCTGGTTGAGCAAATCGATTCCCGCCAGCAGATTCTGCGCGCTAATCGCACTAAAACCGGTGTTGAGAATGAGGTCCTTGGCCCGGCTATAGAGTTCGAATGCAGCGACGTCTGTGGTGGGACGTTCCTCGATGGCGTTCTTCTCGCTCGGTGACAGCTTGGCCTGCAATTGGTCGGCGATGGCTTTGGCAATCTCGCTTTGGATGGCGAAGACATCATCAAGCGGCCGATCATAATTCTCCGCCCACTCGTGCGCGTCGGTACGTGCATTAATCAGCTGCGCGTTGACTCGCACCTTATTCGTTGCCCGCTGCACGCTGCCTTCGAGCAGGTGCGCCACGCCAAGTTCTTGTCCGATTTTGCGGAGATCGCGCGCCACACCGGTCTTATACTGCATCACGCTGGAGCGGCTGATCACCTTCAGGTCAGCGATTCTGGCTAGGTCAGTCAAAATCTCGTCCTGCACCCCATCGGTGAAGTAGGCGTTCTGTTTTTCGTCGCTCAGGTTTTCAAAAGGCAGAACGGCGATGCTTTTTGTAGGAACGGCAGCTGGTGCTGGTAAGGCGCTGGAGGGGCGTCCGGTTTCTACCGCTTCGGTTTCGCCACGGACCGTCTGACGGTTACTGCCTGCCGGCACGGAACGCCGCGATAACAAGTATCCGCCTACACCAAGCCCGGCAATGAGGACGATGGCAGCGGCAGCGACGATCCAGCTTCGAGTGCCAGTGCGCTTCTCAGTTAAAACTGGCAGCGCTGCTTTCTGGCGGCCATGTCGGAACTTCCGCGGTACTTCGGGATTGCCGAGATCTTCCGTGTACAGATTGACCACTGAGACGCGCACCCCGTGCTTCACCTCGCATTCGCCCAGATCGTGTAAATTCCGCTTCCAATGGCCATACTGCTCCAAATCCTCCGCCATGTGCTTAGAGATGAGGACGTGGCCGGCATCACCACAATCCATCACCCGCTGCGCGATGTTGATCCCGGCTCCCGCAATGTTGGAGCGACCACTTACGTCTACCACGCCGCTAACCGGTCCGCTGTGAATTCCCATCCGTAGCTTTAGCTCGGGGTGTTCGCTGGCGGCATTGCTAATTTCCAGCGCACACTCCACCGGGGCTTCGGGAGTGTTGTAAAAGACGAGCGCCATACCGTCACCAGTAGGCATGGTAATGAGCCGACTCTTTGCCTCGGCCGAGCGAAAGTGTTCCGCCTGGCGGACAATTCCGTTTAGTAAGTCGAGCAGCCGCCGTTGCTCGTGCGTTACGAGTTTGGAATAGCCGACAATGTCGATGAAGAGCACATAAGCGATCTCCAGCTCGATTTCCTTCTTAACCTCCGTCGACACCGTTGGAGATTGTAGCCGCGTGTGGGCTAGACCTCTAGATCATTCTTTGGGCGTTGTAGCCGCGGGGCGCCGACCGCGGCCTCTCGGTTGCGAGCACAGGCCGGCGTCAACGCCGCTGGCTACAGCTTCGGCGCGAGCGAGGCGACGATTTTTTCGAAGCGCGGATCGCCGCGGAGCGGGTCCCAGTAGGGCATCAGCTTCAATTGACCATAGCTTACGATACCGGGTAGACGCATTTCGATGCTTAGTTGCTGGCACGCCAGATCTTTTTCCCCCAGCCACGCCGCAGCCATGGCGAGCATCTCAATCATTTGTGGACCGTTGAAGGCGTCTTTTTCCACTGGCAGAAGCTCAACTGCGCGGCGCGCTTCGCTTAAAGCTTCGGCTTTTCTGCCGAGAGCGGCGTCAATTAGCGCAAGAACACACAGAGCCGGCCCATGGTTGGGCTGGGCTTGTACAACCTTTTCCTGTTCCGGACGCGCAGCACTGAACGCGGCGCGAGCTTTGGCTTCGTCGTTCATCATGCGGGCGATAAGGCCCTCGAGGACTAAGTGGTTGAAATAAATTGCGCCCTGATTGTAGTCGTAAGGACTCTCGCCCAGAGCCGATATCGCCGCTTCAGCTGCGACAGGATCGCGTTCAGCCAGCGCGCACGTGAACCAGGTGTCGGCAACGCGTTTCAGCGCGGCAGGCTCTCTGGCCCGCAACTCCTCCATTAATTGATGCACAGGACGCGTGTCGGCTTTCCAGTCAAGCTCAACAACAGCGCGTGCCGCGCGCGTCTCGACGTCGTCGGGCTTAATCGCCAATCCGCGATCCAGCACGCGAGCCATCTCTGCATACCTTCGCAGGATCTGGTAGCTCAGCGCCGTTTGCTGCAGAGTGAGAAAATTGCGCGGGTCGAGTTCCAAAGATCGCAGCAGGTACTGTAAACCCTCCTCCTGATTGCCGCGTCGACGCACAATGTATCCGGCGAGCTGGGGGATCCGCGAATCGTTGGGCAGCGTTCGGCCTGCGATATCCAACTCGGCTAGCGCCCCATCGTAATCGCGATATCCACGGTAAAGGTTCTCCGCTCTGGCCAGATGAGTCTCACCCGCGTCGGGTCGCATCCTTGACGCTGATTCAATCGCCGCTTCGGCTGCTGCCAGCCGCGCAGGTGTGTGCTCGTTGCCGAGGAAATAAATGCTGTCGTGAGCAGAGGCGAGCAGGCAATAAGCCTGAAAGAAAGAGGAGTCACGGGCCACTGCCTTTTCCAGAAGATCGACCGCCTGCAGCATATTCGAGAGGTTCTTCGCGCTGAAACTAATATTCAGCAAAAGGCTCTTGGCCTGCGTGTAAAGATCGAAGGCTGTGACATCGGCGGTAGGGGCACGTTCGATCGCATTTATTTCACTCGGCGAAAGCTTTGCCTGAAGCTGATCAGCGATTGCCTTCGCGATCTCGCTTTGGATGGCAAACACATCGGCCAGATCGCGATCATAGGTCTGCGCCCACAGATGCGCGTCATTACGAGCGTCGATCAGCTGTGCGTTCACGCGGACGCGGTTCGCAGCCCGCTGCACACTCCCTTCGAGCAAATGTGCGACGCCCAGCTCCTGCCCGATCTTGCGCAGGTCGCGTGCTACGCCGCTTTTGTACTGCATCACTGAACTGCGACTGATCACTTTGAGATCAGCAATTTTCGCCAGGTCGGTCAAAATTTCGTCCTGCACACCATCGGTGAAAAAAGCGTTTTGTTTTTCGTCGCTCAGATTTTCGAAGGGCAGAACGGCGATGCTTTTTTCAGGAGCGGCAGCTGGGGCTGGTAAGGCGCTGGAGGGCCGTCCGGTTTCTCCCACTTGGGTTTCGCTGCGGACCGTCTGACGGTTACTGCCTGCCGGCACGGAACGCCGCGATAACAAAAATCCACCTATACCAAGCCCGGCAATGAGGACGACCGCAGCGGTAGCGACGATCCAGCTTCGAGTGCCAGTGCGCTTCTCAGTTGAAACTGGCAGCGCTGCTTCCTGGCGCGCGTGCCGAAACTTCCGAGGTACTTCGGGATTGCCGAGATCTTCCGTGTACAGATTGACCACTGAGACGCGCACCCCGTGCTTCACCTCGCATTCGCCCAGATCGTGCAGACAACGCTTCCATTGGCCGTACTGCTCCAGGTCCTCAGCCATGTGCTTGGAGATGAGGACGTGACCAGGATCGCCACAATCCATGACACGTTGCGCAATGTTGATTCCTGCTCCGGCTATGTTTGCGCGGCCACTTACGTCCACTACGCCGCTGACCGGTCCGCTATGAATTCCCATCCGTAGCTTCAACTCGGGGTGTTCGCTGGCGGCACTGCTAACCTCCAGCGCGCATTCCACCGGCGCTTCGGGAGTGTTGTAAAAGACCAGGGCCATGCCGTCACCGGTAGGCACGGTAAGGAGGCGGTGCTTTGCCTCGGCTAATCTGAAATGTTCGGACTCGCGGACGATTTGATTAAGCAATTCGAGCAGCCGCCGCTGCTCCGAAGTCACGAGCTTGGAGTAGCCGACAATGTCGACGAAGAGCACATAGGCGATCTCGAGCTCGATCTCCTTCTTAACCTCTGCGGACACGGTGGCGGAATTCTACTCGGTTGCGAACGAAGGCTCTACTTCATTCTTTCGGCACCAGAAGCCAATTTTTCGAAGCGCGGATCGTTTCGAATCGGATCGAACATGGAATCCAGGCGGAGCAGCGCAGGAGTAAGCGGCGTTCCGCCACCGATTGCGCCCGAGTACGATACGGAGAGCAGTTTCTGCAAGGCGGGGATGGCACGATCGGAGTCGCCCGCAACCGCAGCCACCCGCGCGACAATCTCGAGCGGGAAGTGTCCATACAGCGCGTCTTTCTCCGGGGTGCCGGCGGCCATCGCCCGGTCGGCGACAGCCATTGCGGCGGCTTTGTCCCCGAGATTGGCATAGGTAAATGCCAGATCTCCCAGCAGCTGGGTATTCTCCGGCTGGTCCTTGACAAACGGTTCCAATTCCGTGCGCGCCTGACGCCAGCTTGCTTCGGCGGCGGCGTGATCTCCGGTCACTTGTTGTATCCAACCGAGGTAAAATCGCAGTTCGCCGTTGATGTAACCCAAGGCCGGATCCGGTTTGGCAACTAGTTCCTTTAGCCGCGCAATGATTGGCTCCGGCCGGCGTTCCAGGATCGCTTGGTACGCCTGTATTTCCAACGTAGGAGAATCGTCAGCAGGTGGGACAAGTGGAGCTAGGAGCGCACCCGCTTGCGCGAGATCCCCC
>QHRA01000284.1 GCA_003221295.1 Verrucomicrobiota bacterium | reverse complement strand
GCAAAGACGGCACGAAGATTGAAGGGTATCTGTTCGACCGGCGCAGCGGGTCGACGCTGGCTGACTCCCTCGTAAGGATCTATCCCAAGGATTCGTCTCAGAAAATCTCGATTGCGTATTCCGATATCGCCGCCCTCGCGTTTACTGGCCGCGACACCGCTGCCGGCAAAAGCTGGGAGGCATGGGTGAAGAAATACAGCGAAAAGAAAGCCGCCGGCGAGAAGGATATTGCGCTCCAGCCGGAACCGCTGGAGTAAGAAGAGCACGGGCGAGGACGCCCGCGCCTACACCGCTCATCTTGACTGCGGCTGCTTGCCCCCAGAGAAACTGAGCTTCTCAATTAATTCTTCAATTTCATCCTCACCGCCGCCGATAAACGTGAACGAAACTGCGTAACCCTTCTCCAGAGTGACCAGCGAAGCCTGATACATGGTCAGTGAACCGCGCTGCTTGCTGAAATCGCCACGGACCAGGTGCTTTGTCCCGACGACAAAATCGTGTGGCTCATTCAGCACAGAGAAACCTTTGGCGGTAGCCAGCTCGGTGATCGGTCCGAAATAATCGGAGGCGGTCTTCAGGCCGGAAAACGACGAAACTTTTTCTGCGGCAATTACCACGGCAGAATTGATTGTGGTGCCGGTTGCTTCAGGCGGGCGCTCAAAGACGGCGAGTAACAGCAGCTTGCCGGGATCGTCACCTTCCCGCATGTCAGCGGTGCGATCCACCCAGCCAAAGGGGAGTTTGTCGCTGAATCCGAAAGAGGCGTTGCGATAGATACCATCAGCGAGAGCGCCCAAATTGGATTGCACTTTCGGCGGCAGCGTGGGAGGGTTCGAGACCGATAGAGGAAAGCAGGCACGTGATTATCGTATAAGAAATGCCTGAGCTGCTCCGCGGGGTTCTCTTTGGGATTCGCTTATCGCAGCGCTAGAAGCGCTGCGCCACCCAAAACCACTTCCGGTCGATTGGTGAAGGTACCGCCCTGGCACCCAAACCGACTGGGCACCCAAACCACGGCGGCCCGAGTGATGAAGACGTGCTCTTCGGTTTCCTACGCGGCCTGGGCTGAGCTCAAAGGCGAGGTGCAATGGGCGCAACGGCGGGCGTCGATCGGGACCTCCATTTTGCATTCCGGGCACTTCTTGGTCGTAGGATCGGCCGGGGCGGGTGCTTTGCGCATGCGCGAGACCAGGGCGTTGATGGGCGTGACCACAAAAAAGTACACCGCAACGGCGACCAGCAGAAACGACACGGCCGCGTTGATGAAGTCTCCGATCGGAAACAGCGAGCCATGAATGGTGAAGCTGATGGCGGAGAAATCGGGCTTACCCACGATCGCCGCAATAAGAGGCGTGAGCAGGTCTTTGGTGAAGGCGGTGACCACGGTAGCGAAAGCTGCGCCGATGACCACGCCCACCGCCATATCCACTACATTGCCACGAAGAATGAATTGCCTGAAGCCGCTGAGCATAAGGAGCCTCCTCTAAAGTGGGTAACGGTATAGCGCAACCCGAAGCAATCAAGAAACATCTCCGCAGTGTGTTCGAGATCTCGCCATTGTCTCGCCTTGCGCACTATCTGACCGATTTCTTTGCGAAGCTGTAGTGGCCTGAGCTAGAGCCGACACCCTCCGCCAGGCGTTCCAGGATGTGGTACTGGCCGTGGACATCCCAGAATAGGCCAGTGAATTTGAGCGCCAACGGTGTAACGAGGTTCGCAGCCAAACCTATCATTTCGGATACCAGTTCCGAGCCGGTTGTACTACCAAGCGTATTCATTTTGCGCCCGAGCACCGAGCGGCAGAGTGTGCCACGGTCACTCGGAGGGTCAGCGCCATCCCATGTGCCGGCGGCGCAGGAGAGCGCCATCTGTGTGACCACACCCGCCTCCAGTTCTTTGGCCAAGTGAGGATCGTGCGTTTTCAGATTCCACCCTTTGGCCGCATCAATGGCAGTTTTTGCATCGGAGTTTTCTTCGAGCTTGTCGATCCACTCGATACTGGCTGCCATCGCGGTATTCACCGCGAGCTGCTGGTGGGCGAGATTTGAGGCGTCGTCGCCGCGCGCCGGAACCGCGCCGGCGTTGTGATACTCCGCCTGCGAGCGCAATGGCTGGCCAGGATTTTCGTACTCCGTGTACATGAGGCGCGAATTGTCGTGGTTCAAGTGAGTGTGAGTGTTCTGCACCCCAGCAATTGGGGGATAAATACCGGCTTTCACCTGGAAGGGCCACTTGTCTGGATCGTTGTTCCTGTTCCGATATTCGAACCAAGTGGGGGCGCGAACCCCACCCGTGGCCAGCTTTGCCATCTTGACGTCAGTTTTGTTGAAATCATTGTGGATCCAATCGGAGTGGCTGTAAAAATCCTGCACGGCGTGGAGCGAAGCACCTAGTGTGATAAGCGTTAGGACCTTGCGCGTGCGGTCATCGACGTGAAGGTTGTTGTAGCCGGCGAGCAGGTTCTGCGTGCTTTGCAGCAAGTGGCTAAAAAGGTAATCGAAATCTGAGTTGCTGTGCAGGTCGCTGTTCAGGTTATCAAAGTGGAAGAAGATCGCGGCGCCGCGCACCTGCGGATTATTCGCTGCATACTGATTAAGCGCATCGAGTTCTGGGCGCTGGAGATTCTTGGAGGCGTATTCGGATACCGGACCGAAGAAATCGGGAGAGAAGTTGCCAAGCTGCATGATCTTCCACGCATCTTCGGTGAAACCGAACTGCTCACCCACCTTTTGGCTGCATTGCGAATGCCAATAGGTGTCGAACCCAGCTGCGGAAGATACAAGCAATGCGGCGAGGGTCAGCACAGCCAGAATTTTTCGTCCCATTCGCTCCCTCAACAGATCGTCCAAGGACTGTGTTTTGCAGGCCGAATTATAGTCCCGCGATGTTCTCTAAGCTGTAATTTTAGAGATGCGATTTCGTCCAGATCTGCAAATCTCTGCTCGGGCACTCGGAGGAGCCGGGCAACGCCTAATCGACACCCCGCATCTTCCCCCTGGCGGTGCCAGTATGAAAACTCTGTTCAGTGGATTCCGGCAAAGCCCGCGGCAGGGGCATCCTATGGCGCGACCATCAGCCAGGACGTGACTGATACGTCGGGCGCGGTTCTGATCCCGCGCGGCAGTCCGGCGCGGCTGGTTGCTGTGAACAATGGGAAAGACACAACGCTAGACCTCCGGTCGGTCACGATAAATGGGCGCAGCTATCTGATCACCGTCGCTGGAAAATCGAGCTCCAGTGGGCTAGGCGCGAACAAGCGGACGGCCAAGTATGTAGGCGGCGGCGCTGCGATCGGCGCTGTGTTGGGAGCGCTCCTGGGCGGAGGCAAGGGAGCTGCCATCGGAGCTCTGGTAGGCGGGGCGGGCGGTGCCGGAGCGGAGGTCTATCGCGGCCGGAAAAAGGAGATTCCTGCTGAGACCGATCTGACCTTCAAGTTGGCCGAAGATCTTCAGCTTCGTCCCATGAAAAGTCGCGCTAGCGCACGTCGCTGAGGCGAATCGCCGAGCCGCTAATTGTTCGTTTGCGCCTGACGTTTTTTCCATAAGCTTCTTCTTTTCTGGTTGGGTACAGCATCCCAAAAAACACCGAATTATCAGCACGAGGAGGTGGCCAATGCCTGCAGGTCATGGCGAGTCTTATCGATAACAACCCTATCGAGGACCGGGACCTCAGGTACCAGCACGCCTCCGAGATAAGTGGAGTACACGGCAAAGCGCCATTCGAGCGAACTGGAAACTGCCGCAGCCGGATCACCTGGAGATTAAAGTCCCGCTCCAAGATGGAGCTGCGGGGCCTGCTACCCTGCAGATAAAACAATACGGAATGACGGAGCCCGACAAAATTACGCTGCGTGTATATTCCGAGGCCGCGCACCTCGAGCACTTCGCCATCAACGCCGGTGATCAAGAAGGTGTTTTGACCGGAACACGATTGGACGAAG